>NZ_LZDE01000347.1 GCF_002009015.1 Microbulbifer mangrovi | reverse complement strand
CCCGGCTTGCGGCTCGCCTTGATCACCAGGTTGCCGCCTTCGACAGACGAGTTTGGTGCGTAAAACTCGGTCAGGTCCGGTCCCAGCCAGGGATTGATGAACCCCTCGCTCCAACGTTCAAAAAAAGTACTGCTCTTGCCGGCCGCCGGGGCGCTGTAATTGAAGTCGTCAGAAAGCGACTGTAATTCCCAGGTGTTGCCCGCTCCGGGGTCGGCGGGTACCGGAATCCCGTCCCAGTCGGCGGCGTGAAGATTTGAGGCACAGACAAGCGCTGCTAACGCGCAGTAGGAAAGTTTCATCACTAAGCTCCATTGCCTCCGGCTTGCGGAGGGTATTATTTTTATTTGGCTGTCTGAGCCTAATGTTAATTGTTAACAATGGCAACCGAAGAGCGGGTAAAGATACGTTTTTGTGATGAACATGCCCCTGATGCCATGCTTGCTTCTCAGTTGTGGCGCCAATTCCCACTGGCTGTAGACCTGAGTTCAGGCTTCACGGTATGTGTTTGAGGCTGGTTACTTCGGAATCGAATAGTGGTTGCAGATCCATTGTTGATTGTTAACAATGTCGGTCTTGTTTAGCGCGATCTTGGCATCGAGATGTGAATTTGGGGCACGCGAGAGAATAATCCTATGCCGACCAACGGGCGTTTCAGTGTATTGGCGCTGATCTTTATTAGCGTGGTGATCAATTATATGGACCGCACCAATATTTCGGTCGCGGCCAATGCAATTTCACAGGACTTGAGCCTTACCCCGGTACAGATGGGAATTATCTTTTCTGCGTTCGCCTGGACCTATTCCATCATGCAGATTCCAGGTGGAATGGTTGTGGATGTGGTGAAGGTGCGGATTCTCTATCCATTCATCCTTGTCGCCTGGTCGCTGGCGACAATCCTGCAGGGGCTAGTCAGCTCCCTAGCGGCGTTGGTCGGTTGCCGCATGGCCATAGGCCTGTTTGAAGCGCCGTCCTATCCTGCGAACAACAAGATTGTTACCCAATGGTTTAATGCGCAGGATCGGGCGGGGGCCATTGCTGTTTATACGTCCGGACAATTTATTGGGCTGGCTTTTCTAATGCCAGTCCTTGCGGTTATTCAGGAGTGGTTTGGCTGGCGCGGTTTGTTTGTGGTTTCCGGGGTAATTGGTATTGTTTGGGCGGCCATCTGGTATTGCCTGTATCGTGAGCCTCCGAGCGAGTTGAGGGCGGCTGCTCCAATTGAGGATAGTGAATCCTCGGCTAACGGCGGTTCTGCGGCCTCGGTGACCTGGCAAAATATTCGCTTGGCCTTTTGCAGTCGTAAACTGTGGGGCATCTATATCGGCCAATTTTGCCTCGGTAGCACACTAATCTTCTTTCTTACCTGGTTTCCAACCTATTTGGCCGAGTATCGCGGACTGGGCGAGCTAAAAACCGGCTTCATTGCCTCGATACCTTTTCTGGCGGCATTTTGCGGTGTATTACTTTCAGGCTTCCTGTCCGACTGGATGGTGAGACGCGGCTTATCCAATGAGGTTGCCAGAAAGGTACCCGTTATAGCCGGACTATTGTTGTCCGGCTCTGTAATAGGCGCCAACTTTGTTGACCACCCCGCCTGGGTAACCTTTTTCCTTTCACTATCATTTTTTGGCAACGGTTTGGCATCGATTAGCTGGGTGTTCGTATCCCTGCTTGCCCCCAAGCGCATGGTCGGTCTTGTCGGAGGTTGCTTTAACTTCATAGGCGGTCTTTCTGCGGTTGTAATACCGGTAGCGATAGGTTTTCTGGTGCAGGAGGGAGACTTTCGGCCCGCGCTGTTTTTGATCGGCGTAATCGCATTGATCGGCATGAGTTCGTATCTGTTTCTTGTTGGCAAGATTGAACAGATTGAATTACCGATCAAAGATGTAACCAATACCAAAAAGCCAGTCATGGATTACTGATTACTGAACATTCACGGAGTATTTGAATAATGATAAATAAAAATACGCTAGCGTCCTTATCTCTGGCATCAGTTACGGTATTGCTGGGTGCTTGTCGAAACCAGGGCGATGCACAGAAAGAAAGCGAAACCCTTCTGTGGAACTTTGAAAGCGGCCAGATACCTGCAGCATTTCAGCTTGAGAATGCCAAGGCTGAATTGGTGAACTCGGGCGACGGATCAGCGCTAAAGTTCATCCTGAATTCAAAGGCACACAAAGATGCCGGATTTACGATTGCCCCGGAGACTCCCTGGAACTGGAGTGAGCTAGGAAACTTTGCATTTGCGCTGGACATTGCAAACCCGAAACCATCATCCGTCCATCTGTATGTCACTGCCACGGACACGTCTGGCAAGACACACAATCGGAACATCCAGATTGCCGAAAACTCTGCCGGTACCTATTTCATGGAGCTCAAGGGCCCGGACCTGACGGTAGAGACCGGAATGCGGGGAAATCCTCCCAGTTGGAATACGGAGTATCAGGACATCATCTGGCGCTGGGGTGATAAACAGCTGGATCTCAGTGCGGTGGAAAGCGTGAAGTTTTCCGTTGCTGGCGTTTTGGAGGACAAGACGCTGGTGATCGATAACGTTCGCCTGATTCAGCCGAAATCTCTGGACGAGAACTACCTGAGCGGCCTTGTGGATAAGTTTGGCCAGAATGCCAAGCGAGACTTTGTCAATAAAGTCGATAGTGTAGAGCAATTGCGTGAGATTGCATCCGCAGAGCAGTCTCAGCTACGGGATACTCCATTGCCCGGACGGTCGCAATTTGGCGGTTGGGCGGATGGTCCTCAACTGGAGGGGACTGGATACTTCCGTACAGAAAAAGTCGATGGGAAATGGGCCCTGGTGGATCCGGAAGGGTATCTGTTCTTTTCCTCCGGTATTGCCAATGTCCGATTGGCCAATACTTCCACCATTACCGGTTACGATGTTGACCCGAGTGCGGTTCCGCAGCGCGATGAGAATGATCTGACCCCGGAGGATTCCGCCGGTTTGAACCGGGTGCCACTGCCTGCCGTTGCCACGCGGTATGTGAGTTCTCCCTTACGTGCGGAGATGTTTAACTGGCTGCCCTCCTATGACGGACCGCAGGGAGACAACTTCGGCTATCGCCGTGAAGTCCATACCGGGGCTGTCGAGCGTGGAGAAACATTCAGTTTCTATCGCGCCAACCTACAGCGTAAGTACGGCCTTGATGACAACGCGGAATTGATGGCCGCATGGCGCGAGACGACGGTCGACCGCATGCTCTCCTGGGGCTTTACCTCCTTTGGTAACTGGGTTGATCCCGGTTACTACCACATGGATCGCATTCCGTATTTCGCCAATGGCTGGATCATTGGTGACTTTAAAACCGTCAGTAGTGGGAATGACTACTGGAGTCCACTGCCCGATCCGTTTGACCCGGAGTTTGTAAAGCGGGCGGATATTACCGCACAGCAGATCGCCGATCAGGTACAGGGTAACCCGTGGTGTGCCGGTGTATTTGTCGACAACGAAAAGAGCTGGGGGCAGGAAGGTTCCATTGCGTCCCAATATGGGGTTGTGATCAATACATTGACCCGTTCTGCGGATGAAAGCCCCAGCAAAGCCCAGTTTGTGGAATTGATGCGGGATAAATATGGCGAAATCGCTGCACTCAACCGCAATTGGGGAACTGAAATCGCCTCGTGGGATGCGCTCGCAGAAGGTGTGGATCTGACAGAGTTCAGCGATCCGATGGTGACCGATTTCTCTGCAATGCTCGAGCACTATGCCGACCGCTACTTCCAGGTCGTGCGCGATGCGGTTAAAAACTATATGCCCCATCATCTCTACATGGGGGCGCGTTTCGCGAGCTGGGGGACGACACCGGAGGTCCGCCGCGCTGCCGCAAAGTATGCGGATGTAGTGAGTTACAACTACTACAAGGAAGGCGTCAGCGAAAAGTCCTGGCAGTTCCTCGCGGAGCTCGATCGCCCCAGTATCATCGGAGAGTTCCACAACGGCGCGCTGGACTCCGGGTTAGTGAATCCCGGCTTGATTCTTGCCAGCTCCCAAGCGGATCGCGGCAAAAAATATGCGGAATACATGAACAGTGTTATCGACAACCCCTACCTCGTGGGTGCGCACTGGTTCCAATATATTGATTCGCCTCTAACCGGACGCGCTTACGATGGGGAGAACTACAATATTGGTTTTGTCAGAGTGACGGATATCCCGTACCAGCCTCTGGTAGATGCCGCTGTTGAAGTAAATAGCAATCTCTACCAGCGCCGTTTTGGCGAGATGCTGGAGGCCTCGGCGGATGCTCAGTAATTGAGGTTATTCTATGCAGGGGGTAATTTTCACTCTGCTGGGAATATCGATGAATGCCTTTTCGGCAAATGCTCCTCAAGTGGAAATTTTCGACACGCGGGCACTGGATGTGCTCGCCCCGAATGCCGAAGTCGAATTACTCGCGGAGGGGTTCGAATGGACAGAAGGGCCGGTGTGGGTGGAAGCCAACCCGGCAGTAGGGGGATTTGATACGGGAAGCTTGCTGTTTTCGGATATTCCCACCCACCGTGTTCTGCGTTATGTGCCGGGGGAGGGGGTTTCCGTCTATCTCGAGGACAGCGGCTTCTCCAACGGTCTGGTCCTGTCGCAGGGAAAGCAACTGCTATTGATGCAATCCCGCTCGCGACAGGTGGCACGAATGGATGCGACCCTCGCTCGGCCGCAGCGACAGTTCAAGGTACTTGCCAGCAAGTACGAGCAAGGGCGCTTGAATAGTCCGAATGACGGTGTGCTGCATAACAGCGGTATTCTCTTTTTTACTGACCCGCCCTACGGCCTCCCAAAGCAAATGGAAGATCCGGAGAAAGATCTGGAGTTCCAGGGAGTCTACGCGCTCTATCCAGATGGATACCTGAAGCTTGTAGATCGAGAAATTCGATACCCCAATGGCATAGCACTGTCAGCAGATCAGAGAAAGCTCTACGTCGCAGCATCCGACCCTGATACGCCGGCCTGGTATGTCTATGAGCTGGATAAGGATGGCGAGGTTGGCACACGCCGCATGCTTCATAAATCCGAACCTGTTGATCCGTCGGCACACGGGCTACCCGACGGCCTCAAGGTGCACAGTTCGGGAATCATCTTTGCCACGGGCCCGGGAGGTATCTGGTTGTTCGACCTCTCCGGGAAGATACTGGCAAAAATTTATACGCCCAGTGTGGCCGCTAATCTTGCGTTCAACGGAGATGAATCGGTGGTCTATATCACCGCACATAAAACGCTGCTGCGGATGAATCTAAATAAGTAGTGCGGCGGGAGACAACACTGAAATATACGTGTTAGCCAGACCGCTTGGTAAGGACAATGACGCTTGGGCTGTCGCCATTCAGCCAGCCGTGCGGTGTATTAGGCTTGAACGTAATGAAGTCGCCTGCCTGGTAGTCCGCGCCTTCGGTACGATTTTCCTCAGTGTCGCCCGCAAAAAGTGTGCCGTAGCCGCTGGCCACATAAGCCAGCCAGGCCTCGTCAGAGGTGTGAATTGGATATTCAACCGCGCCAGGCTCAATGGAAAACTGGAACATGAAAATGCCCGCGTCATCCACGGAGCGTGCTTTCCAGCCAGGCATGTTTTCATGGCTAGTGAAATCTGGTGCTTCAACGGTTTCGATGGTGCTGGCGCCTTCATGCTCGAATATGATGAGATGCTTGGACATAGTATTTCCTCTCGTTATTGTTGTTAGAAGAAAAAACGGAGGCCAATGCCTCCGTTTTTTATGTTGCTTAATTGCAGTTCAGGTACACGGCACGTTTTTGCAGATAACCTTCGATACCGTAGATGCCATCTTCGCCACCGATGCCGCTGCGCTTGTGGCCCGAATGGTAACCCTGGATGTAACCCACAATCTGTTTGTTCACAAACACGGTGCCGACTTCCAAACGTGCAATGGCATCCATAATGGTGCGATAGTTATTGGTCCACAGGTAGCAGCTCAGGCCGTCATTGCGGCGGTTGGTGATTTCCACAGCTTCCTCGTAGGAAGAAATGGTGACGATTGGCAGTACCGGCCCGAAGATTTCTTCGCGTGCCGCAGCCATATCGGCTGTCACGCCAGACAGCACAGTAGGCTGATACCAGTTCCCTTTAGTGAATGCTTCGCCTTCCGGGCGGCCTCCGCCACACTCCAGCTTAGCACCGGCACTAATGGTTTCCTGCACGATGGAGTCCACCCGGTCCAGCCCCTGGGCGGTCACCGAAGGCCCCATATTGGGATTCTCCATAGGATTGCCGACGGTCAGCTGTTTGACTTTTTCCACTACTTTGCGGGTAAATTCTGCAGCCAGATTTTCATGTACCAGGACGAGCTCGGCACAGATACAGACTTGTCCGCAGTTCGCATAGCGAGAGATGACCACCGCATCAACGGCCTTATCGAGATCGGCGTCGTCCAGTACGATGAACGATGCTTTGCCACCCAGTTCCAGAGAAACCGCGGTAACGTTTTCCGCGACCGAGCGACAGATGGCCTGACCGGCGCGGATGCTACCGGTGAGGCTCACCAGTTGGGTAATGGGGCTTTTCACCAGGTGTTCGCCCACCGCAATACCGGACCCGCTAATGACGTTGATAACACCCTTGGGAATACCGGCCTCTTCGACCACTTTGGCAAACTCCATCGCGGTAACCGGGGTGGCTTCGTGCGGCTTGATAATCATGGTATTGCCGGTCACCAGTGCGGGCCCTACCTTGCGGCCGATAAGGGCTAGCGGGTAGTTGAATGCGCACAGGCCGATGGTCACACCGAAGGGCACTTTCTCGATCCACAGCTGTTCATTCGGGCTGTCAGACGGAAAGATGTTGCCCTCGAGCCGCCGTGCGGCTTCGGCGGAATAGGTCAGGTAGTTCAGTGTGTCATCGAACTCACCGTAGGCTTCATTCAGGGTTTTACCCTGTTCCAGTACCAGCAGGCGGGCGAAGTGGTCGCGTTTTGGTTTGAGTGCTTCTACCAATCGGAGAAGGTGGCGACCGCGCTCGATCGCCGGCAGCAGTTTCCAGCTTTGCAGGGCTTGCTGTGAGGATGCCAGCGCCGCATCGGCCTGGTCCAGGGTGCAGTCTGGAACGCTGGCAAACACTTCACCAGTCGCCGGATTTTCTACAGCAAGTTTCTGGGCGCTATCGGTCCATTCGCCGTCAATGTAGCACTGATAATGTTGTTGGGTCTCACTCATCATCTTCTCCCTAAGGCTCTTTTCTTGTGTATTACTGGTTGAACTTTGGTGCGCGTTTCTCAAGGAACGCGTTCAGACCCTCTTCTGCATCTTTTGTGCGGTACAGGGAATCGGCGAGCTCGGCCTCCAGGCGCAGGGCATTATCCAGCGGCATTGAACTGCCCTCGCGCACCGCACGTTTTGTGGCGGCAATCGCAAAGCCGGGACCGCTGGCCAGCTCTCTCGCAAAATTGAGAGTGCCCTCTGCGAGTGCGTCATCTGTATAGAGAGCATCCAGAAACCCCAGTTCCTGCGCGTGGTGCACACCGAAGGTATCGCCGGTCAGCAGGATCTCCATAGCTGCGCGTCGGCCTATTCGGCGCACGAGGCGTTGAGTCCCGCCATTGCCGGGAATCAGTCCTAACTTGATTTCTGGCAAACCAAACCGGTAATCGCCATCGGCAGCAAAGATGAAATCGCATGCCATGGCAATTTCCAGGCCACCGCCAAGGCAGTGGCCGGAAACCTGTGCGATATAAATTGCGCTGGCGTTTTCAATGGCGTTGGCATTGGCGCGAGCCTGTTGCACAAGCGCGAGATTCTGCTCCACCGAATTGTTCGCAAAAACCTTGATATCGGCACCGGCACAAAAGAACCGGGCCAGGCGGCTATCAATGATGACCACGCGAATGGATGAGTTCTGTTCCGCCGCTTTTATTGCTTCGCCGATGTCGCTCAAAAAGGATTCGTGGTATGCGTTTGCGGGTGCAAGATTCAGGCTGATACGTGCGATACCGTCTTCCTCAATATTGAGAATGACATTGCCGGACTGATGCTCTTCACTCATTACCGCCTCCGTTATTTTTTATTTCTTGCAGGATTGCATTCCGGTGCTGGCCCAACTTTGGTGCCGGCTTGTTACCCCACAAAATTGACTCGTCAATACGGATGGGGCAGCGGCTGGTGGTCAGTTTGCCGCCACCCTCCAGTGGAATCTGTTGCAGAATATCCAGACTGTTGAAACCGTCATGATTCATCAGCTGGTCCCAGTCGAGTACTTCGGCGCACCAGATATCCGCAGGTTCCAGCAGGCTGAGCCAGTGTGCGGTGGTCTGTGTGGGCATATGGTCGGCAAGGATTTGTTTGATGGCATCCCTTTCGCTAAAGGCGCAGGCCGGGTCGCTGTACGGCAAAAGCGCGGGGCAATCCAGCAACTGTGCGAGGTCGGCCACGCGTCCCATCGAGAGTGCGATGTAACCATCGGCCGTGCGATAAAATCCGTAGGCACCTGCGACCAGTGTATGGGCGCCATTCACACTCGCACGTTCGATTTTCTGCGAGGGCTCGTGCAACAGTATTGTCAGGGGTTCGAACTGGAAATCGAGCATTGCCTCGAGCATGCTGATTTCCACGTGGGCGCCTTCTCCAGTGACTCCTCGGCCGTACACGGCGGCGAGAATGCCCTGTACCAGTTGTGCCCCAGTAAAGATATCGGCCACAGGGACCCCCATGGCGACGGGACCGTCTTTACTGCTGCCGGAAAGCCAGGTGAGTCCTGATAGCGCTTGTAACAGCAAATCCTGACCCGGGCGATTCTTCCACGGGCCCTCATTGCCATAGCCGGTGATTTCGCCATAGATCAGCTGAGGGTTGAGCGCTTTGACCGCCGGGTAGTCGAGCCCCAGCCGTGCCATCACGCCGGGACGGAAATTGGCGATCAGAATATCGGCTCGGCGAATCAGTGCTTCGATTTCGGTGCGGTGGGCTGGGTTTTTCAGGTCCGCAGTGAACCCTTCCTTATCGCGATTGATGGCGTGGAACAGCGTCGATTCATCTTCCAGTACACAGTCGGACAAATAGAGGTTACGACAGTCATCGCCACCATCGGGACGCTCGATTTTAATTACGCGGGCACCGAGATCCGCCAGGCGCAATGCGGCAGAAGGACCCGAGAGAAACTGGGAGAAATCCAGAACCAGTAAACCATCCAGCGGTTTCATTGCAGTGCCTCCAGAATGCTGGCGGTATCGGCGCCGAGGGACGGAGCGGCCTTACTACTCGTCGACGCTTCGCCATTGATACGTATCGGACAGCGGGTGGTGGTTACCTGCACTGGGGCACCATTTCCGCCATCGGCTTTGCGGGTGACCTGCAGTGACATGGAAACCGCCTTGAACGCAGGGTGGGTGAGGAGTTGGTCGTAATCGAGCAACTCAGACGCCCACAGATCATGTGCCTGCATGCGTGCGAGCCAGTAGTCGGTGGTATTGGTTTGCAACTGCATGGCCAATGCTTCTTTTAGCGAGTCGCGCTGCTTGAACGCTTGGCTATTCGGAACATCCAGCGCCGGGCATTCCAGTGCGAGTGCCAGCTGGGAAAGGGATCCCATGGAGATGGCGATCCAGTCGTCCTGGGTTTTGTAGATACCGTAAGGTGCACCGAGGAACGCGTGGGCGTTTGCTAGCTCACTGCGGGTTGGCATCTGGCGGCCGTTGTTCAAATAGGTCGTGAGACCTTCGAACTGAAAGTCGATCATTGATTCCAGCAGGCTAACCTGTACTTTGGCACCGCAAGCCTGTTTCTGGCGCCGTACCAATGCCGCAAGAATGCCCTGTGCAAGGTGAGTGCCGCAGAGCATATCGGCAATCGCCAGCCCCAGCGGAATGGGATCCTGGTCCTGATTGCCGGTCAGCCAGCCCAGGCCGGACACTGCCTGTGCCAGCAAGTCCTGCCCCGGTTTGTGTACCCAAGGGCCGCTGTTTCCATAACCGCTGACTTCGCCATAAATCATTTGCGGATTGATGGCTTGGACTTGCGCGTAATCCAGGCCGATTTTTTCCATCACGCCGGGGCGGAAGTTGTGGGTCATCACGTCGGCAGAGGCGATGAGCTTCTTCACCGTGGCGAGATCGTCCGGGTTTTTCAGGTCCGCGCAGAAGGACTCTTTATTACGGTTAATGGTGTGAAATAGCAGACTGTCACCATCGACCATAATGTCTTTGGTGGCCAGCTGCCGACAGGCGTCACCGCTGCCGGGGCGCTCAATCTTGATCACCCGAGCGCCGAGGTCCGCCAGACGCAGGCCCGCGTAGGGGCCTGCCAGGTACTGGCTGAACTCAAGAACGGTGACACCTTTCAGGGGTTGCAACATAAATCAATCCTGACGGGATTTAACGTAGAGTTTGTTGAGGTGCGCGAGCAACGCTTCGGCATCGCCGCCATTCATCAAGTAGTCACGGATGGGCGCGCCGGAGTTGTCCTGGAAGAACATATGTCCGTGGTAGCGAGGACGCAGGAACGCGCGGTCAAGCGTCGGCAGGGTGTTGACGAAATAGTTGTTCGTCAGACTGTTGGCCGCGGTGCTGGTCCAGGCATTACGATGTCCAGGCTGACCACCATATTGTATGTAGAAGGAGGCCTGCAGCGCAGGATCTCCGGCAAACTGTACAAATTGCGCGGCAATCTCCGGGTGCTTGCTGTGGCTGGAAATTGCCAGTCCAGTGCCGCCGAGAGTAGTTTTCAGGTGCTCGCCCTTGGGGCCGGCAGTGACGGTATCGCGGAATTCCAACAGCTTTCGCGCATAACCCGGCTGTGCGTAATTTGCGTAGCCATAGGCAAACGGGCAGTAGGCGAAGTCATCGCTCAGGGTCATCGCCTCATATACCTTGATCGGGTTCCAGTCGAAGCAGCGGCGATCGAGGTTGTCAGAGAGCGCTTTCAACATGCCCAGCGCTTCGATCCCGACCTCTTTGCTGACGACCTCGTCCATGCTGACACAAGGGTCTTCGCCCATGGCCGAGCAGAGCATGTAGAAGTTCATCAGGGTGTCTTGCGGGATGCTGGGGACAGCCACCAGACCTTTGCGGGCCAGCTCCATCAGATCTTCCCAGGTCTTGGGTTCTTCCAGTCCTTTCTCGCGCAACAAGTCTGGGCGGATAGAAGCAACCGGCGTCGCGGCGTCCAGAGCCAGTGCCCACTGTTGACCATCGTAGTGGTAGGAATTGTGGGACTCGCCTACTGCGTGGTCGGCCTGGTCTTTCAGAAATTCCGCCGGAAGCCATTCATCCAACGGCAGGATGACCTTCTCGCGTGCGGCAAAACCGGTCCAGGGATGATCGATCACTAGCAGGTCGTAGCGGCTGGCCAGATCGTCAATGGGATGATCCGCAAAGGCTTGTAAGGAGCGCTTGTCCCACTCGATGGTGACATGCGGATTCAGTTCTTCGAAACGTTGAGCCGCGGCCACCATCGGGGTGAAGCCACGGGTGTGGTTCCAGGTCATGCCGCGCAGGGTAATAGGTTCCGGTTTAGCCACCGGAGCGTGGGAGCTGCTCATGGTTTTCTCTCTAGTGCATTTGCTGCCCCATGGACGGAGGCATGCGGTTGGTGGCTCATCAGGATGTTTTTTATATATGAAATTATTGTTCAAGTATAAAAACTGTTTTTGAAGAGTGTCAACCTGTGCTTAAATCTGTGCGCAACCTGAGAAGTTGCAGAGATAACAAGGCTTGGCTGGCGATGAGGCGAGCCGAGGATGAAACTGGGGTGCCGGGGGGAACGATGGCAGTAGCGGTGGCAGAAAGAGTGAGTAAGTACGCGGTGCCCGCGCTGGACAAGGCGCTGGAAATACTGGAATTCTTGGCGGCGGAATCCCTGCCGCTGTCGCAGTCCGATATTGCACTGGGAATTGGCCGCACCAATAGCGAGATCTATCGCGTACTGGTTGGCCTGGAGTCGCGGGGCTACATACTGCGGGATGAAGTGTCCGGCAAATACCGGATGTCACTGAAGTTACTGGAGCTGACCCGTACGCTTTCTCCGGTATCGCAATTGCGGTTTGCGGCCCAGCCCGAGATGGAGGCGCTGGCCGCCAGGCTGGGCCAGTCCTGTCACTTGAGTGTGATTCACCAGGGGCAGTTGATGGTGGTCCTGCAAGTGGCGAGCCCGGGCCCTGTTTCCCTGTCTTTCAATGAGGGCACCCTGTTCCCGCTACTGCAGACCGTATCCGGGCGCTTACTGCTGGCAAACTGTGAGAGCGGCCGCCGGCAAAGTGTGCTCGATGAACTGGCCGAGGACGCTGATCGCTCTGCGGTGGAGCAGAACTTGAACCGCATCCGAGAAATCGGTTTTGAAGTCCGCCCCAGCGAATTGACCGACGGGGTGACCGATTGTGCTGCGCTGGTCGGCAAGCCGGATGGGGCAACAATCGCCGCACTCGCGGTATCCAGTCTGACCTCGGTAGTAGGTAAGAAACTGGAGCAAAGTGAGCTGGTGAATGAAGTGCGGGCGTCAGCCGCCAAAATCAGTGTGGCCCTCGGGCTCTGAGTTCTCTCAGGCAATGCAGTGTGGATAAAAAAACGCCCCGGTAAACGGGGCGTTGAAGCGTGAGAGAAAATGCCCGAATGGCAATACGGGCAAATGGTCACGAAGAGTCAATCGAAACTTTATATGGGTATTTGGTCAGCCTTGTGTGCGAGTGCGGTTTGCCGCGGCCACCATTACCCTGGCCTTGTCCGCAATCTGGCTGGTGTTGTCGCCGGCGGAATAGATGTTGGATCCCAGGCCGAAGCCGCGGGCGCCGGCATTCCAGTAGGTTTCCATGTTGTCCGCGGTGATACCGCCCACAGCCAGGGTCAGAATCTCTTTTGGGATCACCGCGCCAAGCGACTGGAGGTACTGGGCAGGGAAGTCCGCGACCGGGAACATCTTCAGCACCTTGGCGCCGGCTTTCAGAGCACTAAAGGCTTCTGTGGGGGTTAGGCATCCGGGCGCGGAAACCAGGTTTTTTTCCAGCGTTGCCGCAATCACTTCGGGATCGCAATTTGGTGAAACAATGATCTTTCCGCCGGCATTTTGTACACTGCCGACTTGCTCCGGAGTGAGTACCGTGCCCGCACCACAGATGGTGGGCTCTTCAAAGTCGTCCATGATGCGCGCGAGCCGCTCGATACTCTTGAGTGGTTCAACCGGAGAGTTCAGTGGAACCTCAATGGCTCTAACGCCGGCCTCTAGCAAGGTGTGGGCCACCATATCGATATCGTCCGGCGTTACGCCGCGGACGATGGCAATCAAGGGGCAGGCTTCCAGTGCTGCGTGGAACTGCTGGCTGGACATGGCTCGATCCCGTGGAGTCAGGTGTGTTTTTTAGTGTTCGACCAGTATACGGGGCTGGCGAAGTATTTGTACACAGTTAATTGTTAACAAAATGGATGTGGGGTTGTATGATGCCCGGACATTAAGTGGTGTCCGCTCATACGATCAAGCAGTGGTCGGAGCGCCCATAACAATAAAGAGAGGTGATCCGATGAGAGGATTCCAGCTGACCGCGTTCAAGCTCGCCGCAATCGTGGCGTTTGGCGGTTTCATTTTTGGACTGGATGCCGCGCTGATTTCCGGCACGGTTCGTTTCATTACTGCCGAGTTCACGCTGTCGGACCTGCAGGTGGGAACCGTGGTGAGCGCGCCCGGTTTCGGGGTGATCTTTGCGCTGATGGTGACAGGGCGTATCTGCGACGCTTATGGCCGCAAAGCAGCCCTTGTAATTATCGCTTCTCTTTATCTGCTTTCCGCCATTGGTTCCGTGTTGGCGCCCAACTTTGAATGGTTGGTTGCCGCTCGCTTCCTGGGTGGTCTTGCCTTTACATCGCTTTCCCTGGCTTCCATGTATATCGGTGAAATTGCCCCGCCGGATATGCGCGGCAAGCTGGTATCCATGAACCAGATCACCACGGTGGTAGGGTTGTCTGCGGCGTACTTTGCCAACTACCTGATTTTGCGGGCGTCCAACGCGGATGCGGCCTGGGTTGCAGCGCTGGGTATTGACCAGTACACCTGGCGCTGGATGCTGGGGGTGGAAGTCATTCCTGCGCTCATCTGGCTGATGATGCTGCTGTGGATTCCAGAAAGCCCACGTTGGTTGGTAATGAAAGGCCGATTGGATGATGCGCGCCAGGTAATGGGCCGCTTGCTGCCTCAGGCGCAAATTGAGCCGCAAATTCAAGAGATTCAGGAAAGTGCCGCCGCATCTCCTACCGGTAGTTTCCGCCAGCAGGTTGCTGAAATTTTCAAGCCGCGTCTGCGCACGGCCTTCTGGGTCGGCCTGGTGATTGCCATCGCGCAGCCGATTACCGGTATCAATGCCATCATGTTCTATGCGCCTACGGTGTTTGAGCAGGTGGGTATTGGCACCGATGCCGCGTTCCTGCAGGCAGTGGTTGTGGGCGTGGTGAGTGTGATGTTTACCATCCTGGCGCTGCTGTTGATCGACCGCCTTGGGCGTCGACCGCTGGTGCTGTTTGGTCTTGCCTGGGGTGGCCTGAGCCTGTTCCTGTGCAGCTGGGCATTTTCCCATGCGGTCTATGAGCTGACTCCGGCATCCCTGCAAGCACTGGCAGGTGCGAACCTCGATATTGCCAATCTTCAGGCGCTGGTGGGCACCGCTTTTGCGGACGATGTTTCCTTCAAGCAAGCCATGTATCAGGCGCTCGGCGAAGCGACGGCCCGCGCAAATGAGGCCGTACTGATTCAGGAGGCGATACAGATTGATGGCACTCTGGTGCTGCTCGGTATCATGTGTTTTATCGCCTCATTCAATCTCTCCATTGGCCCGGTCATGTGGGTGCTTTTTTCGGAGATTTTCCCCACCCACGTGCGCGGTATTGCAATTCCCTTCTTTGCATTGATTGTGAGCACGGTTAGCTACTTCGTGCAGCAGTTCTTCCCATGGCAGCTCAACAATATGGGCGCGACGGAAATCTTCCTGTTCTATGCCGCGTGTATAAGTGGCTGCCTGGTGCTGCTGTACTTTTTGCTGCCGGAGACCAAGAACAAGTCCATTGAGGAAATTGAAGCCGCGCTGGTGCGCGCCTGAAAAGACCGTTCAATAAAGTGAGAAGTTTTCATGTCTAAAACCTTGCTGGAGACGAAGGTGGTTGTTGTCACCGGTGCCGCTGCGGGAATTGGCTGGGGCATCGCCCAGGTGTGTGCCGAGGCGGGTGCAACGGTGGTGCTGGCAGATATCAATGATGCGAGCAATCGCGTAGAGACCCTCAAGGATCGTGGTTTTGATAGCGCGTACATGTCATTGAACGTGGGTGACGCGGCTGCCATCGAGCCGTTTATAGAGGCCGTGGTCGCTCGTTTCGGCCGTATCGACGGTCTGGTAAATAACGCCGGAGTCACGATTGAAGGCGATTTTCTCGATTTTGAACTGGACAAGATTGAGTGTCTGTGGGAAGTCAATCAGCGTTCGGTATTCCTGTTGTGCCAGGCGGCGGCGAGACACATGCAGGCGGGTGCCGCTATTGTGAATATCGCCTCTAACCATGCCGGCGCCAGTGTTGCGGGTTACGAAATGTATGCTGCCACCAAGGGCGCCATCGTTGCGATGACCCGCGCCATGGCCTGGAGTCTGGGGCGTAAAGGCATTCGCGTGAACAGCCTTTGTCCGGGGCTGACCAAAACGGAAGCGGTCGCCAGGGTGGCTGAAGAGAACCCTTCTCTGTCGATGTCATTCGGCAAAATGCATGCGGATGGCAAATACAACACCGTGGATGAAGTGGGGCACATCGCCGCATTTCTCTTATCACCCCATGCCGGCGCATTGACGGGTTCCAACCTCACCGCAGATCACGGCATGAGTGCTGCGCTGTGTCCCACTGACGATCTCAAATAGAAGGTCTGCTTAATGAAGATTAGCGATATCAAGGTTTACCCCGCGTGGGTAGGACACCGCAATCTGTGTCTGGTGAAAGTGGAAACCGATGCGGGGATCTATGGTTGGGGTGAGTCCGGCTTGTCCAGCCGGGAACTGGCGGTAGCCGGTGCCGTGAAGCACTTCCGCGAATTTCTGATTGGACGCGACGCACGCAATATCGGTGCGCTGTGGCAGGAGATGTATCGCAGCCAGTATTTCGAGGGCGGTCGGGTACTGACCGCGGCCATTTCTGCCATCGACATCGCACTGTGGGATATCGCCGGTAAAGCGCTCAATGTGCCTACCTATCAATTGCTGGGTGGCAAGCAGCGGAATGAAATCCCGCTGTTTGTGACCTCGACCAAGCCCATGGGACAGGCGCTGATGGATGACTTCCGTGCTTTGCGGGAGCAGGGCTGGGAAGTGATCCGCGCGACCACCGGTGAGCAGGGATCGCCAGTCGAACCCACGACGTTTGATGTGCGTAAATCGATTGCAGCTGCAGCGGGCAGCCTCAAAGAAATCCGTCAGGAATTAGGTGAGGATTTGGTGCTGGGTATCGATTACCACCACCGTCTGTCGGTCGCGGAAGCCGCCAGTTTCTGTCAGAAGCTGGGTGAGGGCGTGCTCGATTTTCTTGAAGAACCTATTCGCGATCAGTCGCTCGGCGCTTATCACGGGCTTCGTAAAATGACGAATATTCCCTTTGCCATCGGTGAGGAGTTCGCGAGCAAATGGGATTTCATGCCGTATATCGAACAGGATGTCACCAACTTTGCGCGCATTGATGTATGTAACGTAGGGGGGCTTACCGAGGCTATGAAAGTTGCGGCAATGGCGGAGAGCCACTACATCGATATTATGCCGCACGATCCGCTAGGCCCGGTTTGCACCGCGGCTACCATCCAGATGTGTGCTGCCGTGCCGAATCTCTCCTGGTGCGAGATTGCGCCTTACGACAGTAATAAATCCGACCACGATAAATACTTTATCAATCGCCCAGTAGAGAAAAACCGGGTGTACCCGGTGGGTGAAGCACCTGGTCTGGGCATCGATGTGCATGAAGAAATGCTGGCAGAGCAGTCTTTCAAGTTCTGGGAAGCCCCTCGCCTGTACAAGCCAGATGGTAGTTACACCAACTGGTAACCAAAGACTCGAATTAAAAATAAGATCGGGAAGAACAATGAAGTCAGAGCGATTAGAGTTTAGTGCAGGCGAGCGTATTGCTCGCTCCCTGCTGGGATTGGCTATAGCCGCGGCAGCTACCGGTGGACTTGTTGCCTGCGGAGGTTCCGAATTGGCCACCGAAAGCAAGCAAGCTGCCGCGGAGCAATCAGTTGAAAGCCAGTCGCGTTCCAGCTTGCTCGCGGAAGACCTGGTTCTAGAAGGGTTTGATGGTGAAGGGGTTCCGACCTCTGTGCAGGTGTATAACGGAAGCGCAGAACTGGTAGGCGGAGACGATGGTAATCAGGCGCTTCAGGTCAAGCTCAAGCTGCGTGACAATAACAGTGCCGGGTTGGTAATAGAGCCCCCAGCCCCGTGGGACTGGAGTGAGTTTTCTGATTTCAACATTGCGTTTGATGCTGTTAATCACGGCACCGAGTCGTTGCAGATTGATGTCACCATGACCGATAAAAATGGTGACAGCTACACCCGTGGAATGGTGGTTGCGGCAGATGGAAAGCCGAGAACCTACTATGCAAAGCTGGACGGGCACGATCAACAGGACCCTGACAGTGCGGCAAAAAACGAATTCAACTTTTCATCAGGATTGCGCTCCAACCCCGTAACCTGGCAGTCAGGTGACCAGCAGCTACATTCTTTCTGGGGTAAAAAGCAGCTCGACCTCAGCGGTATCACCAAGATTGTATTTGGCTCCGATGGTAGCCTGAGTGACAGACAATACACGATTGACAATCTGCGCCTGCGCACAAACCCCGCAATGGATAAGAATTTTCTGAGTGGGCTACTGGATAAATACGGCCAAAATGCCAAGGTAGACTACGAGGGCAAGATCCATTCCGATGAGGAGCTTGCTGGTGTTGTTGAGAAAGAGCTGGCTGGCTTATCCGGAAAGCCGAACTCTGACCGTTCCAGATTCAGCGGCTGGAAGAATGGTCCAAAACTCGAGGCAACCGGTTTTTTCCGCACGCAGAAAGTAGGCGGCAAATGGTCGCTGGTCGATCCGGAGGGATACCTGTATTTTTCTACCGGTATCGATATCATTCGACTCTCCAATTCTTCGACGATGACAGGATACGACTACGATCACGCTCTGATTCCCAAGCGTGACGCCGATGAGCTGGTGGCGGAAGATGATCAGCCGCTCAACCGGGTTGACCGCAAGGCCTGGGGATCCCGCACTCTGGTTTCCGACACGCGCGCCAACATGTTCAATTGGCTACCGGATTACGATGATGAGCTCGGCAATCACTATGGCTATCGCCGCGAGACCCAGTCTGGTCCCGTGAAGCAGGGCGAAACATTCAGTTTCTACAGTGCAAATCTTGAGCGCCGATACGGCGAGACGTATCCAGAGTCGTATCTGGACACGTGGCAGAAGGTTACTGTGGACCGGATGCTGGACTGGGGTTTCACTTCCTTGGGGAACTGGGCTGCCGAGCCCTATTACAAGCAGAAGCAGATTCCGTTTGTTGCCTTTGCCGATATCATCGGGGAGTTCGGTACGCTTTCCAGTGGTTTCGATTTCTGGCACCCGGTACCGGATCCCTACGATCCGCGCTTCTATCAGCGGTCATTGGTCGCTGCCCAATCTGTTTCCGAGCAGATTGAAAACAGCCCATGGTGTATGGGAGTTTTCTTTGATAACGAGCAGAGTTTTGGTCGTCTGGAAAGCGACGAACTGCACTACGGTATCGTGATCAATGCACTGTCACGGAGCAGCGAGGACACGCCGGCAAAAGTTGCCTTTACCAAAATCCTGAAAGAAAAGTATCAAACCATCGACGCCCTGAACAAAGCATGGGGAAAGCAGGTCGCGTCCTGGGAAGCCTTTGAAAAGGGCATGGACTCCAGTATTACCAGCGATTCACAACGGCAGGATTACGCATCCTTGCTTCTCGACTACGGAAATCAGTACTTTGGTACGATAAACCGGGCCATGAAGTCGGTAATGCCCAACCACCTGTATCTGGGGTCTCGACTTCCCAGCTGGGGGATGCCGGAAGAGATCGTGAAGGCTGCGGCGAATCATGTGGATATCATTTCCTACAACCTGTACGAAGAAGGATTGGTGCCTTCCAAATGGGCATTCCTTTCGGAAATTGATAAGCCGAGCCTTATTGGTGAGTTTAGTTTTGGTTCGGATGACCAGGGCCACTTTCATCCAGGTATCGTTATTGCCGCAGATCAGAAAGATCGGGGCCTCAAGTTCAAGAACTATGTGAATTCCGTGGTCGACAACCCCTATTTTGTCGGGGTGCATATGTTCCAGTATATGGATTCTCCGATAACCGGGCGGGCCTTCGATGGGGAAAACTATGCGAATGGTTTCGTGTCTGTTGCAGATGTTCCGTATGCGGAAATGGTAAAAGCTGCCAGAGATGTTCACGCCGGGCTTTACCAGCGTCGGTATGGTGATTTAAAGAACGCTACCATCGCGACGACCAGGCAATAGCTTCCTGGTATGGGGCAATCTGACTGTTAGGCTGCCCCATCCACATGACTATAAAGCGCAATACCACTCTGGTATTGCGCTTTTTTTGTGCCCGAAGCCAATGACTTGGATGTATGACCTATTGAAACGTTTACATCGACATGGATTGAATGTAGATTGTTAACAAATAATCTGATTGTCGATTCTAGAAGGTCAGGTGGCGTTCCGGCGGAACGGTACCTAACTGAAAGCCTGGGAAGTAAATATTCGAAGGCCCGCAGTCATCCTATGCCGTCAGATCGCGGTAGGGTGAAAAATTGATTGATTTAAATTGTTAACAATCTACAATAACCAAAAAGCTAACAAGCGAATGGATTTTGGGGTCCCTCCATGTTGATGGAAGTGCAAGAGCAGATATCGCGCCAGCTGGCGCCTGCAACCATCTCGACAACCAAAGTTGAGTACTATCAGATTCCACTGGCAGAAGTTTTATCTGATGCCAAGCACGGGGATCACACCCACTTTGAGTTACTGGTATTTCGCGTGCGCTGTAGCGATGGCCTGGAAGGCGTGGGGTACACCTATACCGGGGGGCGTGGTGGGCGCGCAATTTACTCTCTGCTGCAGGATGATATTCAGCCGTTGCTTGAGGGCCGAGATGCGTCCGAAATATTCGCAATCTGGGAAGAAGTTCAGAGCCACTTGCATTATGTAGGGCGCGGTGGGCTACTGAGCTTTGCGCTATCTGCCGTTGATATTGCTTTGTGGGATCTGCGCTGTAAGCGGCTGAACCTGCCACTTTGGAAGGTTGCTGGCGGTGCTGCTAATACTACCAAGTGCTATGCGGGTGGTATCGACCTGAATTTTTCCGAGTCCAAATTACTGGACAACATATCCGGCTATCTCGCCCGTGGCTTCAACGCCGTAAAGATCAAGGTTGGTAAAGAGGACTATCGGGAAGACGTCGCTCGTGTGGAGGCTGTGCGAAACCTGATTGGCCAGGATGTCACCTTTATGGTGGATGCCAACTATTCAATGACAATTGAAAAAGCCGTGCGCTTTGGTAGAGCAATTGATCACTGTGATATCACCTGGTTCGAGGAGCCCACGATTCCGGATGATTATCGCGGCTACGGCCGTATTGCCGATGCGATCAATATCCCATTGGCGATGGGGGAGAATCTGCACACGGTGCACGAGTTCACCTACGCCATCGAGCAGGCCAAGCTCGGTTTCCTGCAGCCCGATGCCTCTAACATTGGGGGCATTACCGGCTGGCTGAAAGTCGCAGAACTGGCATATGCCCACAATCTCCCTGTATGCAGCCACGGCATGCACGAGCTGCATGTCGGGCTGATGGCAAGTCAGCCTCATGCCGGTTATCTGGAAGTCCACTCTTTCCCCATTGACGAATACACCACCCGGCCCATCGTGCTGGAAAACGGACGTGCTGTCGCCTCAGACGAAGCGGGCACCGGTGTGACCTTTGATGAAACTCTGCTGAAGCCGCATCTGGTCAAGCATTCTTAATAGGTATTTTCCATGCAAGTTCAAGCTGCCCAGTACATTGGTAACAAATCTTTCGAAGTGGTCGAGGGTCGCTGTGAAGCGCCGGCTGCTGATGAGGTGCGCCTTAAAGTTGGCTATGTGGGAATCTGCGGAACCGATATGCACATCTACCACGGTGTGATGGACCAGCGTGTGAACCCGCCGCAAGTCGTGGGGCACGAAATGTCCGGTGTCGTGGATGCGGTAGGTGCGAATGTTAAAGGCTACAACGTTGGTGAGCGGGTAGTTGTACGACCACTGGATTACTGTGGCAACTGCCCGGCCTGTGATGAAGGCCACAGCCATATCTGCCATAACCTCAAGTTTATGGGAATTGACTCTGTCGGCGCTTTTCAGAGCTACTGGAATGTCAAAGCCCGCACCCTGCACAAGTTGCCGGAAAACGTTTCCCTGAAGCAGGGTGCGTTGATCGAGCCGCTTGCTGTGGCATGTCACGATATTTCCCGTGCTCGTCTGAAAGCGGGCGAGAAAGCGGTGATCCTAGGCGGCGGCCCGATCGGCCAGCTGGTGGCCCAGGTTGCTCTTGGGATTGGCGCCGAAGTAATGATTTCCGAGCCGAGCCCCGAGCGACGCGCTTTTGCGGAGAAAACGGGTGCGCTGGCAGTAAATCCGATTGAGCAGGACCTGAAAGCGGCGGTGGATGACTGGACTCGTGGAAAAGGCGCGGATGTGGTCTTCGAGGTTTCTGGCGTGCAGCCCGCGGTAGATGCCATGACGGAGATTGCCGCCGTGCGTGGTCGAATCTGCATGGTTGCCATTCACTCGCAGAAACCGCAGTTGGATCTGTTCAAGTTCTTCTGGCGAGAACTTGAACTGGTGGGTGCGCGCGTATACGAAGCTCAGGATTTTGAGCAGGCGATCGAAATGGTCGCCAACGGCAAGATCGACCTGGTGCCATTCATCAGCAAAATCGCGTACTTGAATGATATCGGCAGCGCATTCGCCTCTATGGACGGCAACCCGTCTGGTATGAAAGCCCTAGTGGCATGTGGAGCAGAGGACTGAGTTGTCCATTGCGTACCGAAAAAGAACTTAGAGAGTAATACGATGTTGCAAAAATTCAGTCTCGCCGGAAAAAAAGCCCTGGTAACCGGATGTAACCGCGGTATCGGCAAAGCCATGGCCGTTGCCCTGGCGGAAGCGGGTGCGGATGTGATCGGCGTGTCCGCCAATCTCGATCTCAATGATTCCGAGGTGGGCCGTGAAGTGGCCGCCGCAGGCCAGCAGTTCTTTCCTTACCAGTGCGATTTTTCCGACCGCGGTTCACTGTACGGATTTATCGACAAGGTAAAAAGCGAACACGCCCAGATCGATATCCTGGTTAACAATGCTGGTACCATTCTGCGCGCGCCAGCCGCGGAGCACGGGGATGATCTGTGGGACAAGGTGATTGAAGTTAACCTGAATGCCCAGTTTATCCTCAGTCGCGAAATCGGTAAGGAAATGGTTGCCCAGGGTTCTGGCAAGATAATCTTCACCGCATCGCTGTTGACATTCCAGGGCGGTATTACCGTACCCGGCTACGCGGCCAGTAAAGGCGCCATCGGCCAGATTACCATGGCGCTGTCTAATGAGTGGGCTTCCAAAGGTGTGAACGTCAATGCCATTGCCCCGGGTTATATCGCGACCGATAACACCCAGGCGTTGCGCGAAGACAGTGAGCGCGCGGCAAGTATTCTTGCTCGTATCCCCCAGGGTCGCTGGGGTGAGCCGGAGGACTTTAAGGGCCCTGTGGTATTTCTCGCCTCTGAAGCCTCCAATTACATGAATGGCAGCGTCCTCCTGGTGGACGGCGGCTGGATGGGACGGTAAACCCATGGCGATCGAAATCAAGAACAACGTGAATTTTGTCAATGGCGCATATGTTGCTTCCGCGGCAGGCGACGTGATTGAGGTGCTGAACCCGAGCACGGGTGGGTTACTGGGTACTATTCCCAAAGGTTGTGCAGAAGATGCAGAAGCGGCACTGGTCAATGCCAAGCAGGCCCAGAAAGCCTGGGCAAAGCGTACTGCGCGTGATCGTGCCACCTTGTTGCGCAAATTCGCCGCGGCCATTCGCGCAGAGACCGAAGGCCTAGCGGAGCTGTTGGTAAAAGAGCAGGGCAAGCTGATCGGTGTAGCCCGTGATGAAGTCAACGCCACCGCGACCTTTATAGAATACGCCTGCGACAACGCGCTGACTCTGGAAGGCGATATTCTGCCTTCCGATAACGAAGATGAAAAAATTTATATCCACAAAGTGCCGCGCGGCGTAGTGGTAGCGATTACTGCCTGGAACTTCCCGCTGGCACTGGCAGGTCGCAAGATTGGCCCGGCACTGATCACTGGCAACAGTATTGTGATCAAGCCAACCCAGGAAACACCACTGGCGACGATGGAGTTAGGGCGGATTGCCAATCAGGTGGGTGTCCCCGCAGGCGTTCTGAATATTGTGAATGGTGAGGGGGCAATCGTCGGTCAGGCCCTGTGCGAAAGCCCGCTCACCGCGATGATCACCATGACTGGCAGTACCCGTGCCGGCCAGATCATTCACCAGGCCAGTGGCAAGCACATGATTCCGGTAATGCTGGAGCTGGGCGGCAAGGCACCGTTTATCGTGATGGAAGATGCGGATCTGGATAAAGCCGCGGAAGCCGCGCTGTGGACTCGTTACGCCAACTGCGGACAGGTATGCACCTGTGCGGAGCGCTTGTATGTACACGAAAACGTATACGATGCCTTTATGGACAAGTTCCTACCCAAGGTGAGGGCTTTGAAAGTGGGCAACCCGCTGGATGAATCTTCGCAGATGGGCCCTAAGGTGAATGCCCGTGAGATTGAGCATATCCACGAGCTGGTGCAGAAAAGTATCGCCCAGGGCGCCGAGCTGGTTACCGGCGGCAAGCCTGCAGAGGTCGCAGGTTTCGAAGGCGGTAACTGGTACGAGCCTACCGTACTCGCCAACGTGCAGCAGGATAATATCCTGGTGCACGAGGAAACATTTGGTCCGATATTGCCGGTCGTGAAGATCTCCAGTATCGATCAGGCGATCCAATACACCAACGACAGCGAATACGGCCTCTCGGCCTATCTGTTTACCGAGAACCTGCGTTACATCCACCGGTCCATTGCGGAAATGGAGGTAGGCGAGGTTTATGTCAATCGCGGTATTGGTGAGCAGCACCAGGGTTTCCATAACGGCTGGAAATTATCCGGTATCGGTGGCGAAGACGGTCGCTACGGACTCGAGCAGTACGTGGACAAGAAAACGGTTTATCTTTCCGAAGCCTGATCGGCTTGGGACTCTTCCTTTCATCTCATCAGGATGATCACTTGACGCGGGGATTTTTCCCCGCTTTTTTTTGCCCGCTTGAATCTCGACTCGCATAAAAAAGCCCGGCACTATGGCCGGGCTATTTGCGTGAGCTTGATAGGGGAATGGCTTATTTAATGTTGGCCTTCAGTGCCGTGGCAGCAACATTGATCTTGTTTGCCTTGAGCGCTTCGAGAATAGCTCTGTGCTCGTCTACACAATCCTTCGGCTGGGAAATACGCTTATAGTTCATGCGCATGCGCAGAACGATCGGGTGCCAGAGGTTTACCAGTTCATCACCACCGGCCGCATTTATCAGGTAGCGGTGGAAGTCGATATCTGCTTTGGTGACTTCATTGAACTCTTTTGCGTCGAAGGCATCCTTCAGTCGCTCGAGGATGTCTTCCAGTTCGGCAAAATCCATCTCGGTTAACTTGCCTTTGAGTCCCTGGATTGCAAAGACTTCGATCTTGCGACGGATATCAATCATCAGCTCCTGCATGCTCGGATCCAGGACACTATTGACGGAAACGCCACAGTTGTTTTTCGCGACTAGCAGGCCTTCCTTGGTCAGCTGTAGTAAAACGTCACGTACCGGGCCACGAGAAACGCCGAAACGGCCCGCGAGCTGCTGTTCGTTGAGCTTGGTATTGGGGGCAAGCTCTCCGGAGATAATGTCGGAGCGCAGTTGTTCCGCGATCTGTTCGCGTACGGGAATAATTTTAGTAGCTTCACGCATAGATGATTTCGCAACCAGGTTATTGTTCCGTCAGGGGAGGTGGCTTCGCTCAATGCGACTGACCCTCTCTGCCCTACATACCCTGGGACTCGTACTAAACAGGCCTGACTGGCAGGAGCCTGTTGCTACGGACCGATAAGTGGTAGTTCAGTCCAGAATCCCATAGCTAATTTACTGTAAATAGTACCTCAGACCATAGGGGTTAGCCTATCTAAAATGTTAACAATCGACAATTGGATCGATTAAGATTGACTACTCGTAAGCAGAACTGTGTTGTGCATCATGCGATGCAAGCGGGCTGTGCACAATGGTTAACAATTAATCAATAGCAACTTTGTTGGGCAGTGGGGTAGAGGTGGTGAAGGACTTTTTGGCGTGTGACTGGGGTACCTCCAGCTTTCGGCTTATGCGACTTGATCAGCAGGGGAACATTCTGTCCGTAAAAGAGACAAAAAATGGGATAAAAGCCTTAAAGTGCCAGGATATTGAGCGGTATCTTATCGGCGAGTGCCGTGAAGTGGCTGGCTCTGAGACTTTGCCGGTGGTCATGTGTGGCATGGTTGGCTCCAGTATCGGGTGGTATGAGGTGCCCTATGTGGACTGCCCAGCCTCGGAGGCGACACTGGCGGCTGAGCTTTGGCGAGTCCCCTGCGAGTCTCTCGAGGCGTATTGCGTATCCGGGGTTAAGTTGCAGACATCGACGGGCATTGCGGATGTCATGCGGGGGGAAGAGACTCAGGTGGTCGGGTGGCTGACCCAAGCGAGTGTGCAAGAGCGAGCCCACAGCGTCTTGTGTCTACCGGGAACCCACAGCAAGTGGGTCACTATTACCGATGGCTGCATTAGCGACTTTTCTACGGCGTTTACTGGTGAACTTTACAGTCTACTGAAAGATCACAGCGTACTGGTACAGGGAGAGCAGCACGACAGCGCCGAGGCGTTTTCTGCAGGGCTGCAGGCCAGCGGAGGCGGGGCTGCTCTTATCCATCAATTATTCAATGCGCGCAGTCGGACTGTGCTCGGTTTACAGGAGCCTGCCGATAGCGCGGCTTACCTCTCTGGGCTTCTGCTGGGCAGTGAAGTGGGGGCAATGGCCAGTACCTTAGGCAGTGGCCCTGTACATCTAGTGTGTGGCGATTACCTGGCTGGACCATACCGCCAGGCATTTGAGCACTATGGTGTGGACTGCACACACTATTCGGGTGGCACCTTCTCAGCTAAAGGCCTTTGGTCAGTTGCCCGGGCTGCCAACCTGATTTGAATTGCCTCAGCGCCGGCCACCTGTGGCCGGCGACGGCATCTCGAGAGTAGCGATCAACCCTGGTAACGCGTTTCGGGAATTCCCCGGGTATCGGTTTGGTAAACGAACAGGTGCCCGGCCTTCGGCTGTTCTTTCAGAGCCGCGGCGTTCAGGCCGAATTTGGCCGTGTTCACAAACAGTAAATCGAGATTTTCGCCGCCGAAGGCGACACAAGTAGCCTGCTTGATCGGGAGCAAGATTTCGCCGGCAACGCTGCCATCAGGGGCATACCGCACCACCTTCCCGTTACCCCACTGCGCATTCCAGATATAGCCCTCGCTGTCGACGGTGGAGCCGTCCGGATGAATGCCCTGCTCGGTCGTTGCGATCACCCTGCGGTTACTCAGAGTCCCCGCGTCTGGCTCGAAATCGAATGCGTAAATCTCGTAGCGGGGTGAATCCGCGAAATACAGGGTGCGGTTGTCTGGTGACCAGCCCAGGCCGTTGCTGATACGGATATCGTCCAGGTGTTCCGTCACATTTCCCTGCCGATCAAGGCAATACAACTTGCCTCGCTGGGTCGGGTCTTCAGTCCACAGCTCGGCATTATCAATCAGTGAGCCCACCCAGAAGCGACCCTGGCGGTCCATCCTGCCATCATTCAGACGTACTTTGAGGTGTTTGGGTAGGCGAAAGATCCATTCCAGTTCCTGGGTTTCAGGATGGAACCTTGCAAGGCCACTCTGGAAAGCACACAGCAGCCAATCGCTGTTTTCGATGAAGGCAAATGAGCAGAGGTTCTCGGCGGTCGGGAATACCTCAGTCCGGCGCTGTTGGGGAAAGTAGCGCCACAACTGGTTGTTGGGCATATCCGTCCAGTAAATTGCCCTGTGTTTGCGGTGCCACAATGTGCTTTCACCCAAGCCACACGCGGTTGGGATGATGTCAATCAGCTCTGTTTTCATGGTGGTCCGCTCTATTCAATTGTAAATAGTTTACAATTTGTGGCGGTGAAATTGAAACCTAATACATGGTGTTACCACTCCTGGACTGTTCCGCGTAAATATCTCCAGTAATGTCAGTGTTTCAATAACCGCAAAACTAGAGACCATTCTCGTGTGCAGTGTGCCTGTACTATTGGGGCGAGGTTTCCGTTCACCAATTGAGCGAGGCCATCGGCGTTGCCGATGGCAGGCTCCAATACCAGGTTGAAATAGGGCGCGCCTCCGTCACCTGCCCAACCTTTGCAGTTCAGCCACAAGGCAATATGCGGGATTTCTGTTGGTGGCAATTCGAATTGTAATACCTCTTCGGTAGACGGATTTTCCAGACCGACAATCACCTTTTCTTCAGCGGTGGTGCAATCGTAAAAATCACTTTGCGACAGGACCTTCGCGGCATAACCCTTTGGCATTGTAATGTCTGGAATCACGGACAGGTTTTCACCTTTCAGTGAATTGGGCCAGTGAAACACATCGCCAGCGGCCAGAGGCGCGTGATCACTGGCATAGGAGCAATATAGCTGATGACCTTCCGGTAGTAGCAAACGCATACCCGGTTCCAGTTGCAGCGCCGGGTGCATACACCAGCTGAATGGAACCGGAGTGTCACTTATATTGTACAGGCAATATTTGAACTCAATTTTCCCTTCATCCGGCGATAAAGTGAGTGTGCGCTGAAACTCGCAGGGAAGTGTCTCGCAGGCTCGCGTTAGTGACAAAACTGCGCGACCGTCATGATCGGTTTCACAAGTCATTACTTCCCAGGGCCTTGCGTACAGCTCTCCGTGATCGGGCAGGGTGAGGCCAGAAAAAGCTCCTGAGTTTGTCGGCAGGGTACAGGCGTCAACACTGGGAAAACATTCATCTACTCCACCACTATCGTGTTTTTGCGTGTAACTATCATTCAGCGCGGCCTGCTCGTAGCCGATACGGTCGTTTTTCCAAAGCCACTCGGTTTGCGCGACTTTGCCGGAGCGCAGGCTGACAATTTTCCCTCCCAGCTCTGGAATAACGTCCAGAGCCAACTTCGAATTTTCTATCCGGTAGGCGGAGAGGCCCTCTATCAGAACAGGTTTGATACTTGCGGTGGTTTTCGCCATGGGTGCCATCTGGTTTGGGAGAGTGTGGGTACCGTCTGCGGTAGTTGTTGATTTTGCCGGGGGCGGCATTTTCTGCAACTGCAACAGTAGCTCGCGGGGTTGATCTGACTATGTGAAACATAATATGTTTACTCTGGAGTGTCTACTTGCCCAAGGAAGGCTGAAGTAGCGGGCACCGAGAACGAAACTGATTAATTGGAATAAAAAAATGCGCAGTAACAAAGCGTCTATTCACACCATATTGTGTGGGGCGGCTCTATTGGGGACTGGTCAGGGAACCCATGCTACAGAGGTATATCCCCTGTCCGACCCGGCAAACAGCGGCAAGTGGATTTACAACAGTGTGGTGAGCGACGAGTTCGACGCGCCCACTATCGATGAGGACCGCTGGTACATCGTGGGCAAGTTCGAAGATGGCAAGCCGGTCTACAAACACCCGGACAATCCGCACAAGAAGGTGTGGAAGGGCAGGGCGCCGTCGCAATTCTCCGGCCGCAATTACCGTCTGGAAGATGGCAAGTTGATTCTGGAAACCCGCTGGGAGCCGGATTTCCCGTTTACAAACGAAATCCGGGTGCCGGTTTTTGGCGAGGCGATGCCGCACGAAAATATCACCACCGCCTGCTTTATCTCGCGCAAGCCGTTCAAGTACGGCTATATCGAAATTAAGAGCAAGGCTGCGGATGCCGAAGTGTCCAGTGCATTCTGGTCAATGGGGGAGGGGCTTGAGTTTGATTTCTTCGAGCTGTTTGGCAGCCACCGCGAGGCGGGGAAGGAAGACAAAGATCGAGAACTTTGGTGGTCAATCCGCGACTGGGACAAGTTGCGAGGCAAGCCGACGTACACAGAGCGCAAGGATTTGGGATTCCGCGTGGCCGACGACTTCCATGTGTACGGTATCGAGTGGGACGAGACCGGCGTTAAGTATTACGTGGATGGAAAGCTGTTCACCTCGGTAACAGCGGAAGAGGCCACCAGATGGGCACGGGAAAACCGCGAGGTACTCGATGACTACGACGGTTACGTAGCCACAAAGCCGATTTACCTATGGTTGGATCAGGAAACCTTCCCCTGGGCCGGTCTTCCGGAGAGCAAGGAAGATCTGGAGCGCAACAGTCCTCCAGGTGAGAAGGACGATGGCGTGGTGGATTTCGCTATCGAATATGTGCGGGTTTGGCAAAAGGCCGGCTGAACTCGATCGCGTTTCTCTGGAAATTAATGCTGAGCCCGCACTTACTTAGAGCGAGGGCGCAGTCGGCGCAATCAGCCGTCTCGTTGGTATCGAAACTAGGCGAGGTCATCCTTGCCTTCAATCAGGTAGTGATTACTCACTGAACCCGCGGTGCGCTCTTTTAGGTGTGGGACGTACTCCGGGTCGCTCATGAAATCGAGCGCAGCCTGCTTGCTTGGCCACTCGATAACAATGCGCAGGGTGGCGTCTTCTCCCTGGCCTTCAAGACGCTCATGGCTCGATGTGCGGGCCAGGTATTTGCCGCCGTACTTGGCCACAAGGCGGTTGGCGGGCTCGATGTAGTCCGCCATCCATTCTTCCGTCGTGGGGGTAACGTCCAGAACCGAGTAGTATGTCATGGCGCCTCCTGGGTACAGATATAGAGTCTGGTGATCAACGGAAGTGTAGGAAGCGCGCACGTGATTGGTAGCCCAGTTTTTGGTGTTCGGCCTAGCTCAGCATATTGTCCCCGTGGTTTTCATCCTGGTGAATCGTGACGGGCCAGCCAGGAAATTGGTTGTTCGGACTGTTGTCGAGCACATTTACGAGATAACGGTAGGCTTGCATGGTAAAGGTGTGCTTTTCGGTATCGAAGGTGACAAACCCAAACCCGCTGCCCTTTTCATGGGCCTTGATATAGCGGTGCCGGGATTTGCCGACCTCCGGTATTCCCACCGCATACACGTAGACCTTGTTGCCAAAGCTATCGATGTATTCCCCAGTGTGCGGGAGTTTGTGCGTGGGCCTGTTCTGGTGCGGAATCGATAGCTGATCCGGTAGCCACCAGCGCGGCCAGCCCGCTGAAATCGCAGGCGTACAGAAGGACCAGTTACTATCGCGCTGCGCGTCGACGCCGTACTGAGCCAGCGACGGCAGGTGTGTATCGCCACAGATATGCAGCGCTTTGGATTCCCGCATGATCGCCACCGCCTGGTTGCGTGCAGGGCCAGGCCAACCACTGCTGTCAAAGTCATACTTCAGGTAGCGCTGCGGTGTGGGCTGGTGGGTTGAGATACCCGCGAAAACGGTCTGGCTGAGTACGGCTTTCATGGTGTGCCCGCGCCAGTCCTTCGCCCAGCGCGCGAGGAATGCTTCCTGTCGTGCACCGAGCAGTTCCGGTGACTCAGGGTTGATCGCCGGGTTGATGAAGGTGGGATCCTCATCGGTACCGGTTTCTCCCACCACCACGCCGGCCTGTTCAGGTCCGCTTTTCCACTGTCGGTCAGCCAGTATCGCGAAACCGACATTGCCGTACACCATGTCGCCGTAATAGCAGCTCATACCACTCGGGGTGGGCGTGGGATCGAAGGCTTCCGGGTGATGGCTGACACAGGTTCTGTGCACCGCGTTCACAAATCGTACGGGTTCTATATAGCCGCCGAAAAAGGAGGCGGAGGGATCCTTCTCGGGGAATTGGTTTGGCTCGCCGCCCTCGCCCCACAGGTTGCCCTGAAAGACATCGTGATCATCGGGCAGGCAGATTGTGGGTCGATCGCGCATGACGTCGCCGAACGCCCAGCCGAACTGATAGAACTTTCTTAGATAATTGAGGATCGCCTTGTTGAACGGGGATCGCACAATGCCGAATCCACCGTGGCTCTCATAAATTTGATCGCCGGAGAAAAACACCAGGTCTGGATCGAGCCGCGCGACATTGTCCACCACCGGGGCATAGGGAAAACTGTAGTCATTCTGGCAGGTCAGTGCCGCCATGCGTAACTCGCCGCTGTCCGGGTTGGCCCTGACGGTACCTTGCCAGATATCGGGGGTGACGCTGCCGTCCACATGTTGCTCGCGATAAATCACGCGGAAGGGCGTCGTGACTTTTTCGTCCCAATTGGCGACCCGAAAAGTGGCCACCCAGGCATCGGGATCGAGCGGTTGCAGTTGCAGCGTGATCCATTCATTTGCCCGCTGAACCTGAAGCTCGACGAGGGGGTTGTCTTCTGTACCCATGGGGGCACAGATGGCGCTGAGTTTCAGTACAAAACCTTCTTCTTTGCGCGAGTCGCTCAGGCTGTACATGGACCACAGAATTGGGCCGAATTTGCGCTCCGGCCTTACCTGAAACGCGTTGCCCTGTAGGTGCCACTCGGAAAACTGGTACAGGGCCCCGAGATCCTGCCCTTGGGCATTGGAGGGAAGGGCGAAGTTACTCACCAGCGCGACATTGCCGAGTACGTTGCTAGCGGCTACGACTTGCTCGAGGCTGCCAATTTTTTCCCCGCTCGCAACAACGTGGGCACTCAGTTGCAGAGAAACGGTACCGGATTGCGGTGTCGCCAAGAGAGTGAGTTGTATATCGGTATCATCGACAGGTTTGGAGAGTGGCGTGCTGTCACGCCCAATAACCAACTGATCACCCGCGATTCCCAGGTCGAGCCCCTTCTGGACGAAGCAGCTGCTCCGGTATTCGTCGATCTCGTTGTTTACGCCGAGCCTGATACCTGCGCCGCCCTGCTGTGGGTCGGAACCACTACGATGTACCACCACGGAAACCTGAAACGGCTGATCTGCATTTTCCAGGCGGTGAGTGAGGGAGTGGATACTGCGGTTACCGCTGCGACTTTTACACGTCGCCCGCCCCTGCACCAGGTGCCAGTCTTCCATGGGGTTTGCCCAGTAGTTTCCGCCGATCCAGACCCGGTCAAAGGTGTTTTTCCAGTTGTCCCGCAGCGCGGGACTAGCGGATGAGTGGTCTTTTTTTGCAGGATTTGGTGTGGGCTCACTGCATGCCAGGCTACTGGTGATGGCACTGGCGGTTACCAATTTGAGTGCGTCTCTGCGGGAGAATTTTTTATTGATCATTTCTTTTTGATTTATGAGTCAATTTTACTGATGGGTGGTCGCTACATTGATGGGTTCTACATTCCTGAGTGGAAATACATCGCGGCCATTGGAGGATCGGAAAACAGGAGTCAGGGCGTAGTAGTGCCCCTTCGGCAAATCTTTCGAAGGTGTCACGCCTGCTAGGTCGAGCTTCAGGTGTGCGATTCCGCCGTATCGCTTCTCTTTACTGGCGGTGGAGGCGTCTGAAGCGCTCGCGACAATTTTTACAAAGCCTTGCGTATTTTTTTCGGTTAAGTTCACGGTGATGCCGTTGTGCTTATCACGCACTACATGGTGATTGCTGCCTCCGTGGTACCCCACGTTGATATCCAACTGGCCGCCACTCTGGTAATCGGTACTGTGGTGCTTTTCGACATTCTCCACCCACACCGAGGGCAAAACTTCCCAAGCCTTGATGTAATCCACCTGCATGGTGGCGTCACCGGGAAAGCCCTCCGCCGTTACCGTATCCGGATTTGGATCCGCCCGATTACACTTCTCGTTGTAATTGATGAGTTGCCGGCGAAGCCCCATGGAAAAAATGACGTGCATCGGGCGGTGCCAGAAGAGATTGGGTTTCTCTCCGATGAGTTCGCCATCCACATACCAGCGGATTACATCTTTGCGATTCTCCACCGCGTATGTATGGAAGTCTTTCGAGGGATCGAAGGGTGCATCGAACTTGAGTAGTTGGGAATCGGGGAAGGGTTTGGGGCGTCGCCAAAAGGGTTTGCCATCTTCGCCGACAATGCGCGCGTGCAGGTTGTGGTCCATGACATGGATCGAGTCGACATCATTGGGGCCTGGACCGTACCAGTCCGCCTGTTGCAACTCGACGATATCGATTTCGCTGTAGTCCACGCTCCCGGGCACATTGCGATCCGGATACGGATGGCCGTCACTATATAACCAGAAAGCCGGGCTGAGCCCGGGGAAAAGCGTTACCCCTTTCATGCTCGCTTCGTAATAGCCGTAAACGCTGTCGTGAACAGATTTCACCGCGCCGGACTTGTAGTACAGCTCTCTGTGTTCTTTCTCTCCACCATTGCAGGCATCGCGAAAACTGCGCGTGTGGGTTTCCTGGGTGGCTGCGATGTTCAGCTTGCCATCTCGCACGTAGGCGTTGTCACTGTCGAATGTCCAGGCACCAATGACCAGGTCTCTCGGGGCGCTGGTCCACTTGGCGGTTTCCAGGCGGTTGCCATTGAAGTCGTCAGACAGTTTGCCCACTTCTCGCCATCGATGTTCCCCCGCTACTGCACCGAGAGGCCGGACCTCTTGCGCATGGGCAGTAGTAACCGTGAGAGCCAGCAATACGGCGTGTAATGGGTTGGTGCGCTTATCAGTCATGGAAGTCGTGTTCGCGAATGCGAAAGAGTGTTTGTCGGTCAGCATATTTAAGGTTGGCGCAGGCTAAAACGCGGACCTATTCACCCTACAGCAAACGTATTGCATTAACAAACATCATATGTTTGAATGCTCGATATTGCTATGATTTGACCAATAAATGTGCAGAATGTCGTGTCATTACATTCAGTCTTCCCATTCGGGTATCCCCGGGGAGCGTACCTGGGGTTTGGTTACCAGTAGCAGCACCATCATCCGCATCTTCTAATCTCACAGGTTGGATGACTTGAAAGATGCCCCTGCAATGCTTCCGGCTGGCACGACCCGCTTGCCGATAGATTCAGGGGCTTTTTGATTAAGCGTGAAGTTAAAAAGAAAATAATGAAAACAAAGATTCTGTTTTTCGTGCTGGCTGTGATCTCAGTTAGTGCATGTGCCAAAAGTGATTCTTCCAGTGAAGCGTCTGAGCGTCCGCCGAATATCATTCTGCTGTTTGCCGACGATGCCGGCTTTAACGACTTCGGCTTTCAGGGCAGCAAGGTCATGCAAACTCCCAATCTGGACAAGATTGCCGGTGAGGGCGTGCGATTTACCCAGGGATATGTTTCCGATGCTACCTGCGGTCCTTCCCGCGCTGGCCTGATGACGGGCAAGTACCAGCAGCGCTTTGGCTATGAAGAAATCAATGTGCCCGGTTACATGAGCGAGAACTCTGCGCTCACAGGTGCGGACATGGGGCTGCCACTGGATCAGAAAACCATGGCGGACTACCTGAAAGAGCGCGGCTACAAGACTGCGGTCTACGGCAAGTGGCACCTGGGTGACGCCGACCGCTTCCATCCTCTGAAGCGTGGCTTTGACGAGTTCTACGGCTTCCGCGGTGGCGACCGCAGCTATTTCAAGTACGACGGCGAGAACCCCCTAGGTAATGTGGCTTCCGCCTACGACAAAAAACTGGAACGCGGCCTGGGGCATTACGAGGAGCACGAAGGTTATTTGACTGATGTGCTGGCGGATGAGGCCGCGCAGTTCATCGAGCAGAACCAGAATCATCCCTTCTTTATCTACCTGGCGTTTAATGCGGTACACACACCCATGGAAGCGCTGGAAGAAGACATGCAGCGTTTCCCGCAGTTGAGTGGCAAGCGCCGCGAGCTGGCCGCCATGACCCTGGCCATGGACCGTGCAACCGGGCGGGTCATGGACAAGCTGGAGGCGCTGGGTCTGTCGGACAATACCATCGTGGTTTTCTCCAATGACAACGGTGGCCCCACCGACAAAAACGCTTCCAGTAACTACCCGCTGGCGGGAACCAAGTCCAACCACCTCGAAGGGGGCCTACGAGTGCCTTTCCTGCTGCGCTGGCCGGCCAAAGTGCCCGCGGGAGTGGATTACGATTTCCCGGTTTCCACGCTCGACCTGTTGCCTACCTTTTACGAGGCCGCCGGTGGTGATGAGTATGCATCCAAGATCGACGGGGTAAACCTGCTGCCCTACCTGACCGGGGAAAACACCGATCGACCGCACCAGAAGATGTACTGGAAAAAGGAAACCCGTGCGGTCATTCGCGACGGCGACTGGAAACTGATTCGCCACGCAGACCGCCCGGCTGAACTTTACGATTTGTCTCAGGATGTCGGCGAGCAGAACAACCTGGCGGGCAAAGAGCCTGAGCGGGTAGAGCAGATGTTCAGAGACCTGTTTGCCTGGGAGCTGACACTGGAGCGCCCGCGCTGGCTGCTGAAGCGCAAATTCGAAAAATACGATGTGGATCGCATGGACCAGTATCGTATCCCACAGAAACCTGACGCCTGATACGGGGATTACCGATGAAAATTGAAGCTATTGAGACGCTGTTCGGTGCCGTAGGCAATCGCAACCAGCTGCTGGTCAAAGTGGTCACCGAGTGCGGCATTGTTGGCTGGGGCGAGTCCGGTCTTTCCGGCCGCGAGCGCGCGGTGATCGGGGCCATGGATCACTTCCGCCCATTTCTACTGGGCAAGGATCCGCGTCAGATAGGGCGCATCTGGCAGGAGGTTTACCGCGGCCATTACTTTGAAGGTGGTCGCGTGTTTACCGCGGCCATGTCCGCGCTGGATATTGCTCTGCACGATATCGTCGGCAAGGCGCTGGGGGTGCCGGTATACCAGCTCCTCGGCGGCAAGCAGCGCGAGCGTATTCCCACCTTTGCCTGCTGCTATACCGAGGCCGACCCGGATCGCCTGGATGAGTTGGTAAAAGAGGTGCAGGCGCTGGTGGATCTTGGCTGGACCACCATCCGTGTGATTCCCGCCGGATTTGATCACCCTGAAGTGTTTGAGCCTCGCGATTCCATCGCGCGCACCGCGCGCTGCCTCACCGAGCTGCGCAAGATCATTGGCCCGGATATCACCCTGGGTATCGACTACCACCACCGCCTCGGTGTGGCCGAGGCAGCTTCCTTCTGCCAGCGCCTGGCACCGGGCACCCTGGATTTTATCGAGGAGCCCATTCGCAACGAGTCCCCGGATGCCTACGCCACCCTGCGCGGCATGACCGAGGTGCCGTTTGCCATTGGTGAGGAATTCAGCTCCAAGTGGGCGGCGGCGCCGTACCTGGAACGCGGGCTGACCCAGTACCTGCGCGTGGATGTGTGCAATATCGGCGGTTTTACCGAGGCCATGAAAGCGGCTTCCCTGGCTGAGACCCACTATGTGGACGTGATGCCGCACAACCCGCTGGGGCCAGTGTGCACTGCCGCCTCCAACCATTTTGCCGCGGTGCTGCCGAACTTCAGCCTGATGGAAACGCACCAGGGGCCTTTCTGCAAATTTGGCTTCCACGACCCGGCGCTGTTCCCGGTCCAGCACAAGTTGGATGGGTGCGATTTTATGGTGCCGGAAGTGCCGGGGCTCGGTGTTGAGGTTGATGAAGACGCATTCCGCCAGTCGGCGCCTGTGCCTGTCGAACCGCCGCACCTGAGTAAGCCGGATGGGTCAGTGACCAACTGGTAAGAATGGATAATTCAATATTTCTGGTGAACCGCCGGCAGTGGCTGCTGGGCGCCCTGGCGATCGGCCTCGGTGTTCCCCGCGCTTCTGCCCAGCACAGTGAACATAACCATATGACAGCTAGTACCGAATCCAATCCGGCAGACGTTTCTGCGGAAGTCTTTGATGATCGAATCTGTGCATTGGGGGAGGGCCCTCTGTGGCACCCGCAGCGCAAGACCCTGTATTGGGTCGATCTGCTGAACAATCGTGTTCTGGCCCGGGGCAAATCCGGTGTCGATGAATGGGATCTCGGCGAGATGCCTTCTGCGCTGGCGTGGATCGATACCGAGCGCATGCTGGTGGCCTGTGAAAGCGGCCTGAATATCCTGTCCCTGGATACCGCTGAAAAGACCTTGCTGTGTACGCTCGAGCCGGAAATGCCGGGCAACCGCAGTAACGACGGTCGCGCCGACCCCTGGGGTGGCTTCTGGATTGGCACCATGGGCAAGAATGGTGAGCCGGGGCAGGGCAACCTGTATCGCTGGTATCGGGGTGAGCTGCGCAAGCTGGATACCGGACTGACCGTGCCCAATGGTCTTTGTTTTGATCGCGAACGCCGCCTGGCGTACTACGCCGACTCCGCCGCAAACACCGTGTACAAGCTGGCGCTGGATGCACAGACCGGGTGGCCGGAATCAGAGCGGGAGGTGCACCTGGACCTGGCAGAGGAGCAGCTGATCCCGGACGGCGCGGTAGCCGATGCCGCAGGCAATATGTGGACTTCCCTGTGGGACGCGGCCCGCACCCAGTGTTACAGCCCGCAAGGGGAGGTGCTGGGCGCGTTGAAGGCACCGGTGATCCGCACTACCTGCCCGGCGTTTGGCGGCGAAGACTTTACCGATATGTATGTGACCACCGCCGCGGTGGGGTTGGAAGATGCAACCGATGCCCCCGTCGCCAACGGCGTGACACTGGTGTACCGCAATGCGGTGCAGGGACAGCCAGAACCCGCGGTGATACTGGATGGTGTTGTGGCCGGCTGACACGGGTTGAGCAAAAGGAATGCGTTGCCACTCCAAACATCATATGTTTAAATAAGTCCTATAGGTCGCTGGGGGTCTCCTACCGGCGATCAGCGATGAAGAATTCAACAAGGTACCAACAATGAATAACAATAGTGCCGCCAGTAATGTCACCAAGTTTGCACTGATCGCCGCCTTCGGCGGTTTTGTGTTCGGACTGGATGCTGCAAATATTTCCGGCGCGGTGCGCTTCGTCAGCTCCCAGTTTGAGCTGAGCAGTATGCAGGTGGGCACCCTGGTGGGTTGTGCCATCGTCGGTGTGATTATTGCGCTGTTTTTCACTGGTACCCTGTGTGAGCGTTTTGGCCGCAAGAAAGTACTGCTTGCCATTGCAGGTACTTACTCTCTCTCCACACTTATTTCGGCCTTCGCCGTGGACTACAACATGTTGGTCCTCGGCCGTTTTATTGGTGGTGTCGCCTTCGCCTCGATCACGGTTTCGGCCATGTATATCGGTGAAGTGGCGCCGGCGGACAAGCGCGGCAAGTTTGTCTCGGTGAATCAGTTGCTGATTACCCTGGGCAGCCTGCTGGCGTTTATCGTCAATTATTTCCTCGTCAAATCCATGGCGGATATCAGCTGGATTCACAACGAAAACGTGTGGCGGCTGATGCTGGGTTTCGAGCTGGTGCCGAATGTCATCTGGTTCTCCCTGCTACTGACTATTCCCGAATCTCCACGCTGGCTGGTAACCCGGGGCCGCGAACAGGAAGCGCGTGAAGTATTTGCCCGTGTTGCGCCTGAGTCCCAGGTGAGCAGCCTGGTCAACGAAGTGCGTGGCAGTATTGATGATGAGCGCAGCAACAGCACCTTGGAACAGCTTAAAACCCTGTTCAGCAAGCCCATGCGCCTCGTGGTGCTCATCGCAGTTTGCTATGCGGTAGTGCAGGGCGCGACCGGCATGAACGCAGTGCTTTTCTACGCGCCGACTGTGTTTGAGCAGGTGGGCATGAGCGTGGAAGACAGCTTTATGCAGACCATTGTTCTGGGCCTGGTGGCCGTGGTGTTTACTCTGGTTGCCATCACTACCGTGGAGAAGCTCGGCCGCCGTGTGCTGACGCTTGCGGGCCTTGCGCTGATTGTGGTTGCTCATGCATCTACTTGGTACGGCTTTGAGTCTGCCCGCTATACCCTGGATGAAAATGCGATCGCGACCCTGGAGGCGCAGCAGGTCGATGCAACGCCGCTGGCTCCCTATATCGGCAAGACTTACGAGAACGATGTTGAGCTGAAGAACGATATCGCCGCAGTTTACTCGAAGAAGGATGTGCCGCTGGTGAGCGGGCCCATCATCAATTCCACCATTGAAATCAGTGCGGGCTTTGTGCTCTTCGGGATTTTCGCTTTCCTTGCCGCATTCAATATGTCTATCGGGCCGGTGATGTGGGTGATTTTCTCGGAGATTTTCTCCAACCGGGTGCGCAGTGTGGCACTGCCATTTGCCGCGCTGGTGCAGAGTATTTCCAGCTATCTGATCCAGCAGTTCTTCCCATGGCAGCTGGAGCACCTCGGAGCGGCCAATACTTTCCTGAATTACGGTGTGATTGCGTTTATCGGTATGCTGGTCATGCTGATGATCCTGCCGGAGACGAAAAATAAGTCTATCGAGCAGATCGAAAAAGACCTGGTTCGTCCCGATACAGCTGCAAAGCCGGAACTGGCGACCTGAGTCACCAGTGTGGCGGATGTATAGAGAGCGGTAGTTATGAGTGCACGTCTGCAAGGTAAGGTCGCCATTGTCACCGGTGCATCGGATGGCATTGGCAGTGCCATCGCCCGTCTGTTTGCTGCCGAAGGCGCAAAAGTTTGTGTGGCGGATATTGATGTTGAGCGCGGCCTGGCATTGGTTGAAGAGCTGAGGGCCGCAGGGCAGCAGGCTATTTTTGCCAATACCGATATTGCCGATGAGGCATCGGTCAACGCCATGGTGGAGGCCACCCGCGAGCAGCTGGGAAGCCCGGACATTCTGGTAAACAACGCCGCCCTGACTCCGATGGGCAAAAGTGTGTTGGATGTGTCGCGGGAGCAGTGGCAGAAGAACTTTGCCGTGAACGTGGACGGAATGTGGCACTGCTGTCGCGCGGTGCTGCCGATGATGCAAGCGGCCGGCGGTGGCAGCATTATTAATATTGGTTCTGTGCACTCTTTCAAAATAGTGCCGGACAGTTTCCCATACGCGGTGACCAAGCACGCGGTGGTGGGGCTGACGCGGACCCTGGCGGTGGAGTTTGGCCCCGACAATATCCGTGTGAATGCATTGTGTCCGGGGATGGTCGAAACCCCCAACGCATTCAAGGCCTGGGAGCAAACCGAAGATCCCGAGGCGATACGTAAGGCCATCGGCGATGTGCATCCGTTGCGCCGCAACGCCAGCACAGAAGAAATCGCCTATCCGGCACTGTTTCTGGCAAGTAGTGAATCAAGTTTCATGACTGGGCACAGTCTTGTTGTGGACGGAGGGCGCTCGGTGCTCTACCACGATTGAGTGTGGTTTCTCATCTCGCCACACTCCCACTTTGGTTATGCGTGTTGCGCACAAAGTGTTGTCTTGCCGGCGTCCTCACGGGCGCCGGCTTTTTTATTTCTGGCCGCTGCATATGCTCCCGCTATTTGCTGCTGCTCTCCTGCTGTTCTCTTTCGTCTGTCTTGTTGCCGATCCGCCGGGCCAAATGGCTGTGAATCTTCACAAACGTATTGTTAGTGTAAACATCATATGTTTAAATTGTTCGTAACTGGAACGAATCAATAAGCTTGAGGTAGGTGGTTGCGGGCTTCTTTCGCGCGGTCGCCACCTGAGCTAGCAACAGGGGACTCACTATGGCAATGGCCAAGCGCATGTACATCGGGGGCGCGCTACAAGGCGACTCTTACCTGGATGTCGTCAATCCGGCGACTGAAGAAGTTGTCGCCAGTGTTGCAGAGGCGAGCATTGCAGACGCCCACAGCGCACTGGAAGCCGCACAAGCTGCATTTCCTTCCTGGTCTACCACCAGCGTCGCCGAGCGCGTCAGCTGGATGCACAAGCTGCGTGATGCGGTCCTTGCTAATGAAGCTCACCTGCGCGAGTGCATCCACCTGGAAATGGCCAAGCCCTGGGCGGCCACCAAAGACGATTACCAGATGCTCGTGCACAGTCTCGAGTTCTACGCGGAAGAAATTACCCGACTGCACGCGGAGTCCCTGGTGGACCGGGAAGGCACCCATGTGCATACCCTGTCGCGTCAGCCCGTCGGCGTGGCTGCCGCCTTCCTGGCCTGGAACTTCCCGCTGTTGAATCTGGCTTACAAGCTTGGCCCTGCACTGGCCGCTGGCTGCCCGATTGTGATCAAGCCCTCTTCCAAGACACCACTTTCCGCTTACGCGGTTGGCGAACTCTGCGCTGAGATCGGCCTGCCGGCGGGTGTGGTGAATATCATCGCCGGTGTGGATCACGAGATTGGCGATGCCATTTCGGCCTCCACCATTCCCGCGCTGCTGACTTTAATTGGTTCCACGCAAACCGGTATGCATGTGATGCGCACCGGTGCCACTTCCATCAAACGGTATTCCATGGAGCTGGGCGGTAATGCGCCGGCGCTGGTATTTGCCGATGCGGACCTTGACCAGGCCGCGGATGTTATCTGTGGCGTCAAATACGGTAACTCCGGCCAGATCTGTGTAACCCCAAACCGGGTATTTGTGGAAGCGGGTGTCGCCGATGCCTTCCGGGAGAAAGTACTGGAGCGCGCGGCAGCGGTAAAAGTGGGTTACGACCGCGATGCGGATATCGATATGGGGCCGGTTATTGACCAAGGTTCCTGGCAGCGCATTGATGGGTTGGTAAAAGATGCGGTGGAGAAGGGTGCGACCCTGCTGCACGGCGGCAATAAACCGGAAGGTCTTGCAAAGGGCGCTTACTACGCACCCACCGTGCTGGACGGCGTAAACAATACTATGCGCCTTTACGATGAGGAAGTGTTTGGCCCGGTGATCAGCTTGCTGACCTTTACCGATGAGGATGAAGTACTGGCTCAGGCCAATGACACGGATGCGGGCCTGTCGTCGTACATCTTTACGGCGGATATTGAAAAAGCCGAGCGCTGTGCGGCCCAGCTGCAATTTGGCGAAGTGCAAATTAACGGCATCAAGTACGCCATTGATCTGCCGCACTGCGGCGTGAAGCAATCCGGTATCGGGGTGGATTGCTCGCACCTGGCACTGGATGATTACCTGGCGCCGAAACGGGTAACGCGGGCGATTAAAAAATAAAACTCGGATTGTATTGGGAAAAATTTTGGGGACAGATTTGGGAATAGCTCCATGAAAATAACAAAAATCATCAGCCACGTACTGCAATACGATCTCGAAGAAGAGTTGGGGTATTCACAGCAGTATTATTTGAAGCGCACCACCCACCTGGTGGAAGTGCAAACCGACGTGGGCATCACCGGCTGGGGTGAATGTTTCGGTGGCGGCAATGTGGCCTTTGCCAACAAGGCCATTGTGGAAAAAGTGATCCAGCCGATGATCCTGGGTATGAACCCAATGGATCGGGAAGTGATCTGGCACACGGTGTACAACCTGTTGCGCGACCACGGCCAGAAGGGCATGCCCATGCAGTCCCTGTCCGGTGTGGATATTGCCCTGTGGGATATTGCCGGCAAGGCATTGAATCAGCCGGTGTACCAGCTGCTCGGCGGCGCCTTCCGCGAGCGTATTCCCGCATACGGTTACGGCATGATGCTGCAGCGTGTACCCGACCTGAAAGAGCGCTTTGCCGCCGAAGCCGTCGCCATCCGCGAGAAGGGTTTCAAGGCGATGAAAATGAAAACCGGCCTGGGTCACAAGAAAGACGTAGAGCTGGTGGAAGCGGTGCGCAACGCCATCGGCGACGACGTGGGGCTGATGGTGGATGCCAACCATGCGTACACCACCCGCGAAGCCATCCCTATGGGCCGCGAGTTTGAAAAGCTGGGGGTTGACTGGTTTGAAGAGCCGGTCGCACCGGAAGACTACCGCGGCTATCGCGACCTGTGCGAAGCGTTAGATCTGAATATCTCTGGTGGTGAGTGCGAGTTCACTCGCTGGGGTCACCGCGAACTCATCCAGAACCGCTGTGTGGATATCCTGCAGCCGGAAGTTTGTGCTCTGGGTGGCATTACCGAGTACCAGAAAGTGCTGGCACTGGCGACTGCCAACTTTATTCCGGTAGTGAACCATGTCTGGGGCTCCGCCGTGGCAGTGGGTACCAACTTGCATCTGCTGGCCGCACTGCCGGACCTGCCCGGCGCCGCGCACCCGGTGCAGCCAATGCTGGAATACGACACCACTCCAAACCGCTTCCGCGAAGAGCTGCTTACCGAGCCCCTGCGCATCCAGGAGCAGGTGGCGGAGAGTGGCGGCACGGTAGCCCTGCCGAAGGGCCCGGGTCTCGGTATCGAACCGGACCGCGACTTTATCAAACACTTTGAAGTTGACGCCTGACGTCAGCTGACGGTTTTAAACCGCAAGTCGCAAACTCCATATCTGAAGCCCCGGCGGTCTACCGAATGTAAGTAGTCGACCGGGGTTTTTATTATCTGACGGATAGCTCCATGACAGAACACTCAAGCGCTTCACCAGCCCTGATCGGCGTTGACTGGGGTAGCTCCAACTTCCGCGCATTCCTCATGGATCGCAACGGCGAGCTGGTGCAGGAAATCACCAGCCCCAAAGGCATGCTAACCATCGATCAGAACGGGTTTGAACCTTTTCTGCTGGAGCAAATCGCGCCCTGGTTGGAAGGTGGCAAGCTTCCGGTGTTGATGACCGGCATGGTGGGCAGCGCCCAGGGCTGGAAAGATGCGGGCTATGTGGATTGCCCGCTGCCGCTGTCGGCCATGGGGCAGAAACTCTGCCAAATTGAAAGCAGCGCTGGGCTTTCCATGGCGATTGTTCCCGGTGTGCGCGGCCGCTCCTTCAGTGGCTTCGCCGATGTGATGCGTGGGGAAGAAGTGCAGATCCTCGGCGCTGTGTTACTTCAGGCAGAAAACACAAACGCCAGCGGCGGCACGGCGGGTTTGCGCTTGATGTGCTTGCCCGGTACCCACGCCAAGTGGGCGAGGGTGGACTTGTGCTCTGTGGCGAGCGCCGGGCCCGAACAGGGCATTATGGATTTTGCCACCTGCATGACCGGTGAGCTGTTCAATGTCCTGTGTCAGCACAGTATTCTGGGCCGACTGATTCCCGTAGATTCCGAAGGCAAGATAGCCAGCCCGTTCAATGACGCTGCGTTTGACCGCGGTGTCGCCATGGCGGCGGAGCATCCCAGCCTGCTGCATACCCTGTTCAGTGCGCGCAGCGCCGTTGTAGCCGGGGCCATACCAGATACGTTCCAGTTGACCGAAGACGAAGTGCACAGCTATCTGTCCGGGGTATTGATCGGGGCGGAAATGCACACTGTCACCGCAGAAATTGGCCGCCCCTCCCATGTCACCCTGGTGGGCGGCGGCAACCTCACTTCCCTGTACCAGCGCGCGCTCGAACTGCACGACATTCCGTCCGAGAGCATCGAAGGCGATCGCGCAGTGCGCCGCGGCCTCGTTGCCATTGCCGGTAACGCCGGCCTGCTGTAACCCATTCGATTTTGGAGCATAGACATGAGCAATAACCCAGTAACCCGTTATCTTGAAGCGTTGCCACTGGTGGCAATACTCCGCGGTGTGCAGCCTACCGAGGTGGTTGCAATCGCCGACACTATCCGCGAATCCGGATTCCGTATTATCGAGGTTCCCCTCAACTCTCCTGAGCCCTACGCGAGTATTCAGGCACTGGCGGAAGTGATGGGTGACGAGGTACTGGTCGGCGCCGGCACCGTGCTGACGGTGGAGCAAGTACGAGCCGTAGCCGATGCCGGTGGCAAGGTAATTATTTCCCCAAATACCAACGAAGACGTTATTCGCGAGACCAAACGCCTGGGCCTGATTTCCATGCCGGGATTCTGTACCCCTACCGAGGCGCTTGCAGCTGCGGCGGCCGGTGCCGACGCCCTGAAACTCTTCCCGGCTACCGCCCTTGGGCCGGAAGGCTTCAAGGTCGCCTCCGCTGTGTTTCCGGACCTGCCGGTGCTGGCGGTAGGTGGGGTGTCGCCGCAGGATATGCCGGAATACCTCGCCGCGGGTTTCTCTGGCTTTGGTCTGGGCTCAGGGCTATACCGCGCCGGTATGACCGTGGAGCAGGTGCGCGAAAATGCCGACGCTTACGTCAACCTGTACCGCGAGAACCAGCCGTAACACGCTCGGCTCTTGCCGCTGAATATTCAACTCCTTCGAATCGATAAACGCGCATTAGAACCATGAAATATATTCTCGCCGCCTATGCGACCGCCCCCGTGACCGACACCTGGCAGCCGGAGCTCCAGGCCAGCTATCTGGACGAAATCCGGCAATTGCACAATATTCGCGGTATCGAGCACCCGTTCACCGGGCAGTTGCATCCGCACGACGATGACTGGTTTCTCGCGCACATCGATCCAAACTGGGACTTCGTCTTCACCGGCGTGCCGGGCATCATGGCACGCCTGGGTGAGAATGCCGCATTTGGTATTGCATCCGACGACCCAAGTGGGCGCGAAGCCGGCCTCGAGTTTTACCGCCAGATGTGTACCGCGGTGAAAAAACTCAACGCCCACCTGAATCGAAAAGCCGTTGACTTTATCCAGCTGCACACCAGCCCGAATCGCACGCGAGCGTCTGCCTCCACAGAATCTCTGAAAGCGTCACTGCGGGAAATTCTGTCCTGGGATTGGGATGGGGCGGAGCTGGTCATCGAGCATTGCGATGCCTTCTCTGAACGGATGGAGTCTGAAAAAGGCTTTCTGTCCCTGGCTGATGAAATCACCGCAATTTCAGAGGTAAACAAGGAGCTTGGCACCGACCTGGGAATCTCCATCAACTGGGGCCGTTCCGCACTGGAAGCCCGTAGTACAGAGGGGCCGTTGGAGCACTTGCGTCAGGCACGTGCGGCCGGCATGTTGCGTGGTTTTATGTTCTCTGGAATTTCCGATAAGGAGACGCCTTACGGCGTATGGCGCGACTCTCATATGCCACCGACAGAAATATTCAAAGGCGGCAACTTTGAACCCGCCTCACTGCTCACCAAGGAGCAAATGGCGCTCAGCCTGGAACTCGCCAACTGGCAGCAGTTGGACTTTCTCGGGGTGAAAATCGGCCTGCGCCCAATGGATGCCAGTGTCGAGACCCGCGTGGCCTACAACCGGGACACATTGGCAGCCATTGACCTGATCACTCTCACCGCAGGGAACTGACACCGACTGCGGGCTACCCGATCATCACCTAAGAATAGATAAAAGATTGTTTGCGAGAGAATAATATGAAAAAGACAATGCTGTGTGCTGCTATTGCCGCACTTTTACCGCTCGGGCTTGGCGCTTGCTCCGAGCAGAGATCTGAAGCCGCTGCGCTGGAGAAGCCCGCCAAAGAGAGTACTGCCAGCGCCAATCCGCTGGAAGCTTCCGCGCTGAGTAAAATCGATGCACTCGAACTTCAGGTAAAAGCAGCGCAAGCCAAAGGCCTGGACGTTACCCGTGAAGAAACCACTCTGTGGTTCGCCCGGGAATTCCTCAAATTTGCCAACTGGGACGAGCAGAACCGCGATGCCGTGGCCTACATGTTCGAAGCTTACGCACCTTACAAAGACAAGAAAGACGAGCTGGCTGACGAGTTGCCAGATTTCGAGCGCAGCAAAGTGATCGAAATCCTCGATGCGAGTATCGAGGAGTTGGGCAAGGTGATAAGTGGCGAAATCAAGCGTCGCCCGGTGCCCAAAATTGACTGGGAGAACATCGAAGTCGGGGACAACATGCTGCTCAGCAATGGTAAGCCCGCCTTCCTCTACGACTACTTTTCCAAATCGGTAGGTCGGCCTCTGACTGACACCGCGGTATACAACGACCACCTGGGTGCTATTTTCCACGGTGGGGAGAACCTCTATCCGGTGGACCACGACCGCGCCATCAACTCCTTCCTGCTGAAAGAAGACGGCACCTTTGATGATGCATTGATGAAAGAAGTCACCGACATTGACCCGAACAATGTCGGTTTTCTGATCTACTGGAATATGGGTATTCCCGAGTGGGTTGAAAAGAAAGAGCCGGAAGTGCGCCTCGGTCGCTCCCTGTTTACCGGCTATGACATCGACAACCCGCTGGTGCGTGACGTGTGGGGCAAGATTGCCAGCCACACAGGCGAGCTGACGCGCGGCAAGAAAGTGACACAGCTGGGCTACATTCTGGCCAACGAGCCGCACTGGTACAGTGAGAAAGGCCACTGGAGCCAGAACTTCCAGGAAATGAATGCGATCAGCTCCTACACCCTGGATGCATTCCGCAACTGGCTCGACGGGAAATATCAAGGCGACGTCAAGCGTCTGAACACCAACTGGGATAGCGATTTCTCCAGCTTCGACAGTGTGCAGATCGAAATCCCCATCGACCCCGCCACCCGCGGCACCCCGATGTGGTACGACTGGTCCCGCTACAACATGGACCGCGCCATCAACTGGTTTACCTTCCTCCAGGGTGAGCTGCACAAGGGCAACCCGGATGCGGATACCAGCATCAAGATCATGCCCAATATGTACAGCGAGAATAATCGCTCTCACGGTATCGACGTGGAAGCGTTAACCGACCTGACCTCCATGATTGGCAACGATGCCAAGACCCGGGAGACCCGCCACCTCAATTACAAGCAACCGGAAGCCTGGGAAGCCCACTATAGCTGGTTCTGGGAAGAGATGAGTATGAGCTACGACTTTATGGAGTCGGTCTCACCCAACAAGATTCATGTAAACAGTGAAAGCCATTTCCTGTCCTCTTCCTGGTGGCGCGACCTCGACACCAGTGTGGATTACGTGAATAGCGTCTACTGGCTAGCAACCCTGCAGGGTATGGACGCCAACATGGCCTGGTTCTGGGCCCGCGACCCGGACGGATCCCCGGAAGATCGACTTGAAGGGGAAATGAATTTCTTTGACCCGGCACTGGCGGGTTCCTTTGCTGGCTCGGTCAACCAGCAGCCACATATTGCCAATGCCTATACCCAGGTGATGTACGACCTGAACAGCTTCTCGGAAGAGATTGTTGCCCTGCGTGAACAAAGCCGTCCCATCCGCCTGTTCCACTCGGAAACCTCCGCCATCAACAAGCCGCGTCATATGAGCGAGCAGTGGAAAGCCTACGAGAGCCTGTTCTTCGATGGATTCCCGGTGGGTTTCGCCACCGAAAACATCATCAACAAGCAGGATCACAGCCAGTGGGATGTGATTGCCGTGTATAGCACCCAGTATGTCACCGCATCGGAGCTGGCGGCACTGCAGGACTACCTGAACAAGGGTGGAACCGTTGTGGTGGATACCGCGCAAAGCCTGAGCATGGACGAATACGGCAAACCGCACAAAAAAAGGTTGTCTCAGGGCAAAGGCAAGCTGATTGTCCTTAACAAAGAGAGCGACGTGGCGGCCCTGCGCGAAGCGGCTCTGGAAGCTGCGGCGCCTAGCCTGCCGGCAGTCAATCTCGTCGAAGACAATGGTACCGCGCACAAAGGCACTACCTGGCGTGCCGTACAGCAGGATGACGGCGCCTACCTGGTCAGTATTCTCAATATCGGCAAGCACACTGCCAAGCTGGATCTGAGCCTGAAGGGCGCTGACGCGGTGGCCATTACCGATCTGTTTACCGAGAAGAGTGTGGAGAGCCAGTTTGAGCTTGATCCAAAAGGTGTCATGTTGCTGAGAGTAACGACTCTATAAATTTTCCTGTTTTGTGGCCGCTCCCCGCGGCCTTTTTTTTGCCGATAAATCGATTTCAGATTCTGTCCGGCAAGCGCGAAAAACTGAACAAAAATGAAGAAACGTATGTATAGGTTTTTTAAGAGACCCTGCAAGTCTGCACTGCTGATGGCCTGCTTTTCCTCCAGTCTCGCACTGGCAGCGACTGCCGAAAGCGAAAAATCGACCAGTCTTTTCACTGAAGTCTCGGATCTGATTCCCATCGAAAAGCGCGAGCGCCGTAAGTGGGATAGCCCCATGATTGCCGATCTGGATGGCAACGGCTTTCAGGATATTGTATTGACCGAGCACGCCCACAAAGTACAGATTTTCTGGAACGAAGGCGGTACATTTTCCGGTCCACAGGATTTGATTAGCGGCGATATGCACGGGCAGGGGCTCGGGGATTTCGACAATGACGGTCAGCTGGAAATTATCGTTGCCCAGGGTGGTGGTAATGGCAGCAATCCGAGAAAGCCTGTGCATTTCGAGGTTGGCAGGGACCGCTCCGTCAGCAAGGCCAGCATACTGTCTCATTTCGAAAAGGGGCGTGGGCGATCCATCAAGCCCTTTGATGGTGATAACGACGGTGACCTCGACTTGTTCCTGACTGGCTTTTTTACCCCGGAGCAGAAGTTCAAGGGGGCAAATCACCTGTACCGTAACGATGGCAAAGGCAACCTTGAATTCGTCCAGCACTTGCCATTCAGTGACCGCCTCAGCTATCTCTCGACCACCACCGATTTTAACGGGGACGGCGATGCCGATATCCTGGTGTTTGGCGGCAACCGCCTCGTTGCTCTGGAGGGTGGTGAAGGGCTCACCTTTACCGAGGTCACCGAAGCGCGTTTCGGAAACCTGAAAAGTATCAATGACATCAGTGCAATCTCTTCCATCGACTTTGATCGGGATGGGGACCTGGACCTGGTGCTCAGTCGCTCTGAACATCAGTTTGAGAACGAGACTTATCTTGACCAGGAAAACCAGCGCTATGCGTTCTTTTCCCGGTTTTCCTCGTTACAGCTGGATGACCTGAAGATTGATGGCGATCTGACACTGGAAAACCTGCAAATGGCGTATCCACACTTCGACGTATTCGCCGGCAAGGCCAGGAAGCGTCTGAAGATTGAATCCAGAGAGCAGTCACAGCGCTCCTGGGATGCCGACAGTTACGGGTTATTGGATGTTGTTGTGTCAGCGCAAGAGGCCGCGGGTTTTCCCGATAACGCCTGTGCACCCGGGGTGAAAATCAAGGACCTGCCGGAGGACTCCCCGCCCGGTCTGTATGTAGGTTACATGGGGGAGGGGGTATGGCGTATTTGTAACCAGACCCTGTCCCCCACGGCTGCGGTAATCCACAATGTGCGCTCGAACCCTTCCACCACCAGTGACGAAGCGCTACCCGCAAAACTGCTGGAAAACCGCGATGGAAAGTTTGTGGACGTAACGGAAGCCATGGGAATCCGTATCGGCGAGCAAACCACCGTCGCGCTGGTGGTGGATTTAAATAACGACGGCTGGGACGATCTCTATTTCAATCGTTACGGCAATATGGCGATGGAGAACCAGCAGATTGTGTATTTGAACCAGCAAGGGCAGACTTTCCAGCGCCTGGAGTCTCACGGAGTGGTCGCTACAGAGCGCGGCGCTACCGGCAGTGGTGCGGCCAAGATAGACTTCGATAAAGATGGCGACTACGACATTCTTACCGCCAACGAGCGAGGACTGTGGCACCTGTTTAAAAACAACACAGAGAGCCTCAATGGCCATTATTTTATCGGCTTTACCCTGGGAGCGTCGCCCTCCGGTAAGGCATCGGTATTGGGGGCCGCGGCAGAGGTGCGCGCCTGTGGGAATACTTGGCGTCAGGTCGTGGGGGATTCCGCCTCTTCCTATGGCGTGCCAGTGAATAATGATCTTCTGTTTGGATTGGGCCAGTGCGATAAGGTGGATACCGTCAGTATCCGCTGGTCCAATGGTGAGACCCAAGTCGTTAAGGGATATGAGGTGAATCGGTACAACGATACGCGTCACTGAACGATTCAGGTGGCTCGCTGAGCTCGAAAAGGCGGCACACCCTGTGCCGCCAGTCTTAAGCGCTAGCTGACGTTTTCCGGGTTCCAGTCTGAATTACAGCGATAGTCCCGGTTGAGCGAACTCAACGCTGCCATGTCCTCTCGGTCCAGCTCGAAATCAAACACGTTAAAATTTTCCTGTATCCGCGCCAAACGCACGGATTTCGGGAAGGTGGGAATTCCCTGCTGTAGAATCCAGCGGATACACACCTGTGCTTTGGATTTTCCATATTTTTGCGCAATCTCAAGAACACGGTCTTCCTCAGAGACCTGCATCCGCGCGAGAGGGCTGTACGCCGTCAGCTGGATACCTTTGCTGGTGCAGTAATCGCGCAGTTCTTTCTGGTACAGGTATACATTGTACTCAACCTGATTGACCGCCGGTGTCACCCTGGCGTAATCCTGCAGCTCATCCAGATGTCGTACAGTAAAGTTACTCACGCCGATCGCGCGGCACCTTCCACTCGCGTATATATCTTCTATTGCCTGCCAGTTTTCCATGCGGCTACCCGGGCTGGGCCAGTGCATCAGGTAAAGATCGATCGCGTCTCGCTGTAGTTTATCCAGACTCCGATCAAAGGCCTCCAGCGTGTCTGCATGCCCTTTGGCTTCCGGGGTAAGTTTCGTGGTGACGAAAATATCGCTATCGCCACTCTTCTGCGCCCATTTCTGCAAGGCTGAACCCACGTCCTGCTCGTTCTCGTAGACCTCCGCGGTATCGATGTGCCGATAGCCCGTGTCGAGAGCGCTCAGCACGGCATCTTGCGTTTCCTGTCCTGGGGCAGAAGACCAGACACCAAAGCCGAGTAGTGGCATTTGGAGTCCGTTGTTCAAGGTCACACTTTGCGATGACGGAGTTGTGGGTTGCATGTTTTCTCTCATAGCTCTTGTATTAATCCTTGTATTGACCCTGGCTCAGGTTTGCTTGGCCAATAGTACTAAGGAACCTCTGAATAATTACTGCGCGTGCGTCTGGCGGCATCCGGCTGTGCTCTCAATGCTCACGTACTGCAAGTACGCTCCGCTTGTTCCGCGCGGGCGGCTACCACCAGACACCCGCTCGCTACATTATTCAGAAGTTCCCTAATTAGAAAGGGCCAGTTGCTTTCACAACTGACCCTTTAAATTACCTTCTATCCGTTTAAAAGGTTGTGGTTAATCCCAGCGCTCTACCGGACACGCCTGCATGCCATAGTAGTTGCACACGCGCGCCGAGTAGGTGTTGTCGTCAATAGACTCCAGCTTCGGCTCCGGGAAGCCAATCATTTCGAGGCTATAGATATTGATATTGAAGTTGTAATCAATACCCGGCTCGTTGCCATCAATTACGCCGCCGATGGACGGGCCGATATAGATCTGCCCCTGACGAGACCACTGATCAGTCGAAGGCAGACAGACGTTTTCGCACATGGGATTAGTGTTGGCGAAGTAGTCCAGCTGGTCCTGCTTCAGGTGTGCATCCATGCCGTTGTTCACCGTCACATTGTAAATATGCGACTCTTCGAACCAGCCTGGCTTCAGCCCGGTTCTCTGGTGCACATTATCCAGACAGCTGCCAATCGGGTTGATACGCGCCGCCCACTGGTTGACGCCGCGGGCGTAGGGCTGCGCAGAGCAACCTGCACCGTAGGTAGCATCGATTTCGGCACGCCACTGTTCGCGGGTATATGCCTGGCCAGCGGGGCTAAACAGCTCAACGTAGCCGTCGTCCACCCGCACTGCGAAGCCGCAGCCGTTGGAGGTCACACCATCTACCTGCACGGATCCGTTCTCCTGGAAATGCGGGCCAAACATGACCGGCGCCAGACAATCGGTGCCGCTGATGTTCTCTGCGAAGATATTGCGGATGCCACCCTTGCCGAAGTCCTTCATGGTGAGGTTGTCCGTCTCCATGCGCAGCGTGATACCGCCTTCGCTGTGCAGGTCGCGGAACAGGATATTGTCCGCCGCGTAGGTCTGGATAACGCCGTAGCCAAACAGGGAGTTTCGCTGGTCTACCTTCTCGATAATACCGTTCACCGGCCAGAAGATATCGTTGCCCCTCTGGGTGATACCCACGAGGAAAGAAGCAAATACCGTCTTGTTATCTTCGATGGTAAAGTTGGAGAACTTGAAGTTTTCAATATCCCCCATCTTGAACACCGCGGTTCTCTCGTTCGGTGCATTGCGCAGGTCAATGGTGAATCCGTCACCCAGGCCCACAAAGCTAAAGTTTTCTGCTTTGCCCTGGTTGCCATTACCCATCTCAAACATCCAGACGTTGTACCCGCCTCCCTCGGCCATGTGGAAGGTCACACCTTCCTCCATTTCCAGGTGCACGTTTGAGCGCAGGTGCAGGCTGCGGAAGTAGTAGTCACCGGCCGGTACCGTCAGCTTGCCGCCGCCCAGGTTACTGCTGATGTCATCCAGAGCGGCCTGCATTGACGCGGTATCGTCACCGGCATCCAGGTTGTTTACACCGTAGTCGGTTACCGCATTGCGGGTTACCGCGAAAGAGGTGGGTTCGGTGTAGAAGTCACTGTCGGCCACCGCCAGCGGTTCCGGGCGCGGGTTACTGGTGTAAGTGCCACTACCGTCGTGATAACCGTAGTCTGGGCCCTCGTATTCACCGCCATCGTCGCCACCGCTATCGCCGGAGCCCTCATTGCCGGTGAGGCGGTAATCATCGATGATCACCTTGTCGCCAACTTCCAGGCCGCCGAAGAAGAACGAGGGCAGGACATCAACGATGTCGCCGCCGTCTGTCAGTTTCCAGGTGCTGGGAATGGTGAAGGACTGCTGGTCGGTGATCGCATCCACAAAGGTAATGTCTACCCACTGGCCGAAGTCCGCAGAGCTTACGGTTGCGGTGTAGTCTGCGGTAACGCCCTGCGCTGCGGTGACCTTACCGTACTTGCCTCCGTCCAGGGTGACGTTCCAGGGCAGCAGGTGATGCTTGATGGTTACATCTTCGGTACCTACATTGCCCGCCGCTTTTTCCACGCGAACACGCAATGTGACTGTCTCGATTTCTTTACCGATGGAATCACCACCAAACGCATTGCTCCACGGGTTGGCAGCACCCCAACGGTGCCAAAGCATGGACTGGTTGGCGATACTGGTCTGCTCATTCTCATCCACATACGAGAGGGCATTGGAACCCTGGTAGCCAAGGCCGCTTTCCAGTCCAATGGAGCCGTATCCCGCGAGAACATAACCCCAGCCGCCATTTTGCGCGACAGTGGCTTCCTCAAAGTCGTAATCGATGCTAAAGCCTGTTGGCGCTGGTGGCGCTTCGCCGGCAACGGTGGTTGCTTCGTAGTCATCGAAAAAGATCTTGTCGCCCACCTCGGTGTTGCCGAACTTGAACTCGGGATAGATTTCCAGTTCGCTGCCAGCGGTGGGTATCCAGGTGGCGGGGAACTTGAAGTCGATGGCCTCACTGCCTTCGAGTACGAAGTCGACCTTCACCCATTCGCTGCTACCGGCCGGAATGGTGCCTACCAGACGCGGAGACATTTCGGTGGCCGCGCTGATTTTGGTCGCCTTGGTACCGTCGACCACGCCGTAAGGCAGTAAGTAGTGGATTAGCTGGATATCTTTCTCAGTGACCAGTTCGGTGCGCACCCATACCGACGCCGCTGTCAGGGTATCACCAAGAATTTCGGTGTTACCGAATGCCGCGCTAAACGGGTTGCCAGTCCAGTCCTGATACAGGGTGCCGGTTTGCTCGGGATTGATATTGGTGCTGTTGTCTGTCCACGACAAAGCGGACGAACCGTTGCGACCCTGGCCATCTGCAAAGCCGATAATACCGCGGTCTTTGATGGTTTCGATCCAGCCTTGTTTGCCCTGGCTTTCCGCCACTTCGTTGGTGTCGAAGTTATGGGTGAAGGTGGATGTACCATCCGAACTGCCGTCATCCCCGCCGTCTGATCCACCAGAATCACCACCATCCTGGTCACCAGCGTCTTCACCGAGAATAAGCTGGTAGTTGTCCACATACACCTTGTCACCGACGTCGAGACCGCCGAAAAGGATATCCGGATACACCTGGATCGGAGATTCACCATCGTAGTGTTTCCAGGTATCTGGGATAGTGAAGGCACTGAAGCCGGTTTTACTATCCACCAGATTTACCTGTACCCAGGTACCGTTATCAGATGCGGGAATCGTCGCATTGTATTGCGGACCTACGTCGAGACCGGCGCTCAAGGTGGGGCCTTTCTTATCATTGATAAGCGGATAGGGGATCAGGTGATGTTGAACCGTGACATCGCCGGGTACCGCTTTTTCAACCTTCACCCAAAGGGAAACGCCCTGAACGGTGAGGCCTTGCGATTCACCGAGGGCAACCGTCCATGGATTGATGTTGTCTTTATTGGTTCTGTTGTTAAAGCGCAGGCCATTCTGGGTGATGTTGGTATTGGGGCTGGTATCTTCGTAGGAGTAGGCTGCAGAGGCATTGATGCCCGCGCCCTCCTCAAATGCCATAACACCGCGATTTTGCGTGGGGTACACCCAGCCTTCCCAGTTGTTGTTTTCTGTCTGGATTTCGTTGATGTTGAAATCGTAATTGAACACGACAGTGCCGTCGTCAACACTCCTCTGAGCGTCTAAAGGAAATGCGTCTTCAGCGTCGTTTACACCGTCGCCATCCGTATCCGGATTGAAACGATCGGTACCGTTGATTAGTTCGTTTTCGTCGCTGACACCGTCATTGTCGTTGTCGGTATCTGCGTTATTGCCGATGCCATCGCCATCGGCGTCTTCGGTCTCAGAAGGATCCAGCGGGAATACATCCACCGCATCGTTTATGCCGTCACCGTCGGTGTCTGGATTCAGCGGGTCGGTGCCTTTTTCGGCTTCCTCGCTGTCACTGACGCCGTCGTCGTCATCATCGGTATCCGCATTGTTACCGACGCCATCTCTGTCGGTATCCATCCACTCTGATGAATCGAGAGGGAATACATCTTCGCCGTCATTCGTACCGTCACCATCCGTATCTGAATTTCTCGGCTCGGTTCCGTTGGCGATTTCATCGACGTCGGTAACGCCATCATTGTCATCGTCGGCATCGTCCTTGTTCTTGATGCCGTCGCAGTCGAAATCCTTGCCTCCGGCATTGCCGTTGCCGGTGTTCTTGTCATGATTTGGGCGGCAAGATGGGTCGCCGTTCAGCTCCGGGTTATCGGCGGCGCTATCGAGTTGCGCGAGTACTGCACTACTCGAGATCATGCCCCCGGCTAGCAAGGCAGACAATAATATTCGTCTGCATAATTGCTGATTTTTCATAGTTTCTTTTCTCCTGGTCACCATGTTTTTTTGGAATTTATTCTGATTGGGTATTGGGCACTGGTGTTGCCCGAGTTGGAATTTTATGCATAGGTTTCGTGCGCTAAATCTCCTCCTTTTAATAGATACGCATGCTGATTTAAGGTGATCGCAAAATCGTGAAGTGCCGATGCCGACACTTCACGGTGGCTTTTCTCTAAAGTGCTTATTCGGGCAGCCCGGTTGCTTCAACCTCCACCAGCCCGACCTCCTGGCCACTTGGCGCGAGCAGTTCAATTCGAATTCTTGAAGCGCTAATAGTGGGATCCAGAGTGATTACCTGAGGGCCAACCCCCGAGGATTGTTCGAACCCTGTCATGTTGGTGATATTGGTTGCGTTGACGCGTCGAATTCGCCAGCTGAGAATCTGGTAAGGGTTGCTGTCGTCTTCAAATAGCGTGAACTGAAGATTGTTGTAGCTCCCGCCGAAATCGAACTCCAGGTAAACGCGCTCTGAGGAGTCTCCGCGGGCGTTGGCGGTTGCTTCCGTGCCCGAAGAATCATCGTCAAATGCGACCTCAAATCCGGTGTTCCAGTTGCCACTGGCCTCTGCGAAAGTTGCTGTGGAAAACAGTCCCTGACCCTGTCCACCACCGGAGCTTCCTGACCCTCCAGAGCTGCTTGAACCACCGGAGCTTCCTCCGCTTGAACTTCCACCTGAAGTGGCGTGGGCGACGCAGGTGTAACTGCTCGAACCGTCGAAGCGGGGCAGGTCAAACTCATCGATGCAGACCGGATTGCTTTCATCTCCGACCAGTGCAGGGTTGGGGGTCTCAAAGCTTGCTACCCATGACGCAGGAATAACGCCGTAGGCAAACGGGTCTGGTTGCATGGGTTGCCTTCTGGGATCGTTGATGGCCAGTACACCCGGGTTACGTGCCAGGGCGGCGATGGTCAGCCCGTCTCTGCCATCGCTGGTATGGCAGCTGAGGCAGAAGGTGTTGGTACTTGAATCCGGTCGTTCCCTATCGAAATAGATTGGCCCTTCGGGAAAGTTGATGTTGTCCCGTACCCCGCTGAGCCCGCTCGGGATATTTCCCAGGTGTGCGGCAAAGTCGGCAGTGAAATTGTGGTAACAGACATACTGCGCGTAAGTCGGGGTATTGGGATCAGTGTCCTGGGCGACGGCCGTATTCACCAGGTTGTGCATGGTGGACGGAACCGTACTCGCCCAGCCGGCCCAGAGCGGAGCTGGAGATCCACTGACACCGGCAATAGTGCCGTTGGCCATATTGCACGCGACTTCCGGGTTCAGGGCCTGGGCGAAAACCTTGAACTCGTCGATCCAGCCCATGAACTGGGTGTTACCGGAGCCCCCGCCGAGGGTCAGGTAGGCTCCGCTGCCTTCCTGTAGCTGGAACAGGACCTGGTTTTCTGAAAACTGGTGCACCGGGTAGCCGTCCAGGTACAGGAGGACGGTTGTGCTGGTGCCGTTGGCGGATACTTGCAATCCGAGGTGCACCCAACCATTGCCGTTGGTGACGGTAGTGCCATCGGTTTGTTGCAGAATCGGCTCATCAATCAAGTAATTTTCGGCGACGGTTCCATCGGCGCGCTTGAAAATTACCCGGTTACCGGCCCGGATGCTGATACTTGTATTGTCCGGAAAGGTAATCAGGCGCTTGTCACCGCCGGTAGATTTGTTGCGCTGATCGAAGAACAGGCCGTAGTACCAGGATTGTGTACTGACGTTGGTGCTCGAGTGACCGCTTTGTACGGGAATCTGGAAGCGGACACCATCACCGTCGTTTTGCAGCCAGAGCCCCTTGCCGTGGATACCACCGTTGGCGACGGGTTCTACTCTCGGCAGCAGGCTATCGTTCGAAATCAGCTCGCCAGAGGTGGGAATACGCCACTCGGTATCTGCCGGAGAACCACCCTGGTCTGCCAGAAGCCGACGGCCACCAGTGGCCGCATTCTGGATTTGCCCGGGAATGATCTCGCGATTCCCACTGGCGCGCATGTTAATCACCTGGACCATATTCGCGACGATAAAGCTGTCCGGATTCAGGTAGTCGTCAAACGGCAATTCGGTGGTTCCGCGTCCGGAGCTGACGAGCCAGCTGACGTCGGCGGGGCTGACCGGGCGCAGGGTATTACGGAAGTAGTTGAAGCGATGCTCATTCGAATCAAAGAAGGTGGTATTTCCGGAGCTTGCCAGAGGATGTTCATCTTCCTGATTGTCGCGCCCGTTGCCTACTCGGACAAAGCCATCGCTGCCCAGGCCGGGCTCATACAGTTGTATCCGGCGTTGCGCGGCATCCAGCCCACCGAGACTGTAATCGATGTTGTTGACCAGATTGTCCAGCAACACCATTTTTCCGCGAGTCCACAGTCCCATAATGATGCGGCCATTGAGGATGCCGCCGGACTGGCTATCCGCCGGTGCCAGACAGTCGGGTGACGACGTCACGCATTCGATATAGCTAACGACGGGGTCGGCAGACGCTGTTTTATTATTCTCATTGGATTCATCCAGGAGGTCGTAGCCCACCGCGGTAAACGAGATATTGTCCGCGTTTTTGTCGATCCATGGGTAGGTGGACATCGGCTGATTCTCCGGGATTACATCATTTTCTGTATCCCGGAATAGCTGCATGGCAAAGCCGTAGCGCGTATTGATCGAGTCGTCGTAGGGTGCGTGGCTCAGCGGACGAATACTGTCGGCAGTCCATTGATTCACATCACAGGCGGCAAAGTGATTGCCAGGATTGGATGACGCGTTCGCCTCATTAAAGAAATACACGTTGTCGGATTGCGTCTTGACCCGGTTACCGCTGCTGTCGTTGTAATAGACCGTGGTGCCACCATTGACGCGGAGAAATAACAGCTTGCCATTTCCGGCTACATTGGGCTCCAGAAAACCCTGAGCCGGTACAGTTGGGCCCGCATAGGGGTTGTTGGCAGCACTGGGATCACTCACCACCGGGGGAAGACGGATTTCCGTGATTTCTGCATTGGCGGTTTTCGGGTTGGTGACCTCTACGGTGAAGGGAATACCGTAAATACGCCGGGCCTCAACATTGATACTCTGGCCATTTTCGTCGGGAACGTTGACACCGCCTGAGGGCTCGTCTGCCCGGATCAAAACCAGATCGTAGCAGTCGCGATCGCTGTTTGTGCCACATGCGTAGGGATTCTTGCGCGTATCATGCGGGTCAAACGTCGGGTCACACAGTCCATGGTGCGCTGTGGAGCCGCCGCCGTAGTTGTTGTTCAGGATATTGTTGGTAATGGACGCACCGCTCAGGGTGATTGAACCATCCGCGTTGTACGTAGTGTTAGCGTTGGTCACATTTGGCACAAGCGCATCGGGCCTGCCCAGAATATCTGTTCCGGGAATGTGGTCGACGAATGCACGGGCGTAATTCGGGTGACCGGGATCCTCGAACTTCTCCGGAACTTGCAAGCGAATCGCCAAGCGCCCGTTACGCTGGGGCTTGTGAGAAATACTGATCCTGCCATCGGCACTGGTCTGCAATGCGGGAATGGTAGGCCGGGTGTATTCCGGCAACAGACGATTTTGAAAGCTGGATGTGCTGCCCGTTTCGGTAGTCATATGCACATCGCGGTCGATAGAAGGGCGCTCGGGGAGCGCAACTACTTGCCCCGCCGTGAGGGCGAGGAGTACTGCTGCTATATTGGATTTCATTATTGTTTTCTCTCATATTATTTTTTTAAGAGTCATCCAGTTACAGCAATGGGCCGCTATTAAGCCCACGCATAGATGTGGTTTTTAGTCAGGTCATCTTCCTCCTCGTGCAAAGATTACGGTTGCACTTCATATGTAAGAAACGATTGTCGATGGTGGCCTAGAGACGAGCGCGGTTCTTTTCGCCGAACTCTGTCAGCCGCTCGTGATCGGTCGCGCTTGCCGGTGCTTCTTTCAGATACCAGTAGGCTTTTCTGGCGATAACAAAATTGTCATGATGAAGCAGCGCGCTGATGGCGCGGTTGATCTCCGCGTCGTCCAGCGCGTGACTCTGCAATAGGGCGAGTAGACGGTGAATTTCGTTGAAGGAGTTCCAGCGAGCGGCGTCGTGTGAAAGCTCTGCCAGCAATTTTTTGTCCGGGAGCTCATGTAGCTGCTGCAGGTAAGCGAGTACCATGAGGCGCAAATGGGAGTCGTCTGTCGCGGCAAACGTTTGCAGTACCCGGAGGCCTTTCTCGGTTGGCAGCTGCTGCAGATAGTTGAATATGTCTCTGTACAGGGTGGTATTACCTTGCTCCAGCTTTCGGGTGATCAGGTTGGTCACCTGGTCGCTGTCCAGCCCCCGTCGTGCGAACTGCTGTAGCGCGAAAGCGGCTTCCGCATCGCTGCCAGTGGCGAGCAGTGCTGACAGCGTTTCTGCTGGAGCGGCGTCACCGCTCAGGTTGCGAATCAGCCCTTCGAGCTCGCCATTGGCAAAATGCCACAGGGTGTAGCAGGTCCAGATGGCCCCTTCTACATAGTCTGACTTGCGCAGGGAAACGGTTGCGCCGGTAAGGCCGTCCACGCGTTCACCGCCGGCATTGGGGAGGATCAGCTCGTCCTTGGTGAGATCCGCTAGCCCGGAATCGCGATTGGAGAGAACGGTCTGGAGTTTCTGGTAATCCGCCTCGGTGAAATCTTCCTCGTTGCCTTTTTCAAGGTCCGTGGGTGCTTCCAAGGAGAAATGTGTGTAGCGCCCGAGCCAGTCCCAGTGCAGACGCACTATATCGATCTTGCAGATACCTTCGCCGCAGTACACGGAGGGTACATCCATGTAGTAATCACCGCGGTAGGGTGCATCGGCATCCTCAAACTTCTGATACAGCGTCCGCGTCTCCTCGCCCCCCGATTTGTTGGCCGGGTGGTAGAAGCGCACTTTGTGTGCGCTGGTCTTCTCGCTTTCGCCCGCCTCCGACGAGTGACTGAAGGCGGCAGCCGCTGGTCTTTCCCCGGGTGTGATGAACTCCGCTGTTTCCACGCCGCAACCCTGCAGGATGAGCAGCAGGGTTGCGGTGGTCGCGATTAGGGTGCGCTTGCAGTCCATCATGCGTAGGCGCGTACTTCGAACAGTTTTACGGTGGGCTTGCCGTAGGTTTCGGTGACCCGTACCCGCAATGCGGTGGTTTTTACAGGCGGGAAGTCGAAGCGAATCAGGCGAGTGCGGTTCTCGCTGATGGTACCCAGTTCCTGCCACTTGCCGCTTACCCGGGCAGAAATTGACAGGAATTTGACCATCTCTTCCGGCACGCTGTTGTTGAACAGTTCGTCGTTCAGTGAGTCCTTGCGCATCATGATGTTGCGCTTCACGTTGGTATCGCACTTGATCTCAAAGGTGGACAGGGTCACCGGATCCGCCCATTCCAGCTGAACCTCGGCCGGGAGCTCCGCGGATTGCCAATGGTGGATATCCTCGTTGACATCCCGTGCAATGCCGTCGGTCAGCAGTGCCGGCTTGCCAGACTTGGTGCTCGAGGCAATGATCTCGGCGGATTGTTTGGCGAGGTCCAGCGGGTCTTTTGCCGGGCGTTTGGGAATATACACATCATCCCGCAGCAGCTGTTCCTGCAAGGCATCGATATGTTTGTGGGCAATTTCCCGCGGTGTGACGTTTTGTTCCAGGCACAGATGTGCTGCGGTGCCTACTGCCTGGCCCATCAGTGCGCAGGTCGCCATGATACGGGAGGACGCCAGTGCAATATGGGTCTGGCTGACGTTGCGCCCGGCGAACAGCAGGTTGGGCACGTTGCGGGAGTACAGGCTGCGGAAAGGCACCTGGTACACCTCGTCAAAGTGCGCGTGGAAAATCGTGGGTGCCATATGGATGTTTTCCATACCACCCGGATTGTGCTCGTCGATACCCCAGCCGCCGAAGGCAACGGCATCCTTGAAGTGACGGTTTTCCGTCAGGTCTTTTTCTGAATGGATGTAGTCACCGATAAAGCGGCGGGACTCGCGACGTGAGGGGAGGGAGCCCACCCAGTCCAGTGCGAGGTTTGCACTTTCCGGGAATTTTCCGGAGTTCTTGATGTAGTCCCACACCCCGTGCAGGTATCCCATCAGCTTGTGACGGTTGATTTCCTGGTCAGCGATGATGTCGTCGTCGCTGCCCACTTCCACCCACCAGATGCCCTCGTGGTAGGCGTCGAACTTGCGGCGCTTGTGCGCGTTCTCGGCATCGAATTTGATGGCCCAGCTGGGGGCACGGTAGGGTACGGGTTTGCCCATATCTTTTGCAGACATCAGCAGGGATGCACCCATCTGCCAGCCATCGGGCTCGTCCGGGGCGAAGGTCTCGTCGAATTCTTTTTTGCCTTCGCGGCCGGTGCGGTACTCGGCACCGGCGGTAGCGGCAATCAGGCCGTCACCGGAGCAGTCAATAAAGTAGGGTGCAGAAATCAGGTACTCGGTTTCGGTGGTCAGCTGCCAGCAGCGGATTTTGGCGATGCGGTCGCCTTGCATAATCGCCTCGATGCCCTGTGTGTTGAGCATGAGAGTAATGTTGGGCTCGCGAATCACGAAGTCATACAGTACGTGGTCCCAAACCGGGAAGGACTCCTGCGGATTTTCAAACCGGTTGTGCAGCAGCATCTCTTCGATGATGCCGGTCTCACGTTCGGCGAGGCCGGTCTTCAGGCGGTTTACCCCGTTCAGGTGCACACGCATTTCACTGGATGCGTTGCCGCCGAGCACCGGACGATCCTGAATCAGCACGACTTTGCGACCGAGACGCGCAGCGGATACGGCGGCACAGATACCGGCAGCGCCGCCGCCGATGACGGCAACATCGTAGCTTTCTTCCCGGTGGCGGACGGGTGTCTCGGACTTACCGGTTCCGAGATGCAGCCATTGATCTTCCTTGCGGTCGCTGATTAGGGCATTGGGGCTGCCGGCGGCGGCAGCCGACTGGGATACCAGAGTAGTACCTGCAACTGCGGCAGCACCGACTTTGAAAAAGTTTCTTCTTTTCACTGTTATTTACCTCTTGGCAATCTCTTCGGTGCTGGCCGTGTTCTCAGCAGTCATGGCCGTCAGGTTCAGGTCTGCGCGCATTTGCTTTAACAGCCTCGCCACTACGGACTCGTTGTTATCGGCAACGTTGCGGGTTTCTTTCGGGTCGGTTTCGTGGTCATAAAGCTCCACAAATAGTGGCGCTGTATCGATATCGCGGGTATCCATCCAGGCGATCATGCGATAGCGCTGGGTACGCATGGAGTAGCCCATCAAATGCTGTTCAAACAGCTCGCGATCCCAGGTGGATTTCTGTTGTTGCTGAATTTTTTCTTCCACCCGCACAATCAGGGTTTTGAAGTAGGTTTCGCGCATACCCGGGCGCAGCGGGTAGGCACCCCATTCCCGAAGTGCCGGGTTGGGGAACTGGCTGTAGGCAGCGGTGCTCCACCAGTCCTGGTCGGGATTGTCCAGTAGCGGCACAAGGCTTCGGCCCTCGATGTGGGACGGACGCGGAATACCGGCCAGATCGGACAAGGTGGGATACATGTCGATCAGCTCCACCAGCGCGTCCGTCTTGGCGCTTTGCGGATTGGCTCTGGTTGCCGGGGTGGAAATAATCAGTGGTACGCGAGCAGCGATTTCATAATTGGTGGCCTTGCCCCAAATCCCCATTTCACCGAGGTGGAAACCGTGGTCGCTCCACAAAATGACGACGGTATTGTCGAGTACGCGTTCCGCTTTCATGGCATCCAGCATGCGACCGATCTGTGCATCCACATAGCTGATACAGGCCAGATAGGCATGGCGCAGGGTTAATGCCATCTCCGGAGAAATGGGTGTGTCTTTAGGAATGTCGAAGAAGGTTCTGAGCTCAAACGACGCATGCAGGCCCATGGCCGCGCTATTTTCGGGCGCGTCCGTCTGTGTCGTCATCGCTATGTCTTTGGGATCGTAAAGATCCCAGTATTTTTTCGGCGCGATCCACGGCAGGTGCGGCTTGTTCATCCCGAAACCGAAGAAGATCGGCTTGTCGGATTTTTTGAGCAGGTCTTTCAGGGTGACGATGGCGAGGTCCGTGTTGTAACCATCGATATACGCATTGTCGGGAACGTCCGCGCCTTCCGTCGCCGGCCCGCGGCCGAGGCCAAACTTGGCCTGCTCGCCGTATTTTTCGAACATGGCCTGGCGGTTCTTGTGTTGAACCTCGGAGTTTTCGGCAATCGCGTAATGGCCAGGTGCCTTGGAGCCCTCGGGCATCAATTTGGTAGCGGCCTTTATATTCCAGGAGTGGTCATCATCCTTGTCACCATGGTGGAAAATTTTTCCCACGTAGGTGGCGTCGTAGCCGTTGTTGATGAAGTGCTGGGGCAGGGTAACCACATCGGGCTTCTGATCGCGAAACTTCACGTAGTTGTGGGTGACGCCGAGGGTGTCTGGGCGCATACCTGTCAGTGCGCTGGCGCGGGAGGGGCCACAGATTGCCTGTTGCGCATAGGCCTTGTTGAAGGTCACACCGTCCCGGGCGAGCTTGTCGAGATTGGGGGTGACCGCGATTTCGGCGCCATAGGGCCCGATTTCCGGACGCAGGTCGTCGATGGAAATAAACAGGATGTTCGGCTTATCGGCCGGGGATTCTGCTGATACTTCGGCAGCACTGACTAGCGGGTTCGCCAGGGCGGCAATGCAACAAACAACGAACCTGACCGCGCTCCTGGGTATACGCACCCGTTTTCTCCTCTTATTCGTTTTTATAGTCTGGGCAACTGCGCGCTCTGGAGGCACACTTCGACCCGGTAATGTTTGGACAAAGTTAAACATATGATGTTTAACTTGGCAATATGTTTGATATGTCGGGCGGTCTTGCAGTGAGGCCGGGGTTTTGCCATGGAGCGCAGCTATGGGAATTTCATTGCGGCGAATGGCAGCAACCGGGGTTGAAATTTCTTTTATCGTCAGGATTTGTGCCGATTGGGAATAATTTGTTGTTCGCTCAAAGGTATAATGTTTAAATAGGTTGTATGAGCGAATTAATCTATTACGACCTGAAGCGCGCCCCGACCATGTCACCCAGCCTGTCTGTGCAGGTGGCCCGTGAGCTCGGCCGCAGAGTGGTATCCGGTGCCTTTGAGCCGGGCAGTCTGATTGACGATGAATCCGCCCTGGCGGAGCGCTATCAGGTAAGTCGGGTGGTGGTACGCGACGCGGTGAAGATTCTGGTGGGCAAGGGGCTGCTGGACGTGCGCCGCGGTATTGGCACCAAGGTGCGCCCTCGCAGTCAGTGGATTCTGTTGGATGACGACGTGCTCGCCTGGCACCTGTCTGCACCGCCCAACCCGGCTTTCCTCAAGCAGTTGATGGAAATTCGCCTCGCCTTTGAACCTAAGGCCTCGCGCTGGGCAGCGGAGCGCGCAACCCCGGAAGATCTCGCCGAGATCGAGGCAGCCTGCAATCGTATGGCCGAAGAGCGCGGTTCAGCAGAAGACTTTGTGATCGCGGATTCCATGTTTCACCGCGCCATTATCAAGGCAGCGCGCAACAGTATCCTCACTGCGATGGAAGGGGTGATTTACTCTGCGTTGCTGGTGAGTATCCGTGTGACCAATAAAGATCCACGAGAGAATGGTGCATCGGTACCTTTCCACCGGGAAGTGTACGAGGCGATCGCGGCAGGTGATGGCGACAAAGCGGAAATGCTTACCGAAAACCTGCTGCAGGATACCAGCCGCAGGTTGAAGCTGGAAAAGAGTGTGTCCTGAACTCCAGGAGCCGAGGCTCCCCTTGGCTCCAATAAATTAGTTGGCAAGTTCTACATGCTATGTTTATATGCATCGCATGAGTGAACTAGTCTATTACGATCTGAAACGCTCGGTGTCTATGTCTCCGAGCCTCTCCGTTCAGGTGGCCCGCGAGCTGGGTCGCCGTATCGTTGCCGGTGCCATCGAGCCGGATACCCTGTTGGATGAAGAAAATACCCTGGCTGAGCGCTTCAAGGTCAGCCGGGTTGTGATCCGCGATGCGGTAAAGATTCTCGTCAGTAAAGGCATGTTGGATGTGCGCCGCGGTATCGGTACTCGCGTGCGCCCGCGTAACGACTGGAACCTGCTGGATGACGATGTGCTGGCATGGCATCTTTCTGCACCGCCCAGCCGTGAATTCCTGATGCAGTTACTGGAGATTCGCCTGGCGTTCGAGCCAAAGGCGGCACGCTGGGCTGCGGAGCGCGGTACCGAAGAAGATATTGCAGCGATCAAAGATGCCTGCGACCGTATGGAAGCCGCGGTTGGTTCCTCGGAAAACTTTGTGGTGGAAGATGCCCTGTTCCACAAGGCCATTCTACATGCAGCCAATAACGACATCCTCACCGCAATCGAGGGCGTCATCTATTCTGCGCTGCTGGTGAGTATCAAAATCACCAATCAGACCGAAGAGAGTAACCTGAAGTCCATTCCGTTCCACCGCAGCTTGTATCAGGCGATTGCGGACGGCAAAGGGGATAAGGCTGAGAAAATGGCCGGTGATTTGCTGGAAGATGCTGCCGAGCGACTGCGCAAGGAAATCGAGGCGGGCAAACACTAGCCTCGAAATCTGCGGCAAACACAGCGCGCTGAAAGCGCCTGTTTACTGCGAGCCACCCTGATGATGGCCGCGCAAGTAAACAGGCGTTTTTTTATGCCAGCTGCATATGCTTGTTGATGGGTAGGTCGCGGATACGTTCGCCGCACGCAGTGAAAATGGCATTGGTGATGCTGGGAGCAACCGGTGGTACACCGGGCTCACCCACGCCGGCTGGCGGGTGCTCTGATCCCATCAGTGTCACGCTCATGGTGGGGCACTGCTGCATGCGCAGTAGCGGGTAGTCGTGGAAGTTGCTATTCACTACGGCACCATTTTTCATGCGAATTTCTCCCATCAGGGCCAGACTCATGCCGAAAATCATGGCTCCTTCCATCTGTGCCTCAACCCGGTCAGGATTCACCGCCAACCCCACGTCGGCGACGCAGTGCATTTCCAGAATGCGCACCTTTTCATCTTCAACGCGCACCTTGGTGGCAATGCCCACGTAAGACAGGAAACTGCGGTGCACGGCGATACCCCAGCCCTCGCCGGATTTGCGTTCATGATCCCCCAACTTTGACAGGTCCGCTTTTTCTGCAGTGGCCTTGAGCACCTGTTTCAGGCGACCGGTATCTAGGGGGTATTTTTTCCAGTTGGCACCGTGGTTGGCATATTTGAATTTGCCCTGGCTGGGGTTGAACTGGCGATCCTCGCCGATCAGTTCCAGCAGGAATTCGTCGGGTTGGCGACCGCGCAAACGCGCCAGTTCGTCGGCAAAGCTGCATATGCCGAAGGCGTTCTGGATGTTTGCTACCGAGCGCAGCCAGCCGATCCGTGTTTCGTACTCCGCCGGGGCAGTTTCACATTGGCGGTTGGGTATATCGTAGGGCACGTCCGCAAAGCCAAGGCTCATTTCTCCGTTGTTTGGATGCTTTACGCCGTTCTTGAAAGTGCCGGTGATTGATGGAAAAGCGGTGCGCTGGCGCCAGCCGGTTACCTGGCCATCGTCATCTATTGCCGCTTCGAAATAAGAAGCGGCCGCCGCGTGGTAGTAATCGTGGCGAATATCGTCTTCGCGGCTCCAAACTACTTTTACCGGGCGCTGCAGTTTGTGCGCGAGCACCGCGGCCTCGACGGCAAAATCTATCTGGGACTTGCGGCCAAAGCCGCCGCCCAGCAGGGTCACATTGACTTTCACCTGCTCGGCCTCGAGACCGAGGGCATTGCTCACGTGTTGCTGAACGGATTGCGGATCCTGAACGCAGGACCAGATTTCACACTGATTCTCTTTGATCACAGCCGTCGCACTGGGTGGCTCCATGGTGGCATGGGCCAAATAGGGTAGGGAGTACACTGCGCTGTGTTTATCCGCGGCGCTCGCCAGGGTGGTGTTCACATCCCCGTGTTGGGTCAGTACTTTTCCGGGCTGCTGCACGCGCTTTTTCAGTGTCTCAAGATAAGTGTCACTGTTATGCTGCTCGTGTGCGCTTCCGCTCCACTGAATTTTCAGTGCCCTGCGCGCTTTGAGCGCGGCCCAGGTATTGGTGGCGAGCACGGCCACACCAGAGAGTGGGTGGAACAGCGGTGGCTCGATACCGCCATCCATGCGCTCTACCGCAACCACGCCGGAAACTTTGCGGGCTTCTGTGTCATCGAGCGATGCTAGCCTGGCGCCGAGCACTGGCGCGCGCTCGATACTGGCAATTAGCATATCGTCCAGGATGACATCCTGACCGAAGGTGGTGTTGCCGGTAACGATATCGGGGGTGTCGTAGGTGGCGACCGGCTTGCCAATATAGTTGAAGTTCTCTGAGCTTTTCAGTACCAGGGTTTCCTCCGTCGGCACTTTCTGGGTGGCGGCGAGTTCCGCCAGGTCGCCGAAGCTGGCGGCCCGCTTGCTGGCGACGTGGTGTACCTGGTGATTGCTTGCATTACATTCTGCGGCGGGTACCGACCACAATTGGGCTGCGGCCTGTTCGAGCATGGTACGTGCGCTTGCGCCCATGGTGCGCATGGTGTCGTAGAACTGGCGGACACTGCGGGAGCCGTCGGTATTCTGGCTGCCGTAGCGTTTGTCACCTAGCCCCTGAACCACTTTCACCAGGTTCCAGTCCGCTTCCATCTCATCGGCCACCACAGCGGGCAGGCCGGTGCGGATGCCCTGGCCCATTTCCGAGCGGTGGCACACGATGGATACAGTATTGTCCGGGGCAATACTCACAAACAGGTTCAGGGTGGCGTTCCCGGTTTCTTTGGTTGTGTCCGCCCAGGCCAGCTGGAAATTTGGCAGGGTGGCGCCCAGGATCAGTCCGCTACTGCTGACGCCGGCGAGTTTAAGAAATCGACGACGGCTTACCAGTGAGATTGCATTGGTTTCGTGCGTGGCTTGATCAGTCATTGCTGTTGCCTCCCTCGTGGAATTGCACAACATCCTGAATGGCCGCCTTGATGCGTGGGTAGGTACCGCAGCGGCACAGGTTGCCGCTCATTGCGTTGTCGATTTCTTTCTCGGAGGGCTTCGGGTTGGCGGCGATAAAGGCGGCAGCGGTCATCAGTTGTCCGCTCTGGCAGTAACCGCACTGCGGAACATTGTGTTTAACCCACGCCTTTTGCAGCGGGTGATCCCCCTGTTCACTGAGCCCCTCAATGGTGGTGATCTGCGCGCCCTTGGCGACAGAAATTGGGGTGAGGCATGCGCGCGCCGGGTTGCCATTGATATGAATCGTGCAGGCCCCGCACAGGCCGGCGCCGCAACCGAACTTGGTTCCGGTCATTTTCAGTTCATCCCTCAGGGCCCACAGGAGTGGTGTGTCTTCGTCCAGATCCACCTGGTGAACTTTGCCATTGATGGTCAGTTCCATAGTGCTTCTCCATTGCTGAATTCGTTATTACTGTTTTGCCACTGCTGCCATTCATCGGGGGTGTCGATATCAATAGCCGCGTGGTTCATGGGAATGGTATTTGCGGGTTTTGCGTGAGTCGCGAGTAGGGCTTTTGCACCCCTATCGCCATCCAGTCTGCGTAACTCGGGGAACAGCGATTGGGGGAATATGGCGGGAGCGCCCGGTGCCCCACGATACAGTGCACTGGTGAGCGCTTTCTCTTGCCGCCAGTGCTGGTAAAGCGCCTGTATATCTTCGCTGTTCACCGCAACCTGGTCGCCGAGTAGCAGTAAAGCGGCTGTTGTATCGTCCGGAAGGCAGTGCATTGCGAAGGCAATGCTGGTTCCCAGGCCCTGTTCCCAGTTTTGGTGGTGACGCAGTGAGAGGTGGGGGTGGGCGCGCTGGATTTCCGAGTGCCATGCGCCAGTAATGACCAGTGGGCTCGGTAGGCCGGCTTCAAGCACGGCAGCGATCCGGTGCTCGAGCAGGGATCTTCCCTCCCAGGTGAGCAAGTGCTTGCAGCGACCAAATCGGCGCGCGGCGCCCGCGGCAAGAATAATGGTGGCGAATTGGTTTGTATCACCTGTCATGGCGCACCTGCGATACCTGGTGCGGGCTGGTTTGCGCTACTTGGCTGCTGAGTGCGCGGCCGTTCTTTCCGTGCAGCACACTGTGGATTTCAGCGCAGGTGGCCAGCGCGATGCTTTCCGGCAGTTCGCCGCCGAGGTCGAGACCGATGGGGGCTCGCAAAATGCCGTTCAGAAGGGATTCTTGTTCGTTGCCGGAAATCCCGCTCAGTGAGAGCACGCGATCCCTCCGGCTGGTGGGGCCAAGTAATCCCAGGTATTGCATTGGGCGCTGGTGCAAAAGTCGTACGGCCGCGGCGTCCAGGTTCAGGTTGTGGCTCATGGCAACCGCGGCATCGATGCTGTTGAGGTCCAAATGCTGTGGCAGCTCGTCTGGATGGCAGCGATAGGTTTTGCAGTGAGGGAAATATGCCGGGCGCGCGTTGGCCGGGCGGGGGTCGCACAGGCTTACCTGCCAGCCCTGGTTGCTGAACTGTTGTGCCATCGGCCTGGCGTCTACACCGCCCCCAATAATCAGTATGTGTGGCGCGGGGAGGATGGGGGTATTCAGCCATTGCGTGCCACCGCGCGCGGTGAGCATCGGTCGCTTGAGGGGAATACCAGCTTCATGGTCACCGAGGGTGAGGGGGTGCAACTCCGTTTCTGACTCGCCGTCAGTGGGGATTTTCTGGCGGAAAACCACGGGCTGCCTTCGTTCCAGTTGTCTTTTCAGCGCGTCGAGTTGCAGGTAATTGTTCCCCGCGTGTATGGGCTGCAGCAGGATATCCACTTCCCCACCACAGCCGATACCCAGCTGGAAGGAAATGTCATCTTCATCGTTGCCGTCGTAACGAACGGTTGCAGTCTTGCCTGAGGCGAGCACTTTGCGTGCATGGCGCTGGATATCGGACTCGAGGCAACCACCGCTGAGCAGGCCGAAATACCTTCCCAGGTCGTCGCACAACATCATCGATCCGGGCTTGCGGTAACTGGAGCCCGCAGTCTGGTAAACGGTGCCCAGCACCCACTGCCGCTCATCCCGCTGGGTGTGCCAGGTCTCAAGCAGGGTCGATAGATGGTTTGCGGCCCGGGTATTGATACTTTCCATGATGATCACAGTGCTCAACGGTTGCTTGTTTTTATTTTCCAGCGCGTCGGGGTAACACCCTGCCAGCGGGGCTTTCGCAAGGCCCTCAATCCTCACTAATACCCTATCACGCCAACTGTCTTGCCTGTCAGGCAATGGTGTCCGCTCGGCCCGTCAGGTGGGCAGCTCAACGACTACAGCTCAGGCCTCATGTCAGCGCCAGGCTCGCAGCTCTGCGGGAGAGATAATAACAGTTGTAACCACAAACATCATATGTTTATATACGTTTCATGGAGTGCAAGTTGGTACTTATTTGTGCTCCCCCGGTTGCGGATCCAGTCCGTCGCCGGGTTTGGCCATGCGTGTTTCAGCGTGATGTATCCGTTGAGGCGGTAGCGGCCAGCATATCTGGCGGTTTGGCGCGCAATTGCACATAATGTGTTCGCTCATGCCTGCCAGGATGCGGAGAGTTGATAAGAGAGAAAACCAAATCCTGATAATAAAAAGGGGAAACCAATGACTGGCAAACCGAACCATGCCAACGGGCGCGAGCACCTGTTCCGTTCACTTTTCCTTGCTACCGCTACCCTCGCTACCGTTGCCTCGGCACCGATGATGGCCGTCGCACAGGAGTCGGCGGAGCAAGAAGAGAAGAAGGTGGTTGCCGAGCAGGCCTCTGAGTCCACCACCCTTGAAGAAGTCGAAGTAACCGGCTTCCGTAAGTCCCTGGCTGACGCCATCAGCGCCAAGCGCGACTCCGATAACATCACCGACGTGATTTCTGCGGAAGACGTGGGCAAGTCCACTGATGCGAATATCGCCGAAGCGCTGCAGCGTGTGACCGGTATCTCCATCGCCCGTGAGAATGGAGAAGGTACTACCGTCACCGTGCGCGGCGTGAGTGCCGACCTGAACAATATCAGCATGAACGGAGTCGCCCTGACCGCTACTGGCGGCGACCTGAATAATGATGGCGGTAGTAACGCGGTTAACCTGAGTCAGTTCTCCTCTGATATCCTGGCCAAGATCGAGGTTGTGAAAACCCCGAGTGCCAACCACGATGAGGGCAGCCTGGGCGCTGCGATCAATCTTTCTTCCTTCAAGCCACTGAACGTATCCCGCGATCGTCGCCTGGTGGAAGTGCAGGGCCGCTATGCGCCTTTCGCCGATTCCAGCTTCGACGGTGGCGATTCTCGTGTGAACGTTGCCCTCTCAGAAAAACTGCTGGATGACAAGCTGGGCCTGTCCCTAGTTGCTTCCACAGAGTCCCAGAGCGGCCGCACCGACGCCTACCAGATTCCTCGATATACCGTACACAGAGCCGGTGGCGAGCTGGTTGGCAACAATGGTGTGACTCTGCCCGGCGGCTACATAAATGCGGAAACCGGCGAGCACATGACCGAGTTTGACTACGGTGATGGCCCGTCCGACCTCTACGCCCACGTGCCGTTTGAGATGTTCTATGCATACGACACCTTCAATCGCGACCGCGATACTGTTAACGGTGCCATTCAGTTCCGTCCGACCGAACAGACCGACGTACTGCTGAACCTTACCTACTCCAAGTTGCAGTCGGAGAACGAATCTCAGCGGTTCAATATTCGCCCGCAAAACGGTAGCCCGGAAGGGGATTACAACGTATTCGATCCGGATACCTACACTCTGGTTGGCTATCGCCGTACCGCGAATGCAATCTTTGGCCCGGGAACTGGTCCCTGGCGCAACCCCGGCTATGTTCGCCCGCAGGCCAACATCGAAGACTTCACCGAAGAAAACAAAGTGGTGAGCTTCGATATCGAGCACGTGATGGGTGACTTTACCTTCAATCTGAGTGGCGGCCACTCCGAGACTACCGCGGTAGATGATCGCGTGATCCAGTCTACTTTCCAGATCGAAAACCAGCCTGATTTCCCGAACAACCCGCGTGAAAACAGCTTTAACGGGATGACCAACCCCGGTTTTTACAGTGGATACGAGTGCCCCAACGGCATCAGTAGTGCCTGTAACATTATTGTTAGCGCGGACAATGTGCTGAATCGTGACCCCTCTCTGGGTCCGGTCTCCGACGCGGCCACTGATTATTCTTTCGGTAGCTTTAACTTCCGTGACCGCGAAATTGAAGATACCTCTAGCAGTGTGTTCTTCGATGTGCAGTGGGATCGCCAGTTTGGTCCTGTGACCATGATTGAGTCCGGCCTGAAGTGGAGTGACCGCACAAAGGACCAGCGCCAGACCAACACCAACTACAACCGTTTTGGTGTGATGAGTCTGTTTGGCGCGCAGCTGTCTGATTTCTCCAGTGGCTCCACGCCTTCGGACTTTGGTAGTGAGCTGGGTATTGGTCGCGATACCCTCAGCGACGGCTGGGCCGCTTTCGATCCGTTCCTGGCTCTAAATGCTGCAGAGTTGTCCGATCCGGATAACGTTCCCCGGGTATTGCCTGACCTGGTAAATAGCCGCGTACTGAACAATGAAGTATTTGGCGGTTATATCAAAGCCAACTTTGAATTTATGGACGGCCAGCTGTCTGGTGATATCGGTGCCCGTTATGTGCACACCAACGTCGATGTTTCCGGCGGTGCAAGCGTACAGCTGCTGACGGCAGATTTTAGCGAGGCGGAAGCCAACCTTGAGTATTACGGCAGCCAGGAAGCGGCACAAGACGCCCTGGGGCCGGACCTGCAAGGGCCAAATCTGCCCAACAACGGTGGGGCTAACCCGGATTATCGTGAACTAGAAGCGGTGCCAACCTCTGACCAGCACAGCTACGATAACCTGCTGCCTTCATTGAACCTTAACTACGCATTGAACGACGACATGATCCTGCGCTTTGCCGCGTCCAAGACCATGGCGCGTCCGCCAATTGATCAGCTGAACCCACGCTTCCGTTATGCGGAAAACGCATTCAACGCGCAGTCGTTTGCAAGTGCAGGTAACCCGAAGCTGGAGCCGTTCGAATCCTTTAACCTGGATCTGTCGTACGAGTGGTACTTCGCGGACGAGTCTCTGATGTCTGTGGCCCTGTTTAACAAGGATCTCAGCAACTTTACCCGCCGGGTTTCCGAGCTGTACTTTATTCGTGACCTGCGCGAAACGCTGTACGATGAAAACGGTGTAGCACTGAATCCGGACGACTTTGGTTCGCGGACCGGCGAAGATAACTTTGCGCTGTCCTTCGATGACCTGCTGCCGTTCGATGAAAACAACCAGCCGGAAAACTGCATGCCGAACCGAGAGTTCGATATGGGCTCGCCGGTCGGCCAGATCCCTTACGGCTGTGACGTTGTGGCCTTCAACACTTTCGTGAACGGTGACGGTGGCTACGTGCGCGGTGTGGAGCTGGGCTTCCAGCACAACTTCACCACTCTGCCGGGTATCTGGAGCAACTTCGGTGTCATGGCGAACTACACCTACTCCGATTCCGAAACTACGGAAGAGACCGAAGTGGGTGAAGATGGCACTGTCAGTGTGACTCAGCTGGCTACGCCGTTCCCGGAAACTTCGCTGCACACATACAACGCCACCGTGTTCTACGAGGACGAGGACTACCTGGTACGTCTCGCTTATAACAAGCGCACCGACTACCTGTTGAATGCCAACGTCCTCGGTGGCTACGCGCACTACCGCGAAGGTTTCGATACGCTGGACCTGTCTGCTGCCTGGAATATTACCAGCAAGCTGCAGGTGAACTTCCAGGGTGTGAACCTGTTGGATACCGTGACTCGTGACTACGCGGTATACACTGGCCTGAACGGTGACGAAAACCTGCCGGGCGAGAGTGTGGACCTTGGGGATGCCCCGAGCGCTCGCACCATCCGACTGGCGAACACCGGTCCTATCTATCGCTTGGGCCTGCGCTACAACTTCTAAGCCCTCTTAAAGCCCCGGCGGCATTCGTGCCGCCACACAAAAAAGCGGAGGCTTGCCTCCGCTTTTTTGTGTCCTGAATTTGTACCGGTTTATGGATGTTAAGGACCGTTAAGCAAACGCCCGTTTCCTTGCAATCAAACATCATATCTTTGTATTATTTCTATGTTCAGCTTCATGCTGGCCGATTAAATGCTCATTAAGGACGAGCAGTTGTTCCGCACAAAAAATAATCAATTGTTGCTGGTGCGCCAGTGCAAGACAATAGTGAGAAGAACCGAGGGAATAGATCTCGTGAATAAATCCATCAATCAACTTTCACTGACTGCGATCGCAGCTGGCGTATTGCTGGCCAGCGGTTGTGACAATGCGCCAAAGTCCCGAGCCGCAGAGGTCAAACCCAGTGCCGCAGCCTCTGGCACACAGAGCGCCAATCAAGTGCTGCCCGCGTCAGACCCGACAAACCAGGGTGGCTGGGTTCTCAATGAAATGGTGAGCGACGAATTCAACGGTGACTCTCTCGATAAAGACAAGTGGTTCGTCGAGGGTGAAAACGGCGATTACTACATCTGGAAAGGGCGCGCGCCTTCTCAGTTTGCACCGCACAACGTAAAAGTCTCAGACGGCAAGCTGCAGCTTATTTCCCAGTGGGAGCCGGATTATCCGTTCGCATACGGAGAGGGGCACGAGGGTAAAGATTACGGCGAGCACGAAGGACAGAAAGTGCCTGTCACCACCGCCGCCGTTGTGGGTAAAAAACGCTTCCTGAATGGCTATATGGAAGTGCGCACCAAGGCTGCCAACGCGGCGATGACCAGCTCTTTCTGGGCTATCGGCTATCAACAGGAGCTGGACGTTTACGAGCAGATGGGGCGTCCTACTGGCGATGGCCCGCTGGACATCAAAGGCGACACGCTCAAGGCTTCCATCCACGATTGGCAGCCGCCGGCCCAGCGTCCGACGCGTAAATTCGGGCACAAAACCAAGCTGGATTTCAGCGTGGCTGAAGACTTCCACGTGTATGGCGCCGAGTGGGGTGAGGACTACATCAGGTTTTACCTGAATGGCGAGCTGATCTCCGAGTCTACGCAGGAGGAAGTTGGCGAGCACTGGGTACTGACTAACCCGATGGAAGTCTGGCTGGATTCCGAGATTTTTGTATGGCTCGGGCTGCCCACGCCGGAACAGCTGCCGGCTACTTATGAAGTCGATTATGTGCGCGTATGGCAGCAGCCACAGACCAACTTGCTGGATCGCGCCTTCTACGGCTTTGAAGGTCCTATTCTTTACGAAGAGAATCCGCGTCCACTGGATCTGGTGCCGGAAAATTCCGAGAACAACAATTACCAGAAATTCTGGGCAATCGACGATGAATCTGCCAAGAGCTTGCAGCGCGTGCGCAATGAGCAGTTTGCGAAGGGCACTTGGAGCCTGAAGTACACAGGTGGCAATGGTGTTAAGGCCAAGGCAGTCGCTCCTGAGGGCTCCCTGCGTGTTCCGGCGGGCGAATACGAATTTTCTGCTCAGGTATGGCTTGCGCCAGAAGCAACTGCAGAGCAAATCGCGTTTACCCTGAATGGCGAAGAGACGGCGATCGCGCAATTCGACCTGGCCGACGTGGCCCGCGGCGAGTGGGTGAAAGTCTCGCAACTCTTCGACTATGCCAACGCCAGTGTCAGCGACTTTATCCAGATCGCAGTGAACGACACCGAGAACGGTAAAGGTGTTCTGTACGTTGACGATATTGCCGTCGAAAAAAAATAACGTTGAGGTGACCCATATAATGAAGAAGCTACTTGCAGGAAGTCTCGTTAGCGTGGTTTTCGGGGTTGCGTCAGTGGCAGCAATCGCTGCCACTCCCCCCAAGTCTGATCAGGCCACAAGCGAACGCGAGAATGTTCTGATTCTGATGTTCGATGATATGCGGTTCGATACCTTTTCCTACCGCGATGGCCCCGTCTCCACCCCGAATATCGATACCCTCGCGGAAGAGAGCGTACGTTTCGATAACGCAATGACCACCACCGGTCTGTGTTCACCGTCGCGCGCGGCCATGTTTACCGGCCGTTGGGGACATAGAACCGGATTGGACGATAACGTCGGTCTATATCACTCCCGTTTGTCCGAGCTCGACCTGTCCGAAGGTGGCTTGATCGCGCGTGCAAAAGACGCGGGCTACTTCGTTGGTTACGTGGGCAAGTGGCATCTGGGTCCCCAGGGCGTGCGGCTGCGAGGAGCTGATTACACGGCAGAGATCAAGGAAGCCAAATGGCCGCGCAATATGCGGCCATTTACACCCTACGATATCGCCAAAGATGTGGCTGGATACAAAGAGGGGAAAGTCGCACCGGATGGTGAGAAAAAAGAGTACTACCAGACGCTACCTGGCACCTACGAGGATACGCACACTTACGACAAGGTGAAGGCCGGTCAGGAAATGCTGCGGATTGCCGCGAAGGAAAAGCGACCTTTCTTCGGAGTGATCAGCTTCGATCAGCCGCACCCTCCGTACCGCGTACCCGAACCCTACGCGAGTATGTTTGACCCGGGTTCTCTGGAACTGCCGGCTAACCACTTGAGCAAACGGGTTAACAAGCCGATGTCCCAGGATGACGCCTGGTGGCCATGGCACGACGTCAGCCATATGACCGCTACGGACTGGTTAAAAATGCGTGCCTACTACTACGGCGCCATGGCCATGATCGATCGCGCTGTGGGTGAAATTCTGGAAGCGGCGCGCGAGACCGGCCTCTACGACAACATGACGATTGTATTTGTCGGCGACCAGGGCAGCATGCTTGGGGAGCACAGCCTGTATGACAAAGGGCCCTACGCCTACGACGAACTGATGCGTATGCCGCTTCTGATTCGCGATCCGCAGGTTAACTCCAAGTCTGTAACGCGCCAGGTGTCCATGCTGGATATCGCCCCGACCCTCGCTGAGGTCATGCATCTGCAGGAAGATGGGGTACAGGATGGTCGTTCACTGCGCGCACTGATGGAAAAGGGCGATGCTGCAGACAAGGGCCGTAAAGACACCGCTTTGTATGCGTACGAATGGTACAACGGTGGATGGTTTGGTATTCGCGCCCTGCGCACACCGGAAATGAAGTTTGTCTGGAATCCTGGTGACAGCCGCGACGAACTCTATGACTTGGTAAAGGATCCCGTTGAAATGGAGAACCTCGCTGATAACAAAGCCTATCGCAAGGAACTCAAGGCAATGGCGAAGCTGATGCGTGCTGAACTCGAGCGAACCGAAGACCCGCTGCTTGCCAAGTTTGATTCACAAATGGAATCTCTTTTGAAATAAATTGTGCGCGATGGACGTGGGGAAACAATGAAAGTATTGAATGTAGTGGCCATGGCTCTACTGAGCCTAGTCAGTGGCAGTGCGCTCGCTGCCACCGCCGAGAAAATCGAAAAGCCTAACATTGTAGTCATCCTTGCGGATGACCTGGGTTACGCGGATGTTGGATTTAACGGCTCAAAAGATATTGTGACACCTAATTTGGACAAGCTTGCCAATCAAGGCATGATGTTTTCGGAAGCCTATACTGCGCATCCATTCTGTGGGCCGAGCCGTGCTGCCCTGATGACCGGCCGCTATCCGCATAAAATTGGCTCCCAGTTCAATCTACCGGTACGCGGCTCTTTCTTGGGTGTTCCTACGGAAGAAAAGTTTGTCAGCAAAATGCTGCAGGAGAGCGGCTATTTCACCGGTGCAGTGGGTAAATGGCACCTGGGCGAAGCGCCCGAGTTCCACCCCAATCGCCGTGGCTTTGACGAGTTCTACGGTTTCCTTGGTGGTGGGCACAATTACTTCCCGGAGCAGTACAAAAAAGTCTATGAGAGACAGGTAGCGAACGGGGTCACCAACTTCGACCATTACATCATGCCGCTTGAGCACAATGGTAAAGAAGTCGATGAGAACGAGTACATCACCGATGCGCTTTCTCGCGAGGGCGCTAACTTCGTACGTAAGGCAGTGGACACTGGCAAGCCCTTCTTCCTTTACCTAGCATATAACGCCCCCCATGTACCCCTGCAAGCCAAGCAGGAGGACATGGATGAGTTCCCCGATATCAAAGACAAGAAACGCAAGACCTATGCCGGCATGGTATACGCGATGGACCGCGGTGTTGGCAAATTGGTCGATACACTTGAAGAAACTGGTCAGCTGGACAACACATTGATCGTGTTCTTCAGCGATAACGGCGGCAAGTTACAGTTTGGTGCCAATAACTATCCGCTGAAAGAAGGCAAGGGCAGTGTGTATGAGGGCGGCTTCCGTACACCGATGGTCATGCACTGGCCGAAGCAGCTCAAAGCGGGCAGCAAGTTTGAGCACCCGGTCAAAGCCCTGGATCTGTTCCCCACATTTGCCGGCTTGGCCGGTGCCGAGTTGGAGCAGGAAAGCAGACTGGATGGCAAAAATATCTTCCCTTTCCTGCAGTCCGGGGATGCACCACATAAAGATGAGCTGATCTTCGCACTGCGCCATCGAGGCAGTTACAGCGATGCCGCCGTGCGTCGCAATGAGTGGAAGGCAGTAAAAGTCGGTGAGGGGGTCCCCTGGCGACTGTTCAATATAGAAAAGGATAAGGGCGAAGAGGAAAATCTGGCCGATAAACACCCGGTGATGCTGCGCGACATGGTGCGCGAAATGGAGAAGTGGTCCTGGGATAACCAGCAGCCACGCTGGTTCCACATCCACGAAGAAGGCTCGCTGTGGCGTCAACATGGCATGCCGCGGTTTGATAAAACCTTCGCGACGGATTAACCCGTCAGAATTTGAAGATCCCGATAGATGTAAGTCTTAACTCCCACGGTCACCCAAATTTGATTTCGGTGGCCGTTTTTTTAGGTGTTAGCCAATGTTTACTCAGAAAAAAATAGCAAAAGCCCTGTTAGCAATGACTGGTCTGGCGTTGTTCGGTTGCGATACCGGAGCAGCCGGAGAGACTCTCCATGAAGGACCGGTGAGTTTTTCGTCCGTCACCAGTGGGTTTTTCAGCCAACAGAAAAATCTGCGCAAGTGGGGCGCGCCCGTAGTCGCCGACCTGGATCAGGATGGCTGGCCAGATGTGATACTTAACGATCATGGCTTTGGACTGCGTGTACTGTGGAATAACGAGGGTGAATACGGAGCACCATTCGACCTGTTGATGGGAGATTCCCACGGTGTGTCCGTGGCCGACTTTGACCGGGATGGCGCGCTGGAAGTTATCGTAGCCCGCGGAGGTGGCTCTGGAACAAACGCGCGGAACTCGATCATATACCGCGTGGATAATAAGCGGAACTTTGAACGCCTGGCTGATTTTCCCGAGCCACTGGTGAACATGCGTGGGCGCACGGTACAGTTTGCCGATATTGACCACGATGGCGCTGCAGACCTACTGAACTTCGCGTTTCCCTCCAAAGAAAAGCGAGGAGAGAGTGAGAATTACCTGTATCGGAGCGCCCAGGATGGGACCCTGGAGCTGGCAGGCCGACTCGATGCCAAAGTTAGGGGAGACGGTCAGCGAACCCTGATCACCGACTTCGACCGGGACGGTAACCAGGACCTGTTGCTGTACGGCAATGGCCCGGTATCTTTGCACCACGGTAAAGGCAATTTCCAGTTTGAGGATGTCACCAGCCGTCAGTTGCCTCGCAAGTACAAGGGCGTCACCAGTGCTGTAGAAATCGATTTCGACAATGACGGCGACTTTGATATCGTCCTGAGCCGCGCCAACGAGTTTGAAAGTGGTGAGACCTTCTATGACGAAGAGTCGGGTAACTGGGGTTTCTATGTGCGCCGTGAAGGTTTTGAATTCGACCTGAAACTTGGCGATGTACTGGACTTGGTCAATTACCAGAGCCCATGGCCCCATCGTAAAATCTATATTGGTGAATCGTCTTACCAGTATCAGTTCCCCGGTGAAACCCATAGTGGCAAGACTCTGAAGCTGGTGAACAGTGATTCACTGGGCTGGCCCGATGGCCGCGCGGAGCAGGGACTGTATGCAGGCTATATCGGCAACCAGAAGTGGCGGATCGCTGGCGATGTCTGGTCCCCGACATCTGGTGTTGTGCAGGGGCTCACACAGAACCCGACACCGGGCGCAGAGTTAACCCGGGCTGCCTTGAGTGTAGTGCTGCTGGAAAATCGTAACGGCACCTTTGTGGATATTTCTGAGGATGCAGGATTGGATGTGCCGTTGAACAGCACTGGCGCGGTGGTCGCGGATCTGGATAACGACGGTTACCAGGATTTGTTTTTGGTGCAGCGTGGCAATCTGGTTACTCCAACGGAATCGGTGATCTATCTGAATGGTGGCAACGGCAAGTTCCAGCGTACGCGGGGGCACAAAATTGTCTCCGGTGAACTGGCCGCATGGGGTCTTGGCGGTGTGGCGCTGGATTTCAACAAAGACGGCAAGATGGACCTGCTGTTTGGTAATGAGCGTGGCAAATGGCACCTGTTCGAGAATCACTCTCAAACTACTGGAAAACAGCTGACGCTGGATCTTGCTGAATACAGTGTGTCCGGTACCACCGCGCTGGACGGGATAGTGAAAATTTCAGCTTGCGGTCAAAATCAGATCCGTCGGGTCGGGACCAGTGGTGCGGGCTACGAGCGCAGTTTTAACCGCTTTGTCCATTTTGGTTTGGGGAATTGTGGAGAGCCCGTGCAACTGGAAGCGACCTGGACTAATGGAGCAAAAGTTGTGCGTAGTATTGATTCCGTGAGTGATCGGCCACAGCCCTTATTGGTCGAAAATTGATATCCCGGTGATATTGGGGGTGTGGATGCGACCGGGGTGAGGTCGCATCAATTGGGGCCGGAAGTGAGAGATTCTTCGGGAATCAAGATTGCTGCGCATCGTTCAAGTGGCTTCAATGATCGTATTACGTGCGGGCAAGATAACTTTGCAGTAGTTCTATAAACTGTGTTTTCTCGCGTTCGTTGAATACGCTTAACAAGCTATCCTGAGTGGCCACATGCTGTGCCATCACCTTTTTGATAACCGCGCGTCCTTTTTTGTCAGGGCGACCTGCCTGCCCCGTCTATCCTCAACACTCACCTCCCCCGGATGAGCCCCTGTTTCTCCAGGGAGTTCAGGCGGCTGGTCATGGATCCGGGCGTCACCAGCATTTGCTCCAGTAACTGTGTCGGGGTCAGTGTATGTGGTGGTCCGCTGCGCAGCAGTGTGGCCTGGACATCGAACCCCGCATCGGTCAGGCCGTAGCGGCGGAAGGTCTGCGACATCCCTTGGCTCATATGCTTGTGCACCAGCTGTAAACGGCCGATCAGCGCCATGGAACGGGTGTCCAGTTCAGGCAATGAGGTCGATGCAATGAAGATGGGTGGTTTAGTCTACTTTGCGAGGCACTATTTGCCGGTTTGCTCATGGTGCGCAGCCTTGAACCCTGGCAACCCACACTGCTCTCTATGCACAAGTCATTTGGGATCATTGCCTTTATCGCAGTAGTTTTCCGGGTTGTGGTGTGCCTTGGTAGCGCAGTGCCGTCCCTCCCGGGTGACTTGCCAGGCGCGCAACGCTTTATTGCAAGGCTCAGCCATCTACTACTGTATGCGGCAATGATTGCGCTACCTGCCAGCGATTATCTGATGCAAAATGCAGCCGGTCGCCCCCTTACATTTTTCGGACAATTTGCCTTGCCCACAGTTTTGCCGATTAACCTGGATGCCTATGGCCTTCTGCGGGAGGTACACGGCGTTTTTGCACTCGGGCTTATGGCACTGGTGCTGTTGCATATTGCCGGGGCGCTTTATCATGGCTGGGTGAGAAGGGATGGTGTGCTGTAGACAATGCTGTCTTACCGCAAGGGGCAGCACTGACTTTAGCCGAACCAGCGAGAAAATATACTGGAGACCCTTATGGGGGACGTACTGCCATTCAAGCGAAAAACTGCGTGGGAAAAACACAAGGGCAGCAGCCTGTGTCGCGACGGATTCCACAAGTGGAAAGTGGTCACGGAACGGAAGTTTGATGTAAAGAGAGGAAAGCTGGTTACCGAATGCCGCTGCCAGCGGTGCGGTAAAGTAAAAACGGAATTGCTTTAATTTTATCGTATTTTCATATCAGGCCAGCCGGTTCGGGCTCGACCAAAACGAGTCCGAACCAGCCCCGCCCGCTTGTCGGTTAGCAGTCCTGGTCCTCTACGCCGGCTTTTTCTTTCACATCTTCACAGGCGTCTTCCACGGCATTCCCCATGTCGGTGACCGTCTCGTCAATGGTTTCGCCTACTTCCTCCGCGCCGGACTCCTTTTCACAGGCAGTGATACCCGTTACCAGTAGTGCGGCAAATCCGATGACGCTCAATTTTTTCAAGAAATCCATAAGGTTGCTCCTTTCAGGTCGGGTGGATTCTGTGCTGCGTGCAATAGCATGCAGTATGTGCTGCTGTGTATGACATGTGTGCGCACATTTTGATTTCAAGGGGATGAAAGGTGGGAAGCTTACCGAGGAGTATGAAACGTTAATCGAGTCACAAAATGAGCGGCTACCAGTGCTGGTTATCTACGAAGTTTTCGGGCGGGCATAAAAAAGCCGGCAGTAGCCGGCTTTTCGCGAAAGGTGTTGGATTTGCAGAAATTAGTTACTGGCCTTTTCCGCAACGCCCATCTCTTCCAGCAGATTATCTGCGTGGTCAACTTTTTCCATTACCCACAGCATGTATTCCACATCGACATGGATGGCGCGGGTGTTGTCGTTGAAGTCCCAGTCAGCATTGATGCTGTCATAGGTACCGTCAAATACCAGTCCGATCAGTTCACCCTTGCTGTTCATGGTGGCGGAGCCGGAGTTGCCGCCGGTGATGTCCACCGTAGTCAGAAAATTGACCGGAACCGAGTCCAGTTTCTCATCGTAGAAGCGACCGTAGTCCTTGTTTTTGATCGCATCCAGTTCCGCCTGTGGCGCATCGAACGGATCTTCACCGGTGTACTTGGCTTCAATGCCGCGCAGGGTAGTGAAGGGAACGAAGCTGTCTTTACCGTCGTTACCATCTGCCGGGCCCTTGATGGTACCGGCGGGTGGGGTATAGCCTTTTACCAGACCGTAGGTCAGGCGCAGGGAGCTGTTGGCATCCGGATACACCGGCTTACCCTGTTCGTTGTAGTAGGCGATCAGCAGGTCCATGTACTGCGGGCGGAGCTCGGCAAATTTGCCAGACATCATTTTGTCGTGTTGCTCCAGCGCGTAGCGGTCATCATAAGTGGCGACCGCCAGTTGGATGAACGGATCTTCGCTGTTGCGGAAATCTTCCGGGGATTTATCCATCCACTCGAGTCGGGTGTCGGTTTCGGTAAGGCCGGTTTTCTCGTACATCGCACTCAGCTTCTGCTGCAGGGCGTCGCCACTCAGCTCTCCGTCAAAGAACTTGTCGAAGCTCTCCAGGTGCTGGTTTTTCGGCAGTGCGTTGTAACGCTCGATAAAGTAGGTCCAGATGGCCTGGTCTACCGAGGGCGCAAAGTTGCGCTCAATACGCTTCATGCTCTCGGTAAAGCGGGTCATGTCGCGGTCCTGGTAGCCGGGCTCGCGTTCCATATTCGGCTTCTGCTTTTCCAGGCTCAGGCGGTACAGACGCTGTGCCGAGCTCAGCATTGAGGAGCGGCTCATGTAACCCAGCAGCATATCGCGTTCCTGGGTGGACTGTTGCTCGGCAATCAGTTTTTGCAGGTCTTCAATTACTGAGGCGTATTTTTTCTTGGATTCCGGATTGGCCTCAATCCAAGCCTGCAGGTCTTTTTCCAGGCGCTGCTTGCGCTGTAACAGGTCGCTGCGATTGTAGCCCTCCATCATGCCGGTGAAGTTTTTCGAGTAGTTGTTCAGGCCGGCAACCAGGCTCGCATACTTGAGTGCGGCATCCTTGTTGTTTTCGGTGGCTTTGCCAATGACTTCGGACCACTCCGCCAGCACTTTCTGCATGGTGGGGTAATACCAGTTGAAGTTGTTGTTCACCTCAACGGCAGTGCGATAGCGGTTGGTGCGTCCCGGGTAACCGGCAACCATCACGAAATCGCCTTCCTGTGGGCCCTTGGTGGAAACCTTCAGGTGGTGCTTGGGCTTGTAGGGGACGTTGTCTTTGGAAAAGTCCGCGGGCTTCCCGTCCGGGCCAACATAGGCGCGCAGGAAGGAATAATCCCCGGTATGGCGCGGCCACATCCAGTTGTCGATATCGCCACCGAACTTGCCGATGGAGGAGGCGGGAGCGTGCACCAGGCGCACATCGCGAATGGCCAGCTGTTTGATCAGGTAGTAGCTGGCACCGCCGTAGTAGCTGTAGACCTCGCAGCGGTGACCCGGGTCGGATTCACAGTCTGCCACCAGCGCTTTTTCTGCGTCTTCAATCGCCTTGAAGCGGGTGGCGCCATCCATGTCATCACTGAGCTTGCTTTTCACCTTGTCGGTGACTTCCTGCATATCCACAGTAACGTAAATGCGTGAGCCCGGGGCTGCGGGCACTTCTTCTTCCAGGGTCTTGGCGAGAAAACCGTTGGCCAGCAGGTCATTATCTTCGGTGGAGTTGTAGGAGATGGAGCCGTAGGCGCAGTGGTGGTTGGTGGCGACCAGTCCCTTGGGGGAGACAAAGGATGCGGAGCAACCGCCGAGACTGACCACCGCGTTCATCGGGAACTGGGTCAGGTCGGTCATGGTTTTCGGATCCAGCTCCAGGCCGAGATCTTTAAGCTTACTGCCAATTTCCGGTAACTGGCGGGGCATCCACATTCCTTCGGTGGATACAGTATCGGAAGCGCTGGCGGCACTGTCGTTCGCACTGGGCGCTGGGGTCTCGGTGGCTGCGTCTTGCGCAGGTTTACTACAGGCGGACAGCAGGGCAATAGCGAGGGAGAGCCCGAGGGGCAGGCCCAGGCGGTGGGGAAGCTTTTTATCGTTCACTCGAATTCCTTATGCGGGCGCGTCGGATCATGTGCGACGGTTAAAAAATGAACGGCCGCAGAGGCGGCCATGTAACCAGATGCTGCCACAGAACCGCTGGCGTCAGAATTACTTCTGCGGCCAGTGGTACTTTCGGTGGGATAAGTTACTCACAGTGTAGAATGTGTGCCGGAAGCCGATGAGATGTCGATGCGGGTGCTGCAGTACCTCAAGGTTCAGGGGATAAATCACTGGCGGATGGTTAAAAGTAGTACAGGAAACACGATGTTGGAAAAGCAGGACCTGATAGATATTGCCCGTACCGAGATGCCTTTCGGTAAGTATGCGGGACGGCCTTTGATCGACTTGCCGGAGGAGTATCTGCTCTGGTTTGCCAAAAAGGAGTTTCCCAAAGGGCGATTGGGCCACCTGATGGCGATTACGCTGGAGATTAAGATCGAAGGGTTGGAGGGACTGGTCAAACCCCTGAAAAAACAATGAGCCCCGGCGGGGGCTCATATGGTTTTACTTAAACGGTGCAATACGCTGTGTTCAGCGATAGACCCGGCGACCGTAGCGGTCGTAGTAGTAGCGCCGTTTTTTCTCGCGGTCATACAGGTAACCACCTGCCCCACCGAGTGCCGCGCCGACAGCGGCGCCTCCGGGTCTACCGGTCACCAGGGCGCCGGTAACAGCACCAATCCCAATACCGGTACCTACCCGGCGGTCGGTATCGCTCATATTGGCACATCCGCCAGCGGTCAGTGACAGCGCCAGGGCGGAGGCCAATCCAGCATGTTTGAGAGTCTGCAACTGCATAAATACTCCATCTACATTTTCTCGGATATCGCTGGAGGAGTGTATGGTCGCGCCCTGTCCCTCCCCATCCGGATCGCGGGACAAAATGTGCGGGTGGGGAAAAATGAGAAAAAAGTTTGGGGTGGAGCCGCGCGATCCTAAACTGGTAACAGTCCCGGGAAGACTCCCCCATCGCGAGACGAGGTGGAGTGCCAACAAAAAGCGGTCCGTAACGGAGACTGAACATGACCGTAAATAGGCCCACAGCGGGTGACCACTGATCTGAAATTGATTGATTTCAGCGAGTGAAAGAGCGGGAAGTTTCAGTCAGCTTGATTGGGTAAATAGGGGCGAAGCGGTCGATTTTCATCGGCCGCTTTTCTTTTTGCCTACCGAAAACGTGCTTTCTAAATGTCTTATCTACAGCCTGAAGCGGGATTTCGGCGCCAGAATCTGAATTCCCGATGTGACTCACCTCTCAAGACTGCCTCTCCGGGGCTGGTCAAATCAGGGCAGAGCAGGGTATCGTGAAAAAGTAATGACACCGCTGTCATATTTTCGTTAAAAATGACAGCGGTGTCATTGGCCCGGCCACGGTTGGGGAAATTTGAGGTACCTGTTCGCAGTAACAGATTAGATGTACCGGCATAGAGATGTTTTTGAATGCCGTTCAATCGGGGGCAGCGCTGCCCGTCGAGGTTTGACGGATACATCACACCGCTGCCCCCTTTGATAGATCCTGATCCATAAAAGATAACGACAAGGTGAAAATCAATGAAAGGGCTCACACCAAGCCACTGGCGTCGCGCACTCCTCGCGTTGGGACTTGCCAGTTCCTCCGCTGCCATCGCGGCGCCCGGCGCTCCCACCATCGACTGGATGGAAACCAGCTTTGCCATCATTGAAGTAGACGAAGCGGCCACTGCCTACGAGCAGCTGGTGACCATCAACGACTACGCGGAAGTTCCGGTAGCCTGGTCCAAGTGGTCCGGCGACCCGGCCACCACCGCACAGTACCTGCTCAATGGCGAAGTCGTACTGGAACAGACCATCAGTGGCGGCGATACCCAATCCGGTACCGCGACTCTGCAGGTTGCCGAAGGCGGCCAGTACGCTCTGCAAGTGGCGCTATGTAACGACGACGGATGCGCAACTTCTGCAGCGAAAGACATTGTGGTTGCCGACACCGACGGCAGTCACCTGGACCCGATCACCGTTACCGCCGGTGAAAACAACCAGCCATACCAGAACACCAGCAATTCCGTGGTGGGCACTTACTTTGTGGAGTGGGGCGTATACGGCCGTAAATTCTCCGTGGACATGATGCCTTCCTACAACCTGACCCACCTGATCTACGGGTTTATCCCCATCTGTGGTGGCGATGGCATCAACGACAGCCTGAAAGAAATCGAAGGCTCCTTCCAGGCCCTGCAGCGCTCCTGCTCCGGCCGTGAAGACTTCAAGGTTTCCCTGCACGATCCGTTTGCGGCATTGCAGAAAGCCCAGGCCGACCAGACTTTCTCCGATCCCTACAAGGGCAACTTCGGCCAGCTGATGGCCCTGAAGCAGGCTTATCCGGACCTGAAGATCCTGCCTTCCATCGGCGGCTGGACCCTGTCCGATCCGTTCTATTTCTTCAGCGATGCGGCCAAGCGTAAAACCTTCGTCGACTCCGTCGAAGAATTCATGCGCACCTGGAAATTCTTTGATGGTGTGGATATCGACTGGGAATATCCGGGTGGCCAGGGTGCCAACCCGAACCTGGGCGATGCCTCCATCGATGGCGAAACCTATCGCCTGCTGATGCGCGACCTGCGTGCCATGCTCGACGGCCTCGAGCAGGAAACCGGTCGTGAGTACCAGCTTACTTCTGCAATCGGTGCGGGCTCCGACAAGATCGAAGACGTGGACTACACCGATGTACAGCAGTACATGGATTACCTCTTCGTGATGACCTACGACTTCTACGGCGGTTGGAGCAACGAAGTGCTGGGCCACCAGACTGCGCTGTACGCCCCGAACTGGAGACCGGACACCGACTACACCACCGACAATGGTATCCAGAACCTGCTGGGCCTGGGTGTAGATCCCGGTAAGCTGGTGGTTGGTGCTGCCATGTACGGCCGCGGCTGGACCGGTGTATCCGGCTGGACCGGCAATGATCACATGACCGGTACTGCTACCGGCATGGTGTCCGGCACCTGGGAAGATGGTGTGGTGGATTACCGCGATATCGTGGGTCGACTCGCCACCGGTGAGTGGGAAGAGTATTACGACGAAGCCGCAGAAGCGCCGTATATCTTCAAGCCGAGTACCGGCGACCTGATCACCTACGACAACCATCGTTCCGTGATGGCCAAGGGTGCCTATGTACAGGCCAACAACCTGGCCGGTTTGTTCTCCTGGGAAATCGATGCGGACAATGGCGACATCATGAACGCCATGCACGAGAGCCTCGGTCACGGTGATGGTCTGGGTAACCGCACACCGACTGCCCGCGCCGGTGGTGATCTGTCTGTGGACAGCGGTGCAAGCGTTACTCTGGACGGCAGCAATTCCAGTGACCTGGACAATGACCCGCTGACTTATAGCTGGAGCCAGGTTTCCGGAACCAACGTGAGCCTGCAGAGCGCCACCAGCGCTTCCGCAAGCTTTTCCGCGCCTTCCGTTACCGCCGATGAAACCCTCGTGTTTGAACTGACTGTGACCGACGACAGCAACGCCAGTGATACCGATCAGGTTTCCGTGACGGTATTGGCCGAGCAGCCGAATCGCGCGCCCAGTGCCGATGCCGGTGCCGACCAGATGGTGGTCACTCCCGCAACCGTTGCCCTGAGTGGTAGCGCTTCCAGTGATCCGGATGGCGATGCGCTGACCTACAGCTGGAGCCAGACCTCAGGCGCCGCAGTAACGCTGAGCGACAGCAGTGCAGCCAGCCCCACCTTCTCCGCCGCACAGGTGAGTGCCGAAGAGGAACTGGTATTTGCTCTGACCGTCAGTGACGGTTCCCTGTCCGACACCGATCAGGTGAGTGTATTCCTGCTGGCAGAAAACAATCCGCCGCAAGTCAGCCTGCCGGGCCCGATCACTGTCGATGAAGGTGAAAGCTTCACCGTGGCTGCAAATGGTAGCGACGCCGACGGTGATGCACTGAGCTACACCTGGAGCGGAATGGAAAGCGGCTCCGGCGAGAGCATCACCATCACCGCACCGCAGGTGGGCGCCGATACCGACTTCACCCTTACCGTGACCGTGAGCGACGGCATCGACAGCGCGAGCGCTAGCGTTACCGTCAGCGTAACCAACGTTGAAGGCGGCGGTGGCTGCGAGATGATCGATCCGAATGCCGGTAATTTCGATGCCTGGCAATCCGGTAGTACCTACCTCGGTGGCGACCAGGTGAGCTTTGACCAGCTGGTTTGGGAAGCCAAGTACTGGACTCAACAGCAGCCGGGCTTCAGCTCTGCGGACTGGAAACTCATCAGCGATGTGGAAGTGCCATGGAATGCCAGCACTGCTTACAACGGTGGTGACGAGGTAAACCACAATGGCCTGCGTTACCGCGCCAAGTGGTGGACTCAGAGCGAGCCGGGTGTTTCTTCCGACTGGGAAGAGATCGGCGAAGCGACCTGCAACTAAGCAGTAAGCAGTACACAGGGGGCGCTACGGCGCCCTCTGTTCTTTTCGAAATTCTTTTCTACAGACTTCCAAAAAATCAGGAAATAGATATGAAAAGGCAATTACTTGGCCTGCTTGCGCTTGGGCTATTCTCCTTCGAGGCCGCAGCGGTAGACTGCTCCGCGCGTCCGGACTGGGAAGCCAGCGCCATCTATGTGGGCGGTAACTCGGTCAAGCACCTGGGCAATGCGTATACCGCAAATTACTGGACGCAGAATAATGACCCGGTAACCCACTCCGGGACCTGGGCGCACTGGAAATACGAGGGTGCCTGTGACGGCGGTTCATCGTCTGGCTCGTCTTCCAGTTCCTCCAGTTCCTCTTCAAGCTCTTCTTCCAGTTCCTCGTCTTCTTCGAGCTCCTCGAGCTCAAGCGGTGGATCCGGTGGCGGATCCTGTACCTCTGTGCAATATGTTGCGGGTACCAGCTACGCGACCGGACAGCTGGTGCAGAATGTAGGGCTGGAATTCCAGTGCAATATCGCCGGCTGGTGTTCTTCCGAGGCCGCCTGGGCCTATGAGCCGGGTGTCGGTGCACATTGGGGTGATGCCTGGAGCCAGGTAGGGGACTGTGGCAGTTCTTCCTCCAGCAGCTCGTCCAGTGGTGGCTCCAGTTCCTCCTCCGGTAGTTCCGGCTCATCCAGCTCTTCCGGTGGTTCTTCCTCCGGTGGAAACAGTGGCCTGCTGCCGAAACATGCGCTGGTGGGTTACTGGCACAACTTCGACAACGGTTCCGGCCTGTACCGGATCAGCGAAGTCTCCGATGTATGGGACGTGATCGTTGTGGCATTTGTGGACGATGCAGGTAACGGCAATATCGCGTTCAACCTGGACCCGGGCCTCGACAAGCAGCAATTCATTGATGACATCGCAGCCAAGCGCGCCGCGGGCAAAATCGTGATTGCCTCTTATGGTGGTGAAAAGGGGACCGTTACCCTGAACACCGAAGAAAACGTGACCAACTTCGTCAACAGTACCGCGGCGATGATCGATGAGTACGGTTTTGACGGTATCGATATCGACCTGGAGTCTGGCGCGGGCGTGATGCACGGTGCACCGGTCATCCAGAATATGGTGGATGCCGTAAAACAACTGAAGCAGCGTTATCCCGGCATGTACCTCTCCATGGCTCCGGAGCACCCCTATGTACAGGGTGGCTATGTGTCCTATACCGGTATCTGGGGCGCCTATCTGCCGATGATCGATCAGTTGCGCGACGAGCTGGATCTGTTGCATGTGCAGCTATACAACAACGGCGGCCTTGCCACCCCCTATCGCGGACCGGCTTACCCGGCAGGCTCCGTGGATATGATGGTGTCTTCCGCGCTGATGCTGATTGAAGGCTTCCCCCTGGGCTACGGCGATGCAGGCTTCTTTGAGGGACTGCGTCCGGATCAGGTGGGACTGGCACTGCCGTCAGGACCCAGTTCAGCGGGCAGTGGCTTTGCTACCACCGCGGATATCAATCGCGCGCTGGATTGCCTTACCCAGCAGCTGAATTGTGACACGCTGACGCCATCACAGGCCTACCCGACATTCAACGGCGTAATGACCTGGTCTATCAACTGGGATATGAACGACGGTGGTATTTTCTCCGGACCCGTGGGTAGCCATGTGCACAACTTGCCCTGAGCGGTGATCACAAACCACTCTGTAAGTTGTTTTTGAAACAAAAAATCCCCGCACTGGCAGTCCCGGTGCGGGGATTTTTTTGGCTGGCAGTTTGGCAGCTGATCGCGCTTGGTGCTAATGGGTGCCTAATGCCCGATTGAGCAGGCCAGCCAACCTTACGCCGCCCTGCTGCAGGCGCTGTTCGACTACTTTACGGTTGCTCTGGTAGTAATCTTCTCCGAGATTCATTTTATCGGTGTAAGCATGGTTATGTGCCAGTTGGTGTGACTCAGCGGTCCAAATAATTTTGTCACTGCTCTGCCAGGCTGTGCGTTGAGCGTCACTGATGTTGCCCTGCTGCTGATGGGCGTAGTTTCTCCAGTCTTCCGTAAAACCTGCGGGCAGGTAGACATCCCAGAGTGCGTGCAGGTTGGTTGGAAAACCGAAGAAGCGCACCTCTATGTCATTGCCGCCACGGTCATCCCGCAGCCCCGTGTGCATCGGCTGGTGCAGATCTCCCACAAAGTGGATCACAAACAGCAGTGCCTGTGCGCGCTCGTCCTGAGTGGCCGTGGTATTGCTTAAGGTCTCTTCATACTTCTCCAGAGCTTTCACAATACAGCCGGCGGGCGGACAGTCCCTGGCCTCTACATACTCGTGCCACTCGTGTGGCAAGTTGATGTAATGCAGAGGTGCGGTCCACTTGTATTGCTCCTCACGGCGAACGAGGTCGGCCCAGGTACTGGCTTCCGCAAGCCCCGGCTCACCTGCGATTTCCAGCAGCTTTTTTACTTCAGTTTTTACTTCCGGTTGCAGGTAGGTCCAGGCAATTTCGCCCACAATCTGGTGGCCGTCTTTCCCCCACGCCTGGGCATTGCTGGTGACCAGAAATAGGGAAAGGTAGAGGAATAACCCGGCCAGAATACGTTTCTCGGACTTCACTTTGCGCCCCTGTTGTCATTTTCGGAATCTCTATATTACCCATATCTCTATCGAAAGTTGAACAGTAGGACAGGTTTCGTTTTCAGTGAACGCTTTTGATGCACCGCCGCTTGCCCGCTGATCACCCTGCCCGAAATTGGTGCTGTGCGACCTCGAAAACAGCGCGCATCAGGCCGACGATTCAGAGAAATACCAGGTTGATTCCACGTCTGACCGTGGCCGAGTAACCAATCCTTCTGATTGGCGATTTCAACCTAACCACTTGGACAGGTTTTGGCACGATAGTTGCTGTTTTTTTCTCTATGTTGTCCTTTTGGTCAACATTCGAGAGATTTTAATGTCGGTGTCATATTTCTCCCTGAGAATCACTGCGCATCGACCTCCGTCAGCATCCTGTTATGACGGATACGGATAACGATAAGCATCAATTACAACGACGGTCGTTGTTTCAGGCCATCTGACAATGAGGAGAACTTCATGAAACGCAGCCTTTTTCCGCATGGGCTCTTGTCTGCCGCGGTGATAGCGGCGATGGGCTCGGCGCCCCTCGCCTCAGCGCAAGAAACCAGTACCGCCATTCGCGGTGTAGTGACCGGTGTCAGTGGCCAGCCGGTAGACGATGCCAAAATCATCGCTATTCACACCCCTTCCAACAGCCGTCGTGAAATTCTTTCCAGCGAGTCCGGTCGTTTCAGTCTGAATGGCCTGCGTGTGGGCGGCCCCTACACCATTCGTGTGGAGTCGGAAGAGGGCGAAGAGGTCCTGAATGATATCTACCTGAGCCTGGGGTCAGCCCTGACCCTGCCCATCAGTCTGGGTGAGTCAGGTGTCGAGCTAAGCGCGATAGAAGAAGTGGTGGTGGTTGCCGATGCTCAGGTTTACACCAATCGTGGATCCAGTGGTGTTTTCGGGGAAGATCAGATCGCCAACGCAGCAACCTTCAATCGCGACTTGAAAGATGTGGTGCGTTCAAACCCGTTGGCCGTGGTCAGCCCGGATGGTGTTGAGCTCAGCGTCGCTGGCTCGAACCCTAAGTACAACTCGCTGACCATCGACAGCGTGGGTATCAACGATACCTTTGGTCTGGCCTCCAATGGCTACCCCAATGCCCGTCCGCCGATCTCGCTGGGCGCAGTGGAGCAGATCTCCATTGAGTACGCCCCGTTTGACGCGCGCAAGGGCAACTTCTCCGGTGGTAATATCAACGCTGTTACCAAGTCCGGTACCAATGAATTTCATGGCAGCGCTTTCTTTGAGTCCGTGCCCTGGGCCGGGACTGCAAAGGACGACAAGCTGTCCGATGATGGCTCGGTAACCGAGTACAATGTCGACAACGAGGAAGAAACCTACGGTGCTACTTTCAGTGGCCCGCTGATCCAGGACAAGCTGTTTTTCTTCTCCTCCTATGAAAGCTGGGAAGAGGAAGTCGCATTCGACTACAACCTGGACACACTGGCAAACCACGATGTCTCCCCTGAAGACCTGTCTCGTGTACTGGGTATCATGGAAGACGTTTATGGTGTGAGTGACTCTCTGGGCGCCGCACCAGCGCCAGACAGCGACGAGAAGTTCCTGGTCAAACTGGACTGGAACATCAACGACTATCACCGCGCGGACTTCAGCTACAGCAATCAGGAAACTCGCTCTGCGCGTAATTACACCCAGTACGACGATACCCTGAACCTGTCTTCCAACCTGTGGACCATGGCCCAGGACAACACCTATTACACCTCGCACCTGTTCTCCGACTGGAGTGACGTATTCAGTACCGAGGTCAATCTATCTTACAAGGAATATGAGCAGGCTTCCCTGACCAACTCCAACTGGGGTGAGGTGAATATCCGTACCGGTAGCGGCAATATAGTTGCGGGCCAGGATGAAAACCGTCATGCCAACGTACTGGCCAATGAGGTATGGAATTTCGGTGTACACGGCACCTATCTTGCCGACAATGCCCAGTATCGCTTCGGTGCCGAGCTCGAGGATACCTGGAACTACAACCTGTATGGCCGCGACTCTGCCGGTACCTGGGGCTTCGACAGCATTGAGGATTTTGAAAACCGTATCGCTTCCAGCCTGGAGTATGGCAACGCTTACACTAACAACATTCAGGATATTGCCTATGACGTTAGCAGCACCAAATACTCCCTGTACGGCGACGTAACCCTGGAGCCATTTGCCAACTTCGAACTGGTAGCTGGCCTGCGCTACGAGACCCTGAGTATCGATAACGCGCCCAGCGCCAACAGTAATTTTGAGGAAACCTACGGCTACGCCAATACCGAGAACCTGGATGGCCGAGATATCTGGCTGCCACGGGTTGGTTTCACCTGGGATCTGCGTGACGATCTGACCCTGCGCGGTGGCGTGGGCCGTTTCAGTGGCGGCATGCCGCTGGTATGGGTATCCAACGCCTACACCAATGACGGTACCACCAAGGACGCAACCTATCTCACTGATCTTGATCCCAGCGTTGTGGACTTCACCAGTGTTCCCCAGGTGGCCAGGGATGACCTGGCACCGGGTGCCGGTAGTACCAACAGTATTGATCCCAACTTTGAGCTGCCGTCCGACTGGCGTTACCAGCTGGGAGTGGATTATATCTTCGATATTCCGGGGCTCGGCACCGATTTCGCCTGGACCAACGAGCTTACCTATGTAGATCGTGAAGACTCTGTCTACTGGCGCGACCTGTCTCGTGTAGACAACGGCAAGCGTGTCGGCGACCGCATTATCTGGGACAGCATCTATGAAGGTACCGAGTTCGAGGGCAACTACGACCTGGAGCTGACCAATGTGGACAACGGTGGCCGCAGCATTATCTGGACTACCGCCCTGGACAAGGCCTTCGACAACGGGTTGTCTTTCAACCTGTCCTATACCCACCAGGACATCACCGAAGTTAACCCGGGCACCAGCTCCACCGCGGAATCCAACTACCAGTACGAAGTAGTGGAAAACCGTGGCGAGCCGCTGGAAGGCACTGCGTACTATGAAATTGAGCACCGCTTTGTACTGAACCTGGGCTATCGCACCGAGTTTGTTCAGGGCTACGCCACCAATTTCAATCTATTTGTCGAGCGTCGTTCCGGTCGTCCCTTCTCCTATACCCTGGATGCCTACCGGGATGGGGATTTCGGTGATCAGCCAAGCTTTGATGACTCCGATGTCTATCTGGCTTACATTCCGTCCGGCGCCGACGATCCTAATGTGGACTTCGAAAACGGTCTCAGCTATGACGAAATCATGGCGATTGCCGAGCAGGCTGGTGTAGCCGGTTCCGCCGGTGGCTTTACCGACAAGTATTCCAAGAATATGCCCTGGGTCACCACCATGGATCTGGCGATCACCCAGGAAGTACCGGGCTTTATGCCGGAGCACCGCGGTCTGGTCTATCTCACCGTCGACAATTTTGCCAACCTGTTGAACGACGACTGGGGCAAGGTTTACGACCTCGAATTTCCGCAGCAAAGGCTGTTTGATTACGACGTCAATGACCAGGGGCAATACGTATACGGCGAGCCCTACGGCGGCCTGAATACCGACAATTACAGCCGTTTCCGCACCGAGCAATCCGCGTGGCGGGTGAAGCTGGGACTGAAATATAATTTCTGATCCCGGTATCAGTAGTCATTTAAGCCGGCGCATCAGCGCCGGCTTTTTTGCGTGAATATCCCCGGTACGCGGTGCTTCAACTGCGTAAAAATACCGGGTAAGAAAATACATACAAACCATGCCGGAGCTACCATGTCCAAACAGAAAACAAATCCGCAAGGCATACGTTTTTACACAACTCTGCTGGTAGCGCTGCTATTGATTTCCGGGTGTCAGCCGGAAACGCCCGCAGCCCGGACGGACGAGTCTATCCGTCTGACCCTGTTACACACCAACGACAACCACGGTCGCTTCTGGCACAACAGCGACGGCGAATACGGTATGGCCGCGCGCAAGGCCCTGGTCGATCAGGTCCGTGCGGAAGTCAATGCGGACGGTGGCTATACGCTCTTGTTGTCAGGCGGCGATGTCAATACCGGCGTACCGGAGTCGGATATGCAGGACGCGGAGCCGGACTTCAAAGGCATGAGCCGTATGGGCTACGACGCCATGGCTGTGGGCAACCACGAATTTGACAATCCGCTTGAAGTGATCAGAAAGCAGCAGGCGTGGTCCAGCTTCGATTTTCTGTCAGCGAACACCTACGACGCCAATGGCAAGCGCCTGTTCGAGCCCTACAAGGTTTTCGACAAGGGCGGGAAGCGCATCGCGGTCGTCGGCCTGATTACCCAGTCCACCGAATATATCGGCAACCCGGAACACGTAGAGGGACTCGACTTTGTTCTGCCGGAAAAGGAAATGGCCGCGTTATTGCCGGAGCTTCAGGACAAAGCCGATGTGGTCATCGCGCTTACCCATATGGGGCATGATATCAATGACATCGGCACCGATGTTGCCCTCGCCAAAGCCGTAGATGGCATTGACCTGATTGTGGGCGGACACTCCCAGCAGCCGGTGTGCACGGATAAAGTGGGAGATGTGATCAGGGATTATCAGCCCGGCGCTCCCTGCAAACCCGACTTCGAAAACGACACCTGGATCATGCAGGCGCATGAGTGGGGTAAATATGTCGGGCGTGCAGATCTTGTTATCGACAAGGACTCCGTACAGCTGGTGAACTACCAGTTAATACCCGTCAATCTGAAGGCAGGGAAGGGCGATGGGCAGGACACTGTTCTGGCCAGTATAACTCCGGATGCGGAATTACAGTCATTTTTACAGGGCTACCAGGACAAAGGCGGCGAGGCCTTGAGCGAAGTCATCACTCGCGCGGAAAAAACCTTTGATCGCCGCGAAAGACGTGAACCTTACAATGTGAGTCCGCTGGGGAGTCTGATCACGCGGGCCTTCATACAGTATTCGCGCGCGGATATTGCCATCACCAATAGTGGAGGTATTCGGGACAATCTGTATGAAGGGGACGTTACCGTCAAATCGCTGATGCAGGTAATGCCGTTTGCGAACACGATTGGTTATGTGGATCTGAACGGTACAGAGTTGCAGCAATATTTCGAGGCCATTGGCTTGTCCGGCGGAAACCGCCGCGGTATACAGTTTTCCGGCATGTCTTTTAACGGCGATGGGGATATTGTTGTTGGCGAGGAAAACCAGCCCCTGAACCCCGAAAAGCTTTACCGACTTGCCACCAACAGTTTTCTTGCGGCGGGAGGCGATGGTTATCCGCCCCTGCTGGATAAGCCTACCTATGTAAATAGCGGGGTCGTAGATTTCACGGCAGTACAGGAACTGTTGGCCGGACGTGAGAGCATATCGCCGGCAGAGTTTTGAACCAGAAAATGGGATGATGCTGAAAAGAGACCCCGCCAATGAGCGGGGTCTCTTCGTTTTGTCAGACAGTGATGGAGTTTTCTGGTATGGCGCCCGGTTCGAGTGCCGCGAAGCCACGTTGCTCCAGCGCATGGGCTACCCGCAGGCACAGGTCCTCCCGCCAGGGCGCTGCTATGATCTGCACGCCGATGGGCAAGCCGCTCTCCTCATCCAGCGTTGGTACCACGCAGCTCGGCAGGCCAGCGGCGGAGATCGGCTGGGTAAAATAACCCAGATTGGGGCGCAAGGGCTGTGCCTCACCGCGGATGGTCAGGGTTTTCTCGCCCATGGGCGGTGCCACGCACGGGGTTGCCGCGGCAATGATGATATCCACATTGCTAAATACCTCGCCCGCTTTTTTGGCATACCAGTGACGCACCTGCTGCGCCCGTGCGTACCAGCTCGCCGGCAGCATGGCACCGGCGATAAACCGGTCGCGAGTATCCGGGTCGAAGTTCTGCGGTCTTGTGCGCAGCCGCGGTAAATGCAGACGGCTACCCTCGACATTGGTAATCAGGTAAGCCGCAGAGCGGCCCTCCAGGGTACCCGGTAACTCTATCTCTGCAGTGCAGTCCAGAGCCCGGCATACCTTGTCCACTGCGCGGGCGGCCTGGGGGTACTCCTCAAGGGAAAAATAGCCAGCGGCGCGGGCGAACCGCAGCCCCTCCAATCCTTTGTTTAAAGCTTCGACTGAGTTTATTTCTGGCCGGTCAGAACAGGCATGGTCACTGTTGCTGTAGCCCTGCATGGCATCGAATGCGAGCGCTAGGTCGTGACTGTTGCGTGCCATGGGACCGAGGTGATCAAGGCTGTCGCTAAAAGGGTAGGTACCACTGCGGGGGAGGCGACCATAAGTGGGTTTGAGGCCAAAAATGCCGCAGAAAGAGGACGGCACGCGGATCGAACCGTTGGTGTCGGATCCCAGGGTCAGCGGCACCAGACCGCCGCCGACCGCACTTCCGGAACCGGAGGAGGAGCCTCCACTCATATGGGTGGTATTCCAGGGATTTGCGCAGTTTCCATAGTGCGCGTTCTCTCCGGTAAAGTCGTAGGCGTATTCCCCCATGCCCAGCGCGCCCACCAGTATTGCGCCTTGCTCTTCGAGGCGACGGATCAATAGCGCGTCCGCCCGTGCCGGTGTATTGGCGGTATTGATCGCCGAGCCGGCGAGGGTGGGGAGGTCGCGGATATCGAACAGGTTTTTTACCGCGAAGGGTACTCCTGCGAGTGGGCCCGGTTTTTTACCCTGTGCCAGTTGAACGTCGATATCTGCCGCTCTGGCGATAGCCCGCTCTGACAGCACTGCGGTAAAGGCATTCAGGGGTGGGTTTCTCTGTGCGATGTGCGTGAGAAAGGAATCCACCACTTTGCCGGCGGTAAAGCGGCCAGTACTGACACCCGCGGCGATTTCACTGGCGCTGGAGAAAAGAAAATCTTTCACAGTGCATCCTCCGTGGATGCGTTCCCGCGGCCTTTGTCCGGCTCGAAGACACCCGCCAGCTCCAGGCTATCCGAGTCCAAATCAGCAGCGTCCACGATATCGGCCATCCGCGCAGCGTTGGCCAGGTGCTGACATACACCGGCTTTCCATTCCTCGCGTACGGGAATACCCATTGTCGACTGCATCAGTTCCAGGTAAGCCTCCGGGTCGAGGTTAGTTTTATTGCTCATGCTGTGATCCTTATCTGCAGAAATGCTGTTCATCGATAAATACTGTTCATGGGTAAATACTGTTCATGGGTAAATGCTGCGTGGCATGGCTCTTGCTCTCGTTAAGGGATAAGGCCTGATAAAAGAGATAAATCATGAAACACATCGCCATCCATTTTGATGAGCGCCCGCCGCTACCCGCCTCGCTATTGATTGCATTACAGCACCTGCTGGCGGTGTTTGGCGCGGTGATCACGCCACCACTGATTCTCGCTCACGGAATGCAGCTGGCGGACGCAGATACTGCTTACCTGGTTTCGGCGTCTCTGTTTATCTCCGGTATTGCCACGTTTATTCAGATTCATCGCCTGGGACCACTGGGTTCCGGCTTGCTCAGTATCCAGGGCACTAGCTTTACTTTTATCGGCCCGATACTGGCTGTGTATTTTCTTTTGCTCGAAAGCCACGTTCCGCAGCAGGCCCTTGGTATCGTGTTGGGCAGTTGCGCGGTGTGCGCACTGGTTGTCGGTATCTGCGCGCGCTTCGTGCAACGTTTGCGTTTATTGATCTCCACCAATGTCACCGGTACAGCGGTGATCCTGATTGGCGCCACTTTGGTGTACACCACGCTGCAAAATCTGTGGCGCGAGTTTACGGCTTTCAAGCAGGCCGGTGATGCTCCCTGGCTTGTGCCGCTGCTGGCGACTGCGGTGTTCGGTGTCACCCTGTTTTTATCCCGCCAGCGTAATCGCTATCTGCGTATCGCCAGTATTACCTTTGGTCTGCTGGTGGCTTTTGCGATTGCCCTGTTTTTCGGACTGGTAGATTTTTCCGGTCTGAAAGATCTGGAGCCGGTTTTTGTACCCGAGTTCAATCACTTTCCCCTGGCGGTAGATATCGGTGTAGTGGCGGTGCTACTGCCGGTATTTTTTATCTCCTCGGTAGAAACCCTGGGCGATCTCACTGCTACCAGCCGTCTGTCTTCAATCAAAGTGGGTTCAGACAACTATTGGCAGCGGGTGCGCGGTGGCCTGAGTGGCGATGCCTTTAATTCCTTTCTTGCTGCGCTGTTCGGGAGTTTTCCCAATACTTCCTTCAGTCAGAATAATGGTGTGATTCGCCTCACCGGTGTCTGCAGCCCTTATATCGGTCGCTTTGTGGCGATATTTCTTTGTCTGCTCGGCGCCTCGCCGTTAGTGGCGGGGCTGTTTATCGCCATACCACCGGCGCTGGTGTATGGCGCTACTCTGCTCATGTTCTTCCTGGTCATGCTGGCGGGTATCGATATCGTGAATGCCGGCGATAACAGTGTGAAGAGCTGGCCGCTGGTACTCACCGCAGTGGCCGGCGGCGTTATCGTATCGCTGCTGGCCCGGTATCTGCCGTTTCTACCGGAGCGATTGGCATCGTTGCTTCAATTTCCCATTTCTACCGGCGCGGTGATCGCGCTATTGATAGAGGCAACTCGTCATCTATTGCCCGCCGCGGCCGGTGCGGCAACCAACTCGGAAGTCTAGATGTCAATTCACCCCGTCACACAGCAACATGTCGCACTGGTAGCTGTTGTCCCGTCGCATGTTGTGAATATCGACAAGCGCCGGATCTGTGAGCCAGGCCTGGGCCTGTTCACGGCTCGGGTACTCCATGATTACTATGCGTTCGGACACCCAGTCGCCGTCGAGGGTCTGTGGTTTGCCGCCGCGCACCAGATAGCGGCCATTGTAATGGGCGACTGACGGGGTGATCAGCTCGATATAACGGCTGTACTCCGCTGGATTTCTGACTTTGATATCCACAATAACGAATGCACTCACGGTACTTTCCTTTTATCGACTGTTTTCTGGCTGAATTATTTGCCTGGATGGTTTCGCTTGGATGGTTTTGCCTGATTACTTTGCGCTATTTCCTGGAGGATGATGCTTGTGCCAGTGCCGGGCGATTTCCTCGCGCCGGCAAACCCAGACTCCGGACTTTTCACGGAGATACTGCAGGAAACGTTTCAGTCCCTGCAGGCGGCCCGGGCGACCGATGATGCGACAGTGCAGCCCCACACTCAGCATCTTGGGATGACTGATGCCTTCCTCGTAGAGTGTGTCGAAAGAATCCTTCAGATAAGTGAAAAACTGCTCGCCGGTATGAAATCCCTGTGCGGTGGCAAAACGCATATCGTTGCTGTCCAGGGTATAGGGAACCACCAGGTGGGGTCCCTGGCGTCCCTCCGTCCAGTAAGGCAGATCGTCCGCGTAGGAATCGGAGTCGTACAGGAAGCCGCCCAATTCCTGGATAAGTCGGCGGGTGTTGGGGCTGTCGCGTCCGGTGTACCAGCCCAGCGGGCGGCTACCGGTTACCCGTTGGTGTACCTCTATCGCCCGCGTAATTTGTTCACGCTCTTCTTCCTCGGGCATAAACTGGTGGTCGATCCAGCGATAGCCATGGCTGGCGATTTCCCACTCCGCTCTCAGCATCGCTTCTACCACCTGCGGGTTGCGCTCCAGTGCCATGGCGACACCGTACACGGTGACCGGAAAATCAAACGCCTGAAACAGCCGCCACAATCGCCAGAAGCCGGCGCGGCTGCCGTATTCGTACAGAGATTCCATGCTCATATGGCGCATGGGGTAGGCTTGGGCACCAATGATCTCTGAAAGAAAGGTTTCCGAACGCGCATCGCCGTGCAGCACGCAGTTCTCTGCGCCTTCCTCATAATTGATAACAAACTGTACCGCGACACGGGCATTGCCCGGCCAGCGCACTTGTGGTGGCTCGGCACCGTAGCCAATCAGGTCACGCGGGTAGGGGGTATTCATGGGCGCTCCATTTGCACATTTATGCCGTTTACGAGAATAATGCAAAAAACTGACCATCTAGATAAGTTTTATTCTGGTGGTGGCGGGCAGTTAAAAGTAATGCTGAGTCGCGCCTTTGGGATAGGGATCTGTGTACAGTGCAACATGGCTGTGCACGCCGTTGCTTCGATGCTTTTTGCTGGTGCACCTGGTTGGCTGGAAATTGGTCTATCCGTGGCACTCAGTGGTCGCCACGATGGCGCCAGTGCTGATCGTTTTAAAAAATTAACCGATTGGACAGGAATTTGGCGCAAATGTTGCAGCCTGCTGCAGGGCGCAAACTGGTACCGCTTTCTCGGCGTCCCCGCGAAACAAGAAAAACAGTCGGAAAATATTCATGACAAACATTGCCTTTACCGCACCGCATTTCAAAGCGACCGAGGCGGGAATGGAAATTCTGCGCAACGGCGGTTCCGCCGTGGACGCAATGGTAGCCGCCGCGGCTGCCATTGCCGTGCACTACCCCCATATGAACAGCCTCGGTGGCGATGGTTTCTGGCTGATTCAGCGCGCGGGTGAAGCGCCCGTGGCCATTGATGCCGCCGGGCGTGCGGCCGCAGCCATCGATCCACAGCTAGCGCCGCCCAGCCGCGGTGCCAGCGCCGCGTTTACCTCTGCCGGTACCGTGGCCGGTTGGCAGGCCGCACGTGACTATATTGGGCAGTTTACCGAGTTGCAGCCATTGCAAACGCTTTTTGCCGAGGCGCGGCGCGGCTGTGAGGAGGGGATAGAGGTAACCGAAAGCCTGGTCGCCGCGCTGCGAAAGTGTGAGGCGGAAGGGTGCGAGGATATTCAGCAGCTTTACTACCCCGACGGCAAACTGCCGTCCAGTGGAGCACGGCTGCGCAACCCTCGCTTGGGAGCGCTTTTCGAGCGGCTGGCGGCGGAGGGGCTGGACAGTTTTTACCGCGGTGCCCTGGCAGAGGAAATGGCTACGGCTCTGGAATCCGCAGGAAGCCCCCTGCGCGCAGCGGATTTCCAGGATTGCCATGCCGATCTGCAACCGCCACTTTCGGTGAAGACGTCTCTCGCCCAGCTGTTCAATCTGGGGGCGCCTACTCAGGGCGTCGCTTCGCTGCTGATTCTTGCCATTTACGACGAGTTGTATCAGGAGGATTGGGACGAATTGCAGCGGGTGCATCACCTGATCGAATCCACCAAGCAGGCTTTCCTGGTGCGCGATCGCGAAGTGGCAGACCCGGCGAGTCTGAGCGACCAGTGGGAGCACTTGTTACAGCCGGAACATATCCGTCAACTGGCTGCGAATATCCACCCGGACTGCGCGCGCCCGTGGGGCAAAGTAGCGGAACCCGGCGATACCGTATGGATGGGCGCTTTGGACAGGGACGGCACGCTGGTGAGTTTTATCCAGAGTGTTTACTGGGAATTCGGATCCGGCGTGGTGTTGCCGGAACTGGGCCTGGTGTGGAATAACCGCGGCCTGGGTTTTTCCCGCGATCCCGCTTCGCGCAACTTTGTGGCACCGGGAAAAAAACCTTTCCACACACTGAACCCGGCGATGGCCAATTTTGTGGATGGCGGTCGTGTCGCCTACGGCACCATGGGCGGGGAAGGGCAGCCGCAAACCCAGGCGGCAGTGTTCGCGCGCCGCTTCTACCAGGGGCTGCCACTGGCAGATGCCATTGCCGAAGGTCGATGGCTGTTGGGGCGTACCTGGGGCGAGACGTCCATGGACCTGAAAATGGAGCAGGCGCTCTATGAGCGTATCGGTCCCCAGCTCGCCGCGCTCGGTCACGAGATACGACCGGTACCACAGCATATTGAAATGATGGGCCACGCCGGGGGTATTTATATCGATGCCAACGGCCGCGTCGAATGCGCGACAGATCCGCGCAGCGACGGCCTGGCTCTGTGTGAAACCCTGGATTAAAAGCGGATAGTTCGATGTTTGCGGAAACTCTTATTCAGTGGCTGCCGGTGATTGTCGCACTGGTATTCACCGGCGTTGTCGCGGGACTGCTGGCCGGGCTGATCGGCGTTGGCGGCGGTATTGTGATTGTGCCAGTACTGTTTTTTGTCTTTCAGTGGCTGGGTGTCGGTGCGGCCACGGCCATGTCTGTGGCCACCGGCACTTCGCTGTTGGTTATCGTCGCCACCAGCCTGTCCTCGGTGCGCGCGCATCACCAGCGCGGCAATGTGGACGAAGAAATCCTGAAGCGCTGGGCACCGTTTGTCGCCATGGGGGTTATCGGAGGTGTGCTGCTGGCGACCCATGGCGGAGGTGTATTGGCCTCGGGGATTTTTGGTGCGGTGGCGCTGCTGGTGGCGCTGAATATGTTGTTGCGGGCCAATGCCGCAGCGCTGGCCGAGCACCTGCCCGGGCGTCCGGTGCAAGGGGGGATGGCCGCCGTGATCGGCTTACTGTCATCAGTGATGGGTATTGGTGCCGGTACCCTGGGGGTGCCGTTGTTGACCGCGTTCAATACCCCCGCGCACCGCGCGGTGGGTACCGCCGCGGCACTGGGTTTTGTGATCGCGCTACCCGGTGCGCTGTTGATGTTGCTGCTGGGGGAAACTCCGGTGGATGCACCGGAAGCGACCTACGGCTTTATTAATCTGCCCGGCTTTGCATTGATCGTACCGCTGTCGGTGGCGGTGGCCCCGGTCGGGGTTTGGCTGGGCTCGCGTCTGAACGGCGCAGCGCTGAAGCGGATTTTTGCGATTTTCCTTTTTTTGAGTGGTACACGGATGATCTACCAAGCGGCAATGGGGTGAGTACACGGTGATACAGGAATCAGAAAAAGAGATTATGAAACCTTTCGTACCCCCGCCCCGGCTATTGATGGGACCGGGGCCCATCAGCTGCGATCCAAGGGTACTGCGGGCCATGTCGCAGCAGTTGGTGGGGCAGTTTGACCCATCCATGACCCGTTGCATGAACGAGACCATGGACCTCTACCGCGGTGTCTTCCAGACCGAAAACCGCTGGACGTTCATGGTAGACAGCACCGCCCGAGGAGGTATCGAAGCGGCACTGGTATCACTGTTAAAGCCCGGTGAACGGGTACTGGTACCGGTGTTCGGGCGCTTCGGCCTGCTGCTGCGGGAAATTGCCGAGCGTGCCGGTGCCGAGGTGCACTGTCTCGATTTTGAGTGGGGGCGAGTGGCGGAACCGGAGCAGGTCGCTGCGGCCATCGACCGGATCAAACCGGATCTGGTGGCGCTGGTGCAGGGGGATACTTCCACTACCATGTGTCAGCCACTGGCAGACATCGGCCAGTTGTGCCGGGAAAAAGGGGTGCTCACCTATTGTGATGCCACGGCGTCCATCGGCGGCAATCCTTTTCTGACCGACAACTGGGGTATTTCCGTCGTCTCCGCCGGTCTGCAGAAATGCCTGGGAGGGCCGTCCGGTATCGCGCCAATTACGCTTAACGACGATGCGGTGGCGCGGATCAACAGCCGCCGCCACGTGGAGGCGGGGATACGAGCGAGTCACCATCGCGACGCCGCCGGCGAGCGTATCGGCTCCAATTATTTCGACCTCGCAATGATCATGGATTACTGGGGCGAGGAGCGGCTCAATCACCATACCGAAGCCACCAGCATGCTTTACGCAGCGCGGGAGTGCGCGCGCCTGTGGCTGGAGGAGGGCGGGGAAAACGTGATCACCCGTCATCGACGTGCCGGCGCCGCGATGGCCGCTGGCCTCGAAGCCATGGGCCTCAAATTGTTCGGGGATTCGCGCCATCGTATGAACAATGTGGTCGGTGTATATATTCCGGAGGGCGTGAATGGCGAAAAAATCCGTGCGCAGTTGCTGCAGGATTTCGCTATCGAGATCGGTACCTCATTTGGCCCGCTGCACGGGTGTATCTGGCGTATTGGCACCATGGGCTACAATGCGCGCAAAGATGCCGTACTGCAGACCCTGGCCTGCCTGGAGCAGGTACTGATTCTGAACCGGGTAGCCGTCAATACCGGCGACGCGGTGGCGGCCGCCATGGATATTCTGGGTGCCTGATTACCCGGGCCCGGACACAGTGAGAGAAATGATCGTGAGCGAAAAAATCCATTTTGAAGACTGGCTCAGAGCTGCGCCCAAAGCGGAACTACACCTGCATCTGGATGGCACCTTGGAAGCGGGCCGCCTGTTGCAACTGGCGGAGAAAAACCGCGTGCAGTTGCCCTATACATCACTGGCAGAGGTAGAGGCCGCTTATTGCTTTGAAAACCTGCAAAGCTTTCTCGACCTCTACTACCTGGGTGCCTCGGTGCTGCGGGATGAAGAGGACTTCTACCATTTGATGATGGACTATCTGCAGCGTTGCCGGCAGAACAATATTGTCCACACCGAAATCATGATCGAACCGCAGACCTACCTGCCAAACGGTATCGACTTTCCGGTATTTATGGCCGGTTTCAAGCGCGCCATCGCCGAGGCTCGCAGCAGCTGGGGCCAGTCTGTACAGCTGATTTTGAGTTTTCTGCGTCACCTGCCGGAATCCGAGGCGCTGGCCGTGCTGGATCAGGCGGAAGCATATCGGGACGATTTCGTTGCCATCGGTCTCGCCAGCAGTGAGCAGGGTAACCCACCGCAAAAATTTATCGAGCTCTATCGTCGCGCCCGCGAGCACGGTTACCGTCTTACCGCACACGCAGGCGAAGAGGGGCCGCCTGCATTTATTTATTCCGCGCTGCAGGATTTACAGGTAGAACGCATCGACCATGGTATTCGCTGTGTGGAAGACGACGCGCTGGTGAAATTGCTGCGCGAGCGCGGCGTTCCGCTTACGGTCTGCCCCCTATCGAATGTACGTCTGTGCGTGTTTCCGGAAATGGCGCAGCACAATATTTTGCAGCTGCTGGAGCGTGGGTTGATGGTGACGGTCAATTCCGATGATCCCACCTATTTCGGCGGCTACATGAACGATAACTTTATCGCTATGCACCGTGCGCTGAATCTCAATCGCAGCCAGGCCCTGAAGTTACTGCGCAACGGTTTTGAGGCCAGCTTTCTGCCCGAGGCGGAAAAGACGGCGCTGTTACAGCGGCTCGACGATTTTGCGGAGGCCTCGTGAGCGCCGAGCGCCTGTTGCAGCGCTGCGATCTGCTCGCGGCCATCAGTGCCACCGAGGGTTCTATCTGTCGTACTTATCTGACGGATGAGCACCGCCGCTGCAATCAGCAGGTAATGCAGTGGATGCATGAGGCTGGAATGGAGGTCCGCACCGATGCCGCGGGCAACTGCTGGGGACACTACGCCGGCAGCGATGCGGATGGACAAACCCTGGTGCTGGGTTCTCACCTGGATACGGTGCCGGGTGCCGGTCGTTACGACGGTATTCTCGGTGTGCTGGCGGCAATCGAAGTAGTGTCGCGCTTTCACCACCGCGGCAAACGCTTTCCGTTTAGCATTGATGTGGTTGGTTTTGCGGATGAGGAAGGCAGCCGCTTTGGCGCCACGCTGCTGGGTAGCCGCGCCGTTGCCGGCCAGTGGGATCCGGGGTTGCTGGAATTGCGCGATGCCAACGGGGTTTCCATGGCCGAGGCTTTTACCGCCTTTGGTCTGGACCCGACCATGGTTGCCAGCGCCTCCCGCGCCGGGGAGTCACTACTGGGCTACTGGGAACTGCATATCGAGCAGGGGCCGGTGCTGGAAGAGCGCGACCTGGCGCTGGGGGTGGTGACGGCCATCGCCGGTGCGCGGCGCCTGCAGTTTATCCTGCAGGGGCGCGCCGGCCATGCGGGCACTGTGCCGATGACCATGCGCCAGGACGCGCTGCTGGCAGCGGCGGGTGCGGTGCAGCTTGTGGATACTGTCGCGCGCCGCTGCGGTGTTGTGGCAACGGTTGGAAAACTCGAAGCGCAACCGGGGTCGGTCAATGTGATTCCCGGTCGCTGTGAATTTACTCTGGACATTCGCAGTGGCGAAGACCCGCTGCGCGACCGCGCGCTGGCAGAAATCATCGAAGGTATTGAGTCCCTGTGTGATCGCTCGCAGGTGACAATGGGATACCGGGAAATTCACAGCGCACCGGCCGTGGCCTGCGCTCCGCGATTGCGCGACGCCGGCAGTCGTGCGCTGGTGCGCTGTGAGCAGCAGGATTTTTCGCTGCCAAGCGGCGCAGGCCACGATGCCATGGTCATGGCACCGGCGACCGATGTGGGGATGCTGTTTTTACGCTGTGCGGGGGGCGTCAGCCACCACCCGGATGAATCTGTCGCTGCTGCGGATGTGGCGCTGGCGCTGGATGTGTTTGAAGCCGCAGTGGAGGAAACACAAGTCCGCGGCTGAAACTGTGGTGTCGCTGGTTATTTCAAAACCCCGTGCAGGATCATCCGGCTTACATCCTCAATGGCCTCTTCCCGCTGCGACTTGGTCAGGCGTTTGTTGCCATTCAAAACCCGGATCTGATAGTCGTAGTCGGCATAGTATTGCGTCGTGGCCCAGATCATATTGAGCATGCTCTGGGGGCTGACCGCCTGGATTTTGCCCTCGTCGATCCAGGACTGGATCCGCTGCAGCACGGTGTCATCCCAGGAAACGAGGGCCTTGCGGATCTCTTTGCCCATCACCGGACCGCCCTGGATAACCTCCATTGCCCACATCTTGGAGCCCTTGGGGCGGGTAAACGAGTGTTCCATTTTTGCGCGGATATAAGACCGCAGTACTTCCCCCGGGTCTGAGGAGCGCTGGAAGATTTCTGCATCTTTCTGCCAGCCCTGCAGGACGTCCTGCAACACTACGGTGTAGAGATCCTGCTTGGTCTTGAAGTAGTAGTGGACGTTGGCTTTGGGCAGGCCGGCCCTGTCGGCAATTTCCTGGGTGGAGGTGCCGTTAAAGCCTTTTTCCGAGAACAGGGCTTCTGCCGCGGCAATGATCTGACGGGTATTGGCTTCGCGAATGCCTGACTTCCTTGCGGTGCCAGGCTTTTTATTATCGGGCATAGAGTATTTGGTCGTACTGAAATTGGTTGCAGGTGATTCTCTCACAAGCGATGCGGGGCGGCTATTTGCCGGTACCGAACAGGCGATCCCCTGCGTCGCCAATACCCGGAAGGATATACCCTTTGCTGTTGAGTTCCCTGTCCAGAGCGGCCGCATACACGGTTACATCCGGATGTTTCTCGGCCAGTGTGGACAGTCCTTCGGGGGACGCCAGCAGGCAAATAAAGCGGATATTCTTGGCGCCATGCTCTTTGATCTTGTCCAGGGCGGCACAGGCGGAGTGACCCGTAGCCAGCATCGGGTCAACTACCAGGCATAAACGGTTGGACAACTGCTTGGGCGCCTTGAAGAAATACTCCACTGCTTCCAGTGTCTTGCTGTCGCGGTACAGGCCGATATGGCCGACCCGGGCAGAGGGTACTAGTTCCAGCAGCCCGGATAGTAGTCCATCGCCAGCACGCAAAATGGAGAACAGGCAGAGTTTTTTACCCGACAGCGTCGGAGCGTCCATCTCCTCCAGCGGAGTTTCAATATTTTTACTGGTGATTGGCAGGTCCCGCGTTGCCTCATAGCCCATCAGCAGGCTGATCTCCTTCAGCAGCAGACGGAATTTTCCGGCGGTGGTGGCGCGATCGCGCATGATTGTCAATTTGTGCTGAATCAGCGGGTGGTCGATCAAAACAAAATTTTCGTTCATTTCACTGTGCCCTATATTTTTCGTTTTACGTGGAGTCGGCTAACAGATTGGTCGCCGGGCGCTTGATGATGGGTTACTCGGCTACGTAATACTCCAATGCAATTTGTGGTGCAAAGGAGGAGATCAGGGTGGTAACCAGTTCCCGCTGGCTAATATCGGCTGCTTTCTCCACCAGCACGCAGCGGGCAACTTTCTGCAGATCTTCAGGTCCGCTAGCGGGCCCCAGTGCCATACGCATATTCGATAGCGCAGCGTGTAGTGGTGACAGCCCCGGGTTGTGCGCTGCATTTTCCGCATAGCTGCCGGAAAATATCCGGCCGTTTTGCAGCTGCACTGCGCAACCGGCATGGTTTCGAGTATAGGGTGCATAGGAAAAACGCGCGGCTTTGAGCGCTTCTCGTACCAGCGCGTCGACACTCGCGTTTTGCTCAATCTCAAGCGGCGGGGGATCGGCGGCAATATTTACCGCCATCATATTGCCCTCGTGACCGAGGTCTGCGGGGCCGAAGGCGCCGGGCAGCAGTTCGGCAATATCTGTTTGCCGATAACCGTGCCGTGTGCCGTCGGGAAACACGATCCGCAACGGGCTGGATTCGGAAAGCTCATACAGAAACTGTCGGCAATGGCCGCAGGGGACAGCGGACACCGCCAGGCTGGTAATCCCGGATTCCCGGTTATTCCATGCGTTGGCCACCGCCGCTTGCTCCGCGTGAAGACTGAAGCAGAGGGCGCGCCCGGGGAATTCCATATTGGCCCCCAGATAGAGCGCTGCATACCCGTTGCTATCCAGCCGTTGGCCGCGCGCAACGGCGCCGACAGAGAAATGGGATACCGGTGCCACTCCATAGGCGGCTGCCAGCGGCACCAGCCGCAGCATCAGGGCATCGACATCAATATTCAGCACTCTGCAGAGGTGTTGCACCAAATCTGGGTGCACTTTGCCGCCGCGGACCGCAACCTGTTCCAGTTCGGTGCGCAGCGTTTTGGGGAAGCTTGTTAGCGCTGCTTCGAGCATTGTGGAATCGTATTGCATATTGTTGCGGGCGTTACAGGGAGGTAAAGAATCCGGCCAACGCCGCGCTCATCAGGTTGGCGAGGGTCCCGGCCAGGACTGCCTTCAGACCCATGCGGGCGATTTCCGGACGACGCGACGGCGCAAGACTGCCTAGGCCGCCCAGTAATATGGCAATGGAGGAAAAGTTGGCGAAACCGCACAGGGCAAAAGTCACTACGACCTGAGCGTGAGGAGAAAGCGCCTCCTTGCGATCGATAAAATCCGCATAGGCGACAAATTCATTGAGCACCAGCTTCTGTCCGATCAGGCTGCCGGAAGTGATACTTTCTGTCCAGGGAATCCCCAGCACATAGGCGATGGGCGAGAAGACCGCACCGAGAATACTTTGTAGCGTTACCCCCTGTAGTCCGAACCAGCTGAAAATACCACCGATTGCGCCGTTGACCATTGCAATCAGCGCGATAAAGGCGATCAGCATGGCGCCGATGTTGACTGCCAGTTGCATACCACTCAGAGCGCCGCTGGCGGCGGCATCAATGACATTGGCTGGGCGCTCGCCTTCATCAAAAACAATTTCCTGAGCCGTGTCTCGCAGGCTTTCCTGTTCGGGAACCATGAGCTTCGCCATCAGCAGGCCGCCGGGTGCCGCCATAAAGCTTGCCGCAATCAGGTACTTCAGGTCCACGCCCATATTGGCGTAGCCCACCAGCAGTGAGCCGGCGATGGAAGCCATCCCGCCCACCATCACCGCAAACAGTTCCGAGCGTGTCATTCCGGCAATATAGGGCCGGATGATCAGAGGTGCCTCGGTCTGGCTGACGAAAATATTGGCAGTGGCGGAGAGGGATTCCGTATGGCCGGTGCCCAGTACACGGTGAAAGAAAGTACCGATAACGCCGACAATTTTCTGCATGATGCCCAGGTAATAGAGCACCGCCACCAGCGATGAGAAAAAAATCAGAACAGGGAGTACGTGGAAGGCGAAGATAAACCCCAGTTTTTTCTTGCCGATATCACCGAACAGAAAATTAATCCCGGCATCTGCATAGTCGATAATATGCTGTACCCCTTCTGACAGAGACGCCAGTGCGGCTTGCCCCGCGGGTACATACAGCACCAAGGCGGCGAAGCCGGCCTGTATCGCGAAGGCTGCGCAGACAGTACGTGGTTTGATGGCCCTGCGATTTTCTGAAAACAGGATAGCGATGACTACCAGGGCAAGTATGCCAACCAAACTCATGTAAGTGCCTGCTGGAGCTGCGCCTTCCCGCCGTATTCCGCTACCGGTATGGGAGAGTTGTTAGCTCGCGTTATTAATTTTTTTACTGTGACGCGACGTCTGGAAATTATCAAAGGCTGATTATCCGGTCAATTTGAAACACTAGGTCCCCGGCGAAAATCATTGCGGGATCATACAGGTAAATCTGCAAAAAGTGGACCAACTGGTTAAGATTGAACTATGATGTTCCGATCGATAAAAAAGCTGTAATACGGCTGCAATAATCAGGGATTAACTAATAATGCTGGCCCAGGAAATCATTCACGCAAAACGCGAGGGCTGCGCTCTGTCTGCTCGACAAATCGAATTTTTTGTCCGGGGCATGATGGATGGCAGCATTACCGAGGGCCAGGTGGCAGCGCTGGCGATGGCCGTTTTCTTTCAGGGGCTGGAGCGTCCTGAATCAGTGGCGTTGACCCGGGCGTTACAGGGTTCCGGTACCACACTTGACTGGTCGGCATTGGACCTGCCGGGTCCGGTAGTCGACAAGCACTCCTCCGGTGGTGTGGGGGATAAGGTCAGCTTGATGCTGGCGCCCATGCTCGCCGCCTGCGGCACCTTCGTGCCGATGATATCCGGCCGCGGCCTCGGTCATACCGGCGGCACTCTGGACAAAATGGACAGTATTCCCGGCTACAACACCAGCCCGGATATTCCTGCCTTTCAGCAGGTGGTCAAGCGTGCTGGCTGCGCTATTGTTGGCCAGACCGCGGAACTGGCGCCCGCAGATAAACGCCTCTACGGTATCCGCGATGTCACCGCCACGGTGGAATCGGTTCCATTGATTACTGCTTCTATCCTCTCGAAAAAGCTCTCCGCCGGTCTCGATAGTCTGGTGATGGATATCAAGACCGGCAGCGGGGCCTTTGCGGACAACTTCCCCATGGCGGTTGAACTGGCCACCAGTATTGTTGAAGTGGGTGAGGGGCTGGGGTTACCTATTTCCGCGCTCATCACCGATATGTCCCAGGTACTTGGCCCAACCGCAGGCAATGCACTGGAAGTTCGCGAGGTGATCGAATACCTCCGTGGCGATTTCCGTGACCCGCGTCTGCATGAGGTTGTGATTGCTCTGGGGACAGAGCTTTTGCAATTGAGTGGTCGTGTCACTGAACTTGGCCGGGGAAGAGAAATGATGGAGCGGAGCCTGGAGAGTGGCGCCGCCTGTGAATATTTCTCCAACATGGTGGTCGAGCTGGGAGGGCCGGCGGATTTGCTGGATCGGCCGGAAAAGCATTTGGTTAGCGCGCCCATCGTCGTGCCCGCCATTCCGGAAGCCCCCGGCATTGTGACTGAAATCGACGTGCGTGCCGTTGGCAATACCGTGGTAGAACTGGGGGGCGGTCGCCGTCGCGCCTGTGATCCGGTAGATCACCGCGTGGGGCTGAGTGATATCCGCGCGCCGGGGGATACTGTTGGCACAGATACACCGCTGGCGATGATTCACGCCGCCAGCGAGGCGGATGCAGAAAGGGCCCGCGCACGACTGCTGCAGGCATTTCGGCTGGGTACTCGAGACGAAAGCACCGACGTGAAGACTGGGCCCGTGATCCTGCAACGATTCGGCGGGCGCGGGGAAGGCTGATATGTCAGAGAGTGAGCCGGCGGAGTGCAGAGCACAACCGCGAGCCTTTATTCTGGTAATGGACTCCCTTGGCATCGGCGCCACCGCCGACGCCCACCAATTTGGTGATACGGGGGCCAATACCCTTGCCAGTATTGCCGCGGGTTGCAGCCGCGGGCTGGGCGATCGGGAGGGTTTGCGGAGTGGGCCTTTGGCTATTCCCAACCTGCTGCGCCTGGGATTGGGGCGCGCGCTGGAAGCGTGCAGTGGTGGTGTGGTTGAAGGTATCCAAACGCCGCCATCGATTACTGGCGCTTACGGCTATTGTGCCGAGGTCAGCGCCGGCAAGGACACGCCCAGTGGCCACTGGGAAATTGCCGGCCTGCCGGTAGAGTTTGACTGGACCTGTTTTCCCGATGCCGTGCCGGCATTCCCCAAAACGCTGACTGATGAGCTGATACTCCGCGGTCGCCTGCCCGGGATTCTCGGTGACTGTCATGCTTCCGGGACCACGATTTTGCGCGAGTTGGGTGAAGCGCATATCCGCAGCGGCAAGCCGATTGTGTATACCTCCGCGGACTCGGTATTGCAGATTGCCGCCCATGAGACCCACTTTGGTCTGGAGCGTCTGCTGGCGTTGTGCGAAACCGCGCGCTCGCTGGTTGATCCGCTGAATGTCGGGCGGGTGATTGCACGGCCTTTTATCGGTGAGTGTGCCGATACATTCACACGTACGGCAAACCGCCGTGACTACACCACACCGCCGCACGGGCCTACACTGCTGGATAGCTTGCAGGGCTGCGGTGGTGAAGTCGTGGCGATCGGCAAAATCCGCGATATTTTCGCCGGTCGCGGCATTGGCCGCAGCATCAAGGCTGAAGGCAATATGGCGCTGTTCGATGCCACGCTCGCCGCTGCAAGCGAGCAGCCGGATAGGCCGACCCTGGTGTTTACCAATTTTGTCGATTTCGACACGCTCTACGGCCACCGCCGGGATCTGCCCGGCTACGCCGCCGCTTTGGAGGCCATGGACGGTCGCTTACCGGAACTGGAGGCGCTGTTGCGTGCCGACGATATGCTGGTCATCGCCGCCGATCACGGATGCGACCCAACCTGGCCCGGTAGTGACCACACCCGCGAGCATATTCCTGCACTCTTTTCCGGTCCCGGCGTTGCCCCCGCTAGTTTGGGGTTGCGGCACAGCTTTGCGGATATCGGCCAGACTCTGGCGGAATTTTTCCGGCTGGCGCCATTGGGCAGGGGACGCTCTTTTTTTCCTCAGTTGAACTCGTAGAGAAGCGGATACCGATGAATCAGAAGATGGAGCCACTGTCTGCCTCCGGCCAACCCGCCAACCCGGGTGTCGCTTTCAATGCAGACTGGCTGGTGGACATCCGGGTAAATCGCAGTGCCGTTGAGCGTCGCATTGCTGCTCTGGCTGCGCGCCGTTCGCTGCAAAAAAACTGGCAGGCGGCATGGCTGCTGAAAGCGATCAGTTGCATCGACCTGACCACGCTGTCCGGCCAGGATACGCCGGGTAAAGTGCGCCGTCTCTGTGCGAGAGCGCGCGCGCCGCTGAGCCCTGCACTGCAAAACGCGCTCGATATTGAATCGCTAGCGCTTACCACCGGTGCCGTATGCGTCTACCACCAGATGGTGGAAACGGCCGTGGGCGCACTGGCCGGTAGCGGTATCCCCGTGGCCGCTGTGTCCACCGGCTTTCCCGCCGGTCTGTCGCCGCTGGAAACCCGCATTGCGGAAATCAAAGCCTCGGTTGCCGCCGGCGCACAGGAAATCGATATCGTTATTACCCGCGCCCATGTGCTGAACGGGGATTGGGGAGCCCTCTATCGGGAGGTGCAAGCCTTTCGCGCCGCCTGCGGTAATGCGCATATGAAAACCATCCTTTCCACCGGTGAGCTCGACAACCTGACCAATGTTGCCCGTGCGTCTATGGTGGCCATGATGGCTGGTAGCGATTTTATCAAGACGTCTACCGGCATGGAGTCCACCAACGCGACGTTGCCGGTAAGCCTGGTGATGTTGCGCGCAATCCGGGACTTCGAAACCCTGAGTGGCCACCGTGTTGGATTTAAACCCGCCGGTGGCATCTCAACAGCGAAAGATGCGCTCAACTATCTGGTGCTGGTGAAGGAGGAGCTGGGAGACGCGTGGCTGACACCGGAACTGTTTCGGTTTGGTGCGTCGAGTCTTCTGGATGATATCGAGCGGCAACTGGCACAGTGTGCGTGAGCGGATGCTGACAGGGAAAGGCCCTGAAATACATCAGTGTGTTGAAACAGTGGATACTACCTTATGCAGGTCGCGGACATTTTTAAAACCATGAACTACGGCCCCGCCCAGGTCGATACTGCGGAAGTCGATAGCTGGTTGGATACTCATGCGGAAGGATTCGGGCTTTTTATCAATGGGGAGTGGGTTTCTTCAACTGAAACCCTCGATAGTGTTAACCCTGCCTCTGGCCGGCGGCTGGCAACGATTTCCGCTGCCGGTAGTGATGCGGTAGATGCCGCGGTAGAGGCCGCACATGTAGCGCAACCCACCTGGGAGAAGCTCGGTGGCCGAGGCCGCGCCCGCTATCTCTACAAGTTGGCGCAGCTGCTGCGGAAGCAGGTTTGGAAATTCGCGGTGCTGGAATCCCTGGATAGTGGCAAACCCATTCGCGAAACCAGCAATATCGATCTTCCCCGCGCTAGTGCCTGTTTTCAGCATTATGCGGGTCGGGCGCAATTATTTGATACGGAATTTTCCGGTCGGCAGGCCCGGGGCGCAGCGGGACTATTTATTCCGGCAAGCTTTCCTTTGCTGGTGGCCGCGCAAAAAATCGCTCCCGCACTCGCCGCGGGTAACTGCATCGTACTGAAACCCTCTGAACATACCAGCCTTACCGCGCTGATGTTTGCCGAGCTGTGCGAGGAAGCCGGCTTGCCGCCGGGCGTGGTCAATATTGTTACCGGTGGTCCTGCCACCGGTGCATACCTCGTGGATCATGCCGATGTCGACCTGCTCGACTTTACCGGATCTGCGGCAGTTGGCCGAGCGATCCGTAGCCGCACTGCCGGCAGCGACAAAGCGCTGAAACTGGAACTGGCGGGCAAGCGCCCGTTTATCTTCTTTGAAGATGCGGACCTGGATAGTGCCGTGGAAGGCTTGGTCGATGCCGTCTGGTGTAACCAGGGACACGGAGCGTGGACCAGCGCGCAATTGCTGGTCCAGGAGGGCATTGAAGCCGCGGCCATTGCAAAAATCCGCGCGCGTATGGAAACGCTGCGAGTGGGTGATCCGCTGGATAGCAACGCCGACCTGGGCGCTATTGTGGATCCAGCACGGTATGCACGCATTGCTGAACTGGTGACGCAGGGTGTGGATGACGGAGGCGAGCTCTGGCAATCACCTGTCCCGTCATCACAAGAGGGGCAATTTTATCCGCCGACGCTGCTGAGTGGTGTCGAACCCTCAAACACCGTTGCTAGGGAAGGTGCGTTCGGGCCGGTGCTTAGCGTGATGAGTTTCCGTCTCCAGTCCGAGGCTGTGCTGCTCGCCAACGGCTTTGGTCGCAGCGCGCTCGCCAGCGTGTGGTCGGAAAATATGAACCGCACCCTGGAGGTCGGGCCATCGCTAAATGCCGGCACAATCTGTATCAATTCCTGCAATCCCTTTGATATCGATTGTGGCTTCGATGGACAAGCTGGTTGTGAAAGCGGCGCTGAGGGGCTGGAAGTGTATCTGCGTCCGTGCTTCGAATTTTCAAACTCTGTCACGCATCCGGGCAAGACGGTCACTACCAACACGAGCAAATCCGGTTCTATTGCAGCTGCCGTGGAGGCCGCACTCAAAATGGAGAGCTGGTCCCGCACTAGCGGCTACCAGCGCGCCGGGACGCTATACGCTCTGGCCGAGGATCTGAGTGCACGGGCGGAGGAGTTTTGCTGGCATCTGGGGCAATCGGGTGGCGAGTCTGAGCCGGCGGTGAAACGCGAAGTGGAGGCCAGCGTGGAACGTCTCTTCACATACGCCGCCTGGGCCGACCAATACGAGGGCGCAGTGCGCCGGCAATCCCCCTCCGGGATTGCAATGTCATTGAATGAAGCGGTCGGTGTGGTTGGTATCGCCTTTCCGGACCAGCTGCCGCTGCTGGCACTGATTTCTTTGCTGGCGCCGGTTATCGCTGTGGGTAATCGCGTGGTGCTGGTGCCCTCGGAAAACAATACACAGGTCGGGCCTGGCTTTTATGGTTTGCTGACGCAGCTGCTGGAAAGCGCCGGCATACCGGTCGGTGTGGTCAATATTGTCACTGGTATCCGCGACGATTTAATACAGCAGCTTGCCGCCCACGGGCAGGTAGATCATGTCTGGTACTTCGGCAGCGCCGAAGGCAGTCGCCGGATCGAGCAAGCGGCGGCCCAGACCACCAAGCGCACCTGGGTAAACCGCGGCAAATTCCCGGACTGGCTTTCCCTTGTGGAGGGGGAAGGCAAGCACTTTCTGCGCGAAGCCCGTGCGGTGAAGAATATCCTGATTCCCTGCGGGAACTAGAACGGGATGATAAAAAGTCCCTGACGGATAATGCCCTGTAACTGGCGGATGAAGATAAACTTGTGAAAGCTTGCCGGCGAAAGGTTCTCGCCGACAAGCCCACAGGGAGGGGTTTGTCACATGTCGTGCAAATTACTCGCCCCGCCTTCCGCGGAAATAACTACTGTCCCCAGATGGATTCCACGTATTCCGGGTGATCAATAAAGGGATTCCGGTTGCCCTGGAAGTTGTAGGCGGCATTGTTGCGATCAATTTCCCATTGACTTACCGGATCCGCATTGTGCCAGTCGATCAGCAGCTGGAGTGCCCAGTTCTCGAACACCTGGTTGCTGGAGCCATTGAGCATGGCGTTGCCGTAACTGCTGTTGTTCTCCCAGCCCGCGATCACATTCTGATAGCGGGTAGCCATATAGAAATAGGCTCTTGCCAGGTCTCCCTTGAATTCATCGATGGGCTCGAACACGGTGCCGGTATAGCCTTGGCTGGACTGGCCGCTGCCGAGCTTGCTGCCGTTGCTGGATATGGCACTGGTCGTCGCCACTTCGCCAAAGGGGTAACTGCTGCGCATGGAATTGACATAGCCGTCGGACGCAAAAATATGGTGCACGTCGGTGTTCATTGGCGCTACGGCACCGCCAAACCAGGCACGCGGGAAACTGTGCTCGCGGTTATAGCAGTCGCCCTCGCCACTGTAGTTTCCGCACTGATCGCTGACCGCTGTGTAATTATACGGATCACTGCCAAAGGGGTTCTCGGAATAGATATCCACGATGGAGCCATCATATTCGTAGTAGTAATCCCGGTCGCTGGCGGCGTAGAAATCCCACAAGTCTCCATAGCTGCGGGTACTGTGCCCCTGGATAATATTGTAGAGCGCAGTTTTCAGTGTGTATCCACTCAGGCCATTCGCGGAATCGTAATAGCTGCCGCCGCCGCTGGAACTGCCGCCGCCGGAGCCTCCGCTGGAACCGCCACCACTGGTGTTGGTAGGTTCAAATGCGTCTACATAAACTACCTCTGAGCCGTCGAATCCCCAGCGGTCGTAAAAGCGCAATCCCACTTCGATGGTGCCGCTGCCGCTGGCGGTAAAACTGTAACTCAGCTGTTGCCACTGACCCGTCTGCGAGTAGTTGGTGTAATCCCGGTAACCGTTGACATAGAGTCGCGCGGCGACACTGCCCTCGGTATGACGGATCCAAACGGAAAAATTATAGGTCTGGCCGGCACTGACGCTGACGGTCTGGCGCAGATCCGTGGAGGATTGCGTGCCGGTTGTCACTCTCACCGACGCCGCCGAGCTGCCGCTGTATACGGAGGAAGTTGTCCGGTTTACGTCGATACCTGAATCGATCGTGGTCCAGCCGTCCGGGCTGCCACTCGTCCAGTCTTCAAAGTCCCCATTGTCTACATCGGCATTTACCCATGGGCTTAATACCGCAAGCAATACAAAAGTACCTAGATGTTTTTTCATTACGATTTTCCTGAAGGTGAATTATCGGGGGCACCAGCGCGTGGTTACAGAATTGACTGTGTGGACCACGAGGGCTCCCGCCTGGTTACCACTACAGCTGGTCGGTGGGCACCCGTAATATGGGAGTGCGCACGGACCACTTCTGCCCGGGTACCGATTCATCCGCAGGCAAGTACGAAGCTTTTTGGGGCTGCGTCAAAGACACTGAGCAAGTATTTATCCTGATCAGTTGGTCAACTTTAAAAATGCGTTCTGCCCGCGTCAAGGTGAAATTTTCAAGCGGGAAACGCAGGCAATTACTGCCACATTAGCGTGCATATGTGACAGTAATTGGTGCGTTTTTCAGGAGAGTTGACTGGAGAATTCAGTCTTCGGTGAGGGTTGTTCCGTTGTCAGTTTCCAATGCGGCGATCAATGTTGCACGCTCGCTGTCGCTCATGCCGGTGATGTTGCCCAGTGGCATATAGCGACTTTGTAGTGTCGGCAGGATTCTATCGCGTGCAGCCTGAACCTGTTGCACTGTATCCAGTGCCAGTCCCAGGGGGGGAGCGCTGAAACCTGACTGCGTGGGGGCTGAGGAGTGGCAGCCCTGACAGTGTGCTTCTACCAGATGCATGGGAGCACCGGCGGATACATCAGTTAATATCTGTTCGCTAGCGTCGTTCTGGCTCGTGCTATTTCTTTGTGTCTGCGCCAGGCCCAGTGCCAGCAGTACACAACCGATGGCGGCGACCGCGGGAATATGCAGCTTCAACTGCCCACGGTGGCGGAGATTGAAGAAATGTCGGACATAGGCGCCGAGGGCGACGATAGCGAGCAAAGCGAGCCAGTTGAACGGGTGACCGTAAAGAAAAGGGTAGTGATTGCTAAGCATGCAGAACACTACCGGCAGTGTGAAGTAATTGTTGTGTATTGAGCGATGCTTGGCTGCCAGCATCGGGGCTGCGGCGGGCTCCTCGCCATTATCCAGCGCGCGGATAAAACCCTTCTGGGCAGGGATAATACCGAAAAATACATTGCCGGCCATAATGGTGGCAAGCAGTGCACCCACTTGCAGGAAGGCAGCGCGATCACTGAACAGCTGGCTGGAGAGCCAGCAGGTGAGGACGATGAGCATTACGAGCAGGGCGTTGAACAGCCGGCGACTGTGCGGGCGCAGTAAACGGAATAGCAGCTCGTAACAGAGCAGGCCGGCAGCGAGAAATAGAATACTCACAAAGATGGCCACGGTCGGCGTGGTCAGCCACTTGCCCTGTTGCCACAGGTACAAGTCAGCGCGCCCATAATAAACCAGTGTCAGCAGTAACGCGCCGCTAATCCAGGTGGTATAGGCCTCCCATTTGAACCAGTGCAGACGTTCCGGCATAACCGCTGGTGCCAGCTTGTACTTGCTTACCTGGTAGATGCCACCGCCGTGAAATGCCCACAAGCCACCGGCGAGTCCCCGGACTTTTCCCTCGCTGTCTGGCACTTCCAGATTATTGTCGAGCCACACGAAATAAAATGAGGCACCTATCCAGGCAATGGCGGCAATGGCGTGCAGCATACGCAGCAGCAGGTTGAACCAATCGTAGAGCAGGGTTTCCATCTGGGATCTCTTCTATTCCGGTTTGCCATGCCGGTGGGGGTCGGAATGGCTAAATTTTTCTTATGGTGTAAGTGCGCGCTCGTGATTTTGCGGTGCATAGCGGGGCGAGCATGTGGCACTTTTTGCTTTTATTCCCGCTACATTTCCCGCCACCTTTCCTGCTACATAGGTGCGCTCGATAATGCGTTCGTCGCCCATGGACATATAGGCAAAAAGTTCTTCGCGAATATCCCGGCAGTGACGTAACCGTTCGCGCATCAGCGGCTCCCTGTTGCCATTTAGTAGCAAAATATCTGCTTCCTTGCCCGGTGCCAGGTTGCCTATATGTTTTTCCTGATGCAGGGCGCGGGCGGCGCCGAGCGTGGCCATGTAGAAGGCCTCGGCGGCGCCCAGGGGATAGTCTCCGAGCTGGCAGACCTTGTAGGCTTCGCCCATGCTCCGCAGTTGACACAGACTGGTGCCGGCGCCTACGTCGGTGGCGAGCGCCACCGGTATATTGTGCTCGCGCAATTGTTGTAATTTCAGCAGGCCACTGCCGAGAAAAAGGTTGGACGAAGGGCAGAACGCCACAGTGGCGCCGGCGTAGGCGATACGGCTTTGTTCTGATTCGCTGAGGTGGATGCAGTGGGCGTAGATACTGCGCTCGCCATGGAGCCCATACAGTTCGTAGGTGTTGAGGTAGTCGCTGGCTTCGGGGAAAAGAGAGGCGGTCCAGGCGATTTCATCGAGATTTTCACTCAGGTGCGTCTGTAGCCACAGGTCGGGATAATCCCGCAGTAACTGACCCGCTACCGACAGCTGTGCACGGCTGGAAGTGCCTGCAAAGCGGGGGGTGACGGCGTAGCCGAGCCGTCCGCGGCCATGCCACTTCTCGATCAGCGTGGAGGATTCGCGCAGGGCGCGTTCCGGTGTGTCCAGCAGTGCATCAGGGGCGTTGCGGTCCATCAACACCTTGCCGGCGATCAGTCGCATGCCGGTGCGCTCGGCGGCCTGGAACAGGTGCTCGGTACTGTGGGCAAAACTGGTGGTGAACACCATGGCGCTGGTGGTGCCGCAGGCGAGCAGGGCGTCGATAAAAAACTCGGCGTTTTGCCGGGAAACTTCCTCGTCGGCAAATTGCAGTTCCGCTGGAAAAGTGTATTTGTGTAGCCAGTCCAGTAGTTTCTCGCCGTAACTCCCCATGACTGCAAGCTGTGGTGCATGCACGTGGGCATCAATAAAGCCGCTGGTGACCAGCGCCTCGGGCCTGTGTTCAGCGGCGCTCAGGTCCAGGCCCTGCTTCTCGGCGCGGCGCGCATCTTCAAGCAGGGTGATACGCCCGTCGGCGAAGCCGATAACGCCATCTTCGAAGTACTCGAGTGCACTATCCGGCGAGCCTACGGCATCGTCACGAAAGTGGACTATACGGCTGCGCAGCAGTGTTTGTTTCAATTCAATATCCTCTCGATACTCTGGTGCTTCAGGCTCAATATCGTCTCGATGTTTCTCAGCTTCCGCGGTAGGTGGTGTAGCCGTACTGATTGAGCAGCAGCGGGATATGGTAGTGGCGTGCGCAGTCGGAAATACTGAACTCCAGCGTTGCCCTGGGGAAAAAGCTTTCGCCTCCCTGCTGCTGGAACCACGGATGTAGCTGGAACACCAGTGCCCAGTGCGCGGGCGCCAGTTCAAAGCTTTTATCCCAGTTAACGATACGGCCATCGCTATCGGTGTTCGCGGTGGCGATTAAGTCGGCGGCACAGTAAAGCTCTACGCTGACCCCGGCAGCGGGTTGACCCCGGTGCAGGTCAAGGATATGGGTGGTAATCGGGGCTTTATGCATAATACTTTCCCTTATTCCTGCGGCACGGCTCGCTTTACGCCGTCAGCAGGTTAGTCAGCCGCAGCCGAGTGATTTTTGCCTGCTCGCCGGCAGCGTTTTTTATTTCCTGTTCGCGGCTGTTCTCGATACGGGACGCTATCGCGGCAAGCATCTCCCGGGCCGATTTTCCACTGGCGCAGATAATGAAAATAAAACCAAACTTTTCGTAATAGTTGTCGTTAAGTCGCTGTAATTCCTCGAGTGTGTCTTCATCTGCGTGCGCGACCTGCCCTTGCTCCGCGCTGGTAAATTTTTCTTTCATTCGCTGCAGGTCGCCTATCCGCGGATGTGCGGCAAATGCTTCGAGGTAGTCGGATTCGTCGAGTTTGCTCCAGGCTTTGAATGCACGGTTCTGGATTTGCCCAATGCTGATGACCGGGCCCAGTTCCAGCAGTCTTTCTGCCCAGCGGCTGCAATGACAGCAATCCATTAACAGATGGCGTTGTTGCTCCGGTGCAAGCTGGTTGAATTGCTTGAGCGTGTGTGGTGTCACGATGTTTCTCTCTCAGGGTCTTTTGTGTTTTTGCCACTTGTTGCGAGATCGTTCGTCAGGCTCTCGCGCAGGGTCTTCCAGTTGATTCCGGTGGATTTTTTTTCCTCGCTGGCGGCGAGCCGGTGTTTCTCCGCGAGTAACTGGGCGGCGATGGAAATGGCCACTTCTGCGGGTTTTTTACCGGGTACCTCTGCCAGGCCGACGGGAGAGTAAAAGTTGTCTATCTGTTCCGCTGTAAAGCCATCGCTAGCCAGCCGACGGCGAAAACGCAGCGCTTTGGTGCGTGAGCCGATCATGCCCATATAGGCGCAGTCGCCGCGATCCAGCAGAGCGTGCAACAGCCGGTAGTCCAGGGCGTGATCCTGGGTCAGGACCAGGGCAAAGGCACCGGTGTTCATTCGGGAGATATGCTCCACCGGGTCTGTGAGGAAATGGTTGTGCACCCAGCCGTTTAGATTGTCCTCGAGCGCTATTTCATCCAGCAGTTCGGCGCGGTTGTCGATGCAGTGCAGTTGCCACTCCAGCGGCGCCAGTACCGGCAGCAGGGCGCGGGCTACATGGCCGGCACCGAAAACGTGCAGCTGCAACTCTGCGCCCGCAAAGCATTCGAGTAGTACCGAGACACTGCCGCCACAGCACTGACCGGCGCGAGAGGACAGGGGAAAGTGTTCCAGCAGCTGTCGCTCGCGGCCGTCTTGGATCAGCTCGCGGGCGCGGGTGATCACCTGGAATTCCAGTTGTCCCCCACCCAGTGTGTCAAAGCTGTGACGGGCGTCGATGACCATCTTGGTTCCGCTGTTACGGGGTGCGGATCCCCGGGTACTCAATACGGTGGCCAGCACCCAGGGCTGGCCGCGACGGCGACGGTCGGCGGCCGCCTCGAACCAGGGTGTTTTGTTGATCACGATGTTGCCTCCGCATACTCTTTCGCTGCGCGCGCGCAGAAGTACACCTGCTCTGGCGTGGCGGGTACGCCAAGGGGAGGGTTGTAGCGATATTCGGCAAGACTTGCGCAGGCATCGCGCAGTGCGCACCAGACGGAGATGGCCAGCATCAAAGGCGGTTCGCCCACCGCTTTGGAGCGGTATACCGTCTCTTCCGCATTCGGTCTTTGGAAAAAATCCACGTTAAAGATTTCCGGCACATCGCCGGCGGTGGGAATCTTGTAGTTGGCTGGGCTGTCAGAAATGATCCGCCCCTGATCGTTCCACAGCAGTTCCTCACTGGTTACCCAACCCATTCCCTGCACAAAGCCGCCTTCGACTTGGCCGAGATCGATCGCCGGATTCAGAGAGTCGCCGACATCCTGGAGGATATCCACCCGCGTTACCCGGTATTCGCCGGTGTTCAAATCCACTTCCACTTCCGAGGCCGCTGCGCCATTGGCGAAGTAAAGGAACGGGCGGCCGCGCGCGGCGGTGCGGTTGTAGCCGATTTTCGGGGTGCGGTAGAAGCCGGTCGCAGACAGGGACACCCGGTCTATATATGCGCCTTTTACCAGTTCGGCGAAGGGGATCGCGCGTTGCGCAATCCAGCACTGGTCGTCGCGGATACTGATGCGCTCGATATCGGCACCGTAGGTCTCCGCCGCATATTCCAGCAGGCGCTGCTTCAGGGTATTGACCGCGTTCAGTGCCGCCATGCCATTCAGGTCGGTACCGGCGGACGCGGCGGTGGGGGAGGCGTTGGGGACCTGGTCGGTGGCGGTGGCGGCCACCCGCACTCGCTCCAGGTCTACGCCAAATCCCCGTGCGACGATTTGCGCGATCTTGGTGTGCAATCCCTGACCCATTTCGGTGCCGCCGTGGCTGACGTGAATACTGCCATCGGCATAAATATGCAGTAGTGCACCGGCCTGGTTCAGGTGTTTGGAGGTAAAGGAAATCCCGAATTTTACCGGCGTCAGCGCCAGCCCTTTTTTGATCTGCGTGCTGGACACATTGAATGCACGGATCTGTTCGCGGCGGGCGCGGTAGTCGGCGGTCTGTTCCAGCTGCTCGATCAACTGGGGCAGTACCTCCTCCTCCAGTGCCTGGCCGTAGGGTGTGGTATTTCTGTCGGCGCTGTACAGGTTGCGCTTGCGTATATCCAGTGGGTCCGCACCGACAGCGCGGGCGATATCGTCCAGCATGGCCTCGGCGGCGACCATGCCCTGGGGGCCGCCGAAGCCCCGGAATGCGGTGTTGGATACGGTATTGGTGCGGCAGCGGTGGCCGCTGATACGGGCCGTCGAGTAAAAATAGGCGTTATCCGCATGGAACATGGCGCGGTCGACAACACCGTCGGACAGGTCGGGACTGTGGCCGCAGAGGCCAGCCAGATCCATTTCTACACCGCGAATCACCCCGTCACTGTCGAAGCCTGCGCGGTACTGATTCCAGAAGTCGTGGCGTTTGCCGGTTTGTGTCATGTCGTCGCGACGCGGCATGCGATATTTCACCGGTCGCTGGTTGCGCACTGCGAAAACCGCGGCCATGCAAGCCAGTGCGGCGGCCTGGGATTCCTTGCCACCGAAGGCGCCGCCCATACGCCGCACTTCCGCCTGCACCAGGTGTAGCGGTACGCCGAGCACCTGAGCCACCAGCTTCTGTACTTCGGCCGGGTGCTGGGAGGAGCTGTAGACACGCACACCGCCATCTTCGTTGGGCAGGGCGATACTGATCTGCCCCTCTAGATAGAAATGCTCCTGGCCACGCAGGTAGAGCTCGCCTTGCAGCTGGTGCTCGGCTCTGGCAATGGCGGCACCGGCATCCCCGGAGCTGATCGTATGGCTTGGCAGCACGAACTCCTCCCGCTCCAGCGCTTCCTGCACAGACAGTCGCGCAGATTCTGAGCGGTAGTGAATGTTCACCAGTTTGCACGCGCGTCGCGCGGCCTCCAGGCTGGTGGCGGCCACCGCGACTACCGTTTGCCCCACATAGTCGACGCGTTCACCGGCGAGCAGCAAGTCGCCGCTGAATACTGGCGACACATCGGCACTGCCGGGAATATCTCCCTGCGTGATGACATCCACTACACCGGGTGCGCGGCGCGCGGCATCGAGTTCAATGCTCTCGATCATCGCGCTGGCGTGCTCGGCACCCACGGTTGCCAGGTGCAGCATATTCGGCCACTCGGGGATATCGTCCAGGTACTGTGCGCGGCCGGTAACGTGTTTGTAGGCCGACTCGTGGGCGATAGACGTGGGCTTGTGTGCACTTTCCGTTTGCACGCGCAGCAGGGCTTTTGGCAGCTTACGCATGGAGCGCCTCCGATGCGTGGTTCTTGGAGCGTTCGCTATTCAACGCGTGCCAGGCACTGCGCAGCAGGTTCTGCGCGATCTGTAACCGGTAGTCGGCACTGGCGCGGACATCGCCAATGGGCTTTAGAGTTTCTGCGACAGCGGCCAGTGCAGCGTGGAGTGCGCTTTCATCCTGTCTGGTACACCCGAGAAGTTTCGACTCGGCAGTGGTGACCCGCACCGGGGTGGCTGCCATTCCTCCGAAGGCAATACGCACCTCGGTAAACACGTCACCGTATTCGCTGGCCCTGGTGCGCAAACGGATGGCCGCCATTACTGCGGAGATATCGTCCTCGCGCCGCTTGCTGACTTTGTAAGCCCGGTGGAAATCATTCACAGCCCTGGCGGGGAAGCTGATCTCGGCCAGGTATTCCCCGATTTCCAGTGCTGTGTCCTTATAGCCTCGATAGAACTCCGCCAGGGGCAGTTGCCGCTCGGCACCGCGGTTGTCCGCCAGGGTAATACTGGCATCCAGGGCTAGTAGCAGTGGTGGCAGGTCGGCGATGGGTGAGGCATTGGCGATATTGCCGCCCAGGGTGCCGCGGTTGCGGATCTGCCGTGATCCAATGCGTTCCAGCAGGGCGCTGATACTGCTGGAGCGTCCGGCAAAGAATGTTTCCAGCTCGCGATAAGTCAACGCCGCGCCCAGGTGAATCACACCGTCGCACTCTTCGATGCGGTGCAGCTCCTTTACACCGGACAGGTCGATTATTTTGGGGATGGGCTGGCACTGCTGGGTGACCTCCAGTAACAGGTCAGTGCCTCCGGCGATCAGGCGTGCATCTGGATGCAGGGCCAATCCCTGTTGTAGTTCTTTGCGGCTCTGTGGCTGCAGGTAATCCGCTGGCGCGTCTGTGTCGGTGATACTGGCCAGCTGCTCGATTTGCGCCTGTGCGTCGAGACGGTGCGCTTCGTTAGGTGCCTGCACCATTTTCAGGCCCGCGTCGACGATGGGGCGATAGCCGGTACAGCGGCACAGGTTACCGGAGATGGCTTCACAAACCTGCGCGCGGTCTGCCTGTGCCTCTTCGTCCGCAAGCAGTTGCTGGTGCAGGCCCGCCAGGGACATGACAAAGCCCGGTGTGCAGAAACCACATTGGGAGCCGTGGTTATCCAGCATTTCCTGTTGCGCCGGGTGTAGCTTCCCGCTACTGGCGAGGGCCTCGATAGTGACGAGGTGGCGGCGGTTGGCGGCAGCGATAGGGGTGATACAGGCGTTGACGGTGCGGTAGTGGATACGCCCGTTCTCCAGTTCCCCCAACAATACCGTGCAGGCACCACAGTCGCCGGAAGCACAGCCCTCTTTGGTGCCGCACAGCCGTTTCGTCTCGCGCAAATAGCGCAGTAACGTGGTATCCGCAGCGGGTGCGATTTCCTCGACAAGATCGTGATTCAGGACAAATTTCAACAGAGACTCCAGCAGTGTTTTTACCGAATCCGGAAGGCTTGCATCCGATAAGTACTGCTCAAGCAAAAAACTGGCCAACTGGACAGGTTTTTACGGGGTGACCTTATTCTTTCTTCCTGGAGGCCTCTGGCACGCAAGTTGCGTTAATGGGGCAGCGCTAGGTAATCTTGTCGCAATGGACAACTTCGGGGATTCTTTCGGGGACTTTACGGTAATGGTTGATAACAATGGCTGACAGCTCGGCAGAAACAAAAAGAACCTATCGTCGCGGAAAGATCCGTGACCAGAACCTGGAGCGGATACTCGGGGCGGCGCGAGAGGAGTTTGTGCTCAAGGGGTTCGCCGGGGCCAGTATTCAGGCTATTGCGGACCGCGCAGGTTTGCCCAAGGCGAATGTGCACTATTACTTCAAAACCAAGTCGAATCTTTATGTGGCGGTGCTGGAGGAAATTATTATTCTCTGGAACGACCACTTCGATGAGCTACGTGCGGAAGATAATCCGGCCGAGGTGCTCGACCGTTTTATTCGTCGCAAGGTGGAGCTCTCTTATACCCACCCGCAGTCTTCCAAGTTGTTTGCGATGGAAATCATTCAGGGGGCTCCGCACTTGCGGGACTATTTACGCAATGATTTGCGTCCCTGGATGAGAAAAAAAGCGGCGGTGATTGAGGCCTGGGTCGCAGCCGGGAAAATGGCACCGGTAGACCCCTACCACCTGATTTTTCTGATCTGGTCTTCCACCCAGCACTACGCGGATTTCGAGGCGCAGGTGCTGACGATTCTTAACCGCGCTGAATACGAGCGGTCGATGATCGACCGCATTGCAGACTTTCTCAGCCGCTCCATCCTCGCCGGAGTAGGCCTGGAAGCACCCCGCTGATCAGCCCTGGTTGAGGGTCCGGGTAAACAGGCTAAAGGCCCGCTCGGCGTCGGTTTTGCGACAGATTTTCACCGCGGGGTTGTCACCGCCAGTGCGGGTTATACCGCTCTTCTCCGCATCCAGATGTCGCCGCTCGGCGCCGCTGTAGGTGATATTGGGGATTGAGCGCAGGGATGATGGTTGCCAGGGAGATCCGGTTTCCAGGCTGACGGTAACCGGTGCCATGTCTCCTTGGCAGAAGGCCGGGTCCAGTGCCACCAGTGCCGCCAGTACGTCCCAGAAATAGTATTCCCCGGATTCGATAAACCAGTCGTTGTCATCCAGCACCGCATCCCAGAACTGCGCAGCCGGGGTTTCCGCCACCGTTTTGAAGTCGCGGGCAAATGCCTTGGTTACCTTGACCTGATTGGTGACATCCAGACCGACTACTTCAATGGGTAGTCCGGAGGCGAAAACCCGGGCTGCGGCCTCGGGGTCGACAAAAATATTCCATTCCGCTTTTGTGTTTGGATGGTTGTCGGTAAACCCGGGCACGATGATATTACCCGGGGCCTCAAAGGCACCGCCCATGATCACCAGTCGCTCCACCTTGTCGGTATCGGCAGGGTATTTTTCCAGCCACTGGGCGATGTTGGTCAGGCTTCCGGTGGCTACCACCACGACCTGTTGATCGCTGTCGGCCAGGGTGGTGTGGATGACATCCACAGCGTGCTTTTCTGTGGCAGTGCGGGTGCTGTCGGGCAGTGCAATACCCGAGAGCGTGTCAGCCTGCTGCCGCCAGGGCTCCGGAAATGCGAAGTAGCCGTCCATGGGGTAATCGTCTCCGCAGGCGATCGCCACGTCTCCGGAAGCAGTCAGGTCGAGCAGCGCCCCGATATTGTCCAGCGCGGGACCACAGCGGGTTTCGCCGGCGCCATTACTGGTAACGGCCACCAGCTCAAGTTCCTCATGCATGGCCAGCACCAGCAGCGCGGACCAGTCATCAATGGCCATATCGGTATCGAAGATCACCGGTCGCGGACTGGCCGCGTGGGCGCTCGACAGGAAGGTGATCAGCAGGCAGCTGCAGAAAATACTGAGAAGAGTTCGTTTTTTCATCGTCGGGGTCAAACCAATCGTTGTAGTGTTTTACTGTGTCCTTTGCCGCAACAGCCAGCCTTCCATATTGGGAGTCCCCCACGGTTAAACCGGTGGAGCAGTCTGTGCTCTCTACGGGTAAGCAAGTGTCGCGCCAAAAAGTTGACCACTTGGTTTGAAAATTGCAGTCGTTAAAAACATCTGGGTTAAACCTGTTTGGGGTAATCCACTTAATTGGTAAGAGAACATCGGTGAACTGATATGCAGAGAGTGGTGGAGTACTTCAATTTCGGGCCGGCGACGTCGCTGCCGGGGGAGGTATCGACAAACTTCTGGCGCCGCGAGGTGCTGGCGGGGCTGACAACCTTCCTGGCCATGGCCTATATCACCGTGGTCAATCCGGCGATGCTCTCCGAGACCGGTATGGATTTTGGTGGAGTGTTCGTGGCGACCTGCCTGGCGGCGGCGTTTGGTTCCATCCTTATGGGGCTGCTGGGTAATTATCCGGTGGGGCTCGCGCCGGGCATGGGGCAGAATGCGTTTTTTACCTATGCGGTGGTGTTGGGCATGGGGCATCCCTGGCAGACGGCGCTGGGGGCGGTGTTCCTGTCCGGGATACTGTTTGTGGCGCTGAGCCTGTTGCCGTTTCGGGAATGGCTGATCAACGCCATCCCGCGCAACCTTAAACTGGGTATTTCCGCCGGGATTGGATTGTTCCTGGGGATCGTGGCACTCAGCAATGCCGGGGTTGTGGTCGACAGTCCGGCCACTCTGGTATCTCTTGGGGATCTCACGGCGTTCGAGCCGCTCATGTGTCTGGTTGGCTTTGTGTTGATCACAGCGCTTTCCCAGCGCGGTGTCGCCGGTGCGGTGGTCATTGGCATCATCGCGGTCAGTGCGGCTGGCTGGCTACTTGGGGCGGTGGAGTTCAAAGGTGTGGTATCCATGCCCCCGTCTCCGGCGCCGGTACTGATGCAGCTGGATATTACCGGTGCATTTGATATTTCGATGGTCACGGTAATCCTCACCATGTTGCTGGTGGATGTGTTTGATACCGCGGGTACTATGGTTGGGGTGGCCAATCGCGCTGGACTCGTGCGCCCGGATGGCTCGCTGCCTCGCCTTGGCAAGGCGTTGCTGGCCGACTCCGGCGCCACCCTGGGAGGTGCGTTACTGGGGACTTCGTCGACGACCAGCTATATCGAGAGTGCGGCTGGCGTTGAGGCCGGTGGCCGCACCGGGGTCACGGCAATCGTCTGCGGGCTGGCGTTTTTGCTGTGCCTTCTGTTTGCGCCGCTGGCGCAAAGTGTACCGGCCTATGCCACTGCCGCGGCGCTGCTGTTTGTGGCCTGCCTGATGGCGCGCAGCCTGGCGGATGTGGATTGGAGTGACCACAGTGAGAGTGCACCAGCGGTGATTACCGCACTGGCGATGCCGCTGGGATACTCCATTGCCGATGGTATTGGTCTCGGGTTTATTTCCTACGCTGGTATCAAGCTGCTCAATGGCCAGTTTAAGACGTGTCCGCCGGTGGTATATCTGGTGGGCGGTATCTTTGTGCTGAAGTTCGCTTTTCTATAGGAACGACCGGCCTGACGCAAAGGCGGGTGGCCAGGAGCGCTTTTCAGGCTTTCCCTGCCTCGCGCCGGTAAATCCGCCAATAAAAAAACCGGCGCAAAGGCCGGGTTTTTTTATTGGCGGAAACCGCGCATGAAAACTTATCCACAACTCACAGGGGGAAGCGGATCACCACACCACCCATGGTCTGTCCCAGCTCGAAGTCCTTGCGCGGGCTGTCCACATGCTCGTTGTGGCAACTTACACAGGCGGGAGACACGGCCACGTCCGGATAAACCGCGGTGAAATATTCAGTGTCGCCGAGCTTCTCGGTTCCGTAGAAGTTCTGCCCCGGATTCTCGACGATATACGCGAGGCCCTGGCGCTCCAGGTCCGTGCGCGGCTTGTTCTGCTTGTTGATGGCCCACTGGGACAGCAACGCATAGTTGAAACCGGATTCCTGTTCCGCCACGCGCTCTGCGCCCATGCGCATCATCTGTGCGGGCAGCGGCAGTGCCTGGTTGTCTTGCCAGTGCTCATCCGCCTTGATGACCTTTTCTTCGTTCTGCAGCCGGTTGACCACATTGGTGGTATAGCTTGCGCGGTCCGCCTCAATGACCGCGAAAATTGCATCGGCCATTCTCTGGGGCTCGATCCCGGTTTTTTCCCCACAACCTGAAAGCGCTGCCGCTGCAGCCAAGATGAACGCTCTAGTTCGCATGGTTTCCCCTCCTGATGGGACTACTTGCTGGATTGAATCTTGGCGATCCGTTCACGTATCAGCTGGAACGTCTCGTGTTGGTTTTCTACCGGTCCATTGAAGTTACTCTTCAGTAGCTGCTTATCTGCCAGCGCGGCCACGGAAAACTCCACCCCGTGGCAGCTGAGGCATACCGGCAGCATTTTTTCATTGGGGCGCAGGTTGTGGTTCTGGTTGTGATTGACCGCGACCTGATCACCGCGCACCTCGCGGGGCATATGGCAGTTGGCGCAGCTGACGCCACTGGAAGAATCTGCCTGCCAATGTTTGAAGTGTGCAGATGCGCGGTAGGCCAGGCTGTGTTCATCGTTGTGACAACTGAGGCAGGCGTCTACGGCCGCGTTGCGCGTGTCTGTCTCGTGGGCACCGTGGCAGCTGATACAGCTGAGTTCACTCTGTGCACTGCTTTTCATGGGGATTAAGGCTTCTACTGGCGTCATTGCACCAGATACTTTTCGAAACGCCTCGGGCACATCCTGTGATAGACGCAAGCCATGTTTACCTCGGGTAAACTCATCCCGTTGCTGGCTGTGACAGTCGCCGCAGGTATCGACGATTTCTGCGCTACTGAATTGCCACTGACCATCGCTGTGGCAGCTGCTGCAATTCGTGTCGGTCTGCGCATGGGTACTGGATCGCCAGTGGCCAACGATGTCCGTAGTCTGGTTACCGGAGTTTGACGGCGGTGTCATATCCGGCGATGCCAATTGGTCGGACTCACTGTGGGGGTGGGTTTCTTTCCAGCTCGCCACCAGGGTACGCAGGGGAAGCTGTCCGTCTTCCAGTAAATCCGGAGCGTCTATGTTTGCAGTCAGGAACCCCTCGTACAGGTAGCGGTTGTCGTGATAGTTGTGACAGCCGGCACTGGCGCAGGTATCAAATTCAAAGTTGGCGTGATTGGGGCGATTCTCCGCGATATCACTGTGGCAGTGCACACAGAAATCTCCCGCGAGAGTGACCCCCATTTCGTGGGTGATCTCCGGTTTATGCTCCGTATGGCAGGACACACACTGACGTGCGTCCAACTGGTTCAACAGGTTGGCATTTCTAGGGTCGAGAAATTTCTTGCGTGGATGACTGTCGTTTGCCAGCGCCAGTTCTTCGCTGTGACAACCGGTGCACGCCTGCTGGATCACTTCCTGGCCCGTAAAGCCGTCACCGTGGCAGGTGGAACAGGAGAGTTCCACCTGGTGGTGACCGTGTGTGGCCTCGCCACTCAGAAAATAGGATTTATCCGAGGCTTCCAGGTTGTAGGTAATCAGTGCGGCAACACCCACGGTCAGTACCAGGCCGTAGTGCCAGAACTTGAATTTATAGTTATTCATTTAGAAGTAATACACGGCGAGGATATGGAAAAAAATTAATACCGGCAGTGCCCACAGTAGCGCGTAGTGAACCCGGGACCACCACTTGCGGTGTTCGCGCAGTTTCAGGTCGGTCCAGTGGTGATTGCGGGCCATAAATACCCCCACCAGGGAGCCCGTGGATGTAGCCGCGAGGAATACCAGCATCAGTGCAAGGTTGAGGTTTTCCCCAAGGCGGAAGCCAGTGTGGACAATGAGTACCAGCAGCGCGGCGCAACCGACGATACTGTGAAAGTAGCGCCAGTGATCCAGGTGCCCCAGATTGCGCTTTTTCAGGCGCTTGCGCAGGCTCAGGCTGGCGGTCAGCAGGCACAGGCCAAGGAGGGTGTAGCCGCTGACCTGTTTCCAGAAATTGTCGTACCAGAGGTTTTTCAAGTACCAGTTGACCTGCACACTGTTGCTGACGTCAGGCGCTGGTAAAAAAATTGCGAGCGCGATCAACAACAGGGAGAGCACGGATATCACCAGGATACTCGTCGCGTGTCGCATGACGAGATTGGGGACGGGGGTATCGAGCAGCTCTGCCATGATCGGCCGACAGCTGCCGCACACCGAGCCGGCCTGCGTCTCCATTTCCAGATCGTGCAGTGAGCGCTTGCCATTGGCGATGGCTTTGCAGAGCTCTCCCTTGCTGACGCCGTTACACTGGCAGACCAGATAGCCGTCCGGTTGTTGCTTGATTCCCTGCTTTTCTTGCTTCGTCCACAGGTAGCCATCCTGTTCAAAACGGTGCAGTGCCTCTGTCGAAATCCTTTCACTGCTGTTGATGGCCACGCTAACCCGGGAGCGTTCGCTCCAGGCGCCGATCAGGCTGGCACCCACCAGCCTTCCCTCGTTCAAGTAGATTTCCCGGCACTGTCCCTTAAAGCGGTTTTCATAGCGGTATACCGCCGTATCTCCCCCGGCAGCGCCCCCAGCGTTACCGAGCAGGGCGCAGGGGATATGAGAAATCTTGAGTTCGATGTCTGTGCGACTGCCGGAATAGGGCGCTGGGATACCTTTCTCATTCCCTGCGCAGATATGTTGCGCGCAAATATCCGCCTGCTCGAACCCCGGCCGCACCAACTGGTACACTTGCTGGTCATACTCGGCACATTCGCCGATCGCGTAGATATCTGGATCACTGGTTTCCATATAGGAAGAAACCTGAATACCGCGTGCGCAATCGAGACCGGAATCCACTCCCAGTGTGGTTTCTGGGGTGATACCGGTGCACAGGACTACGGTGTCGACCTGCAGGTTTTCCCCACTTGAAAGCTTTACAGTGGAAACGGCGTTGCTTCCATTGAATGCTTCGATTTGCACTCCGGACATCAACTCTACCTGGAGTGCGGTGAGGGCTGCCTTGAGGTAATTCTCCGAAGACGTGCTCAGCTTTCCGCCGAGCAGACCCGCGCGGGCCAGCAGTACCACTCTGTTTTTCTGTGTTTTAAGCGCGGCTGCAGCTTCCAACCCCAGCGCACCGGCACCTGCTACCAGAATGGTATTACTTTCGTCGCGCAGGCGGGTGAGCTCCCGGGCGTCGCGCAGATCGCGGAAAGGGATGATGTTTTCGAGGTGTGCGCCGGGAATATCGGGTACCCGAGGGCGGGATCCAGTGGCGAGGATCAGTTTGGTATAGGGCTGGGGAGAACCGTCCTCGTCATAGACAATACGGGCGTGTCGATCGATACGGGAAATACGGCGATTGTGAAACTCGGCTAAGCGACCGGCGGATTTTATCCTGACCGGATTTTCCAGTTCGTGCAGCGATAGTTCCTGGGATAGAAACTGGGAGAGTCTGACCCTGTTATACGGTGCTTCGTCCTCGGCGCCGATCAGTACAACCTGTGCGTCTTCGCAGTTCTCCAGTAACCGCTCTGCACACCGAACACCGACCGGACCGGCACCGACCACTACATAGATGGGGTAGTCCGAAGTCGGTTGGTTGGTGTCTGATTGCGGTAATGGAAACCGCTTTTCTGCGGAAACTTCAGTCACAAGTTCCCCCCGAAGTACTTCCCTGTACCCGAAAAACGGGTATTCCCTCGAGCCATCATCAAGCCTGCTTTTGTTATTGTTTTAGTTTTAAGAAATATTTTCTTATTTTCTGCACGCAGAGTTTTTCTGTGTTGCAGTGGTGGATCAGCGTTTGCGGGCTATTGGTCTACAGTCGTAACTCCTGTTACGAGAAACGATACAGTGTGTATAGCTCTCGCTCCTCCAGAGAAACCCTTCTGGTCAGCGCCTCACCGATTTTTTCATAGTCCTGTTTGAAATCCATCAGCATCTTTCCGGTAAAGACTTCCCGGGAGTAGCGCTTGCAGAACTGCACTACCGCATTGGCAATGTCATTCATATCTGTGCGGAAGTCTTTGACGATCTGCAGCGTATGGGAATCGTTGCTCAGGGATTGTTCCAGATATACATAGAAGCTGACATTCTCTTTTATCAGGTGCGCCTGGAAGGTAGATTTGAAGACCTTCAGCAGCTCAGAAATTTTTCGGAAGTCCTGCATTTCGTAGCCTTCCGACCAGATACGTTGATAGATCTGGATCAGCTCTTTGTGATCACTTTTTAAATTGTGGATCAGGTTCGGGTCAAAGCTGATCGAGCGGCCCTGTCCGGGGCTGTGGGAATCTCGATCCCCTGAGGACGTATTGTTGCGGGACTTCCCGGAAAAAATGCGGAACATAGTCTGAGCCTTTTATCGGACTTATCTGGGTATTTTTTGGCTTTATCGCAGATAAAGAGAAGTAGGAATTTTGCCGCGCCCGGGCGTGATTGAAACCTTTTATTTGGAATTTTGTTCCGGTTGAGTGGTCAGTGTGAGAATTCTGTCACATATTTATACGGGGGAGAATAGCGCCAGTGAAAATTTGCCGAAGAATTGGTGCGTTAATAAATTGAATGAAAATTTAATTTCAGAGACTTTTTGACCAAATATAAAAAGACAGTATTTATTGGTACGTCTGTACTTGTTTTTTTGGGGAAGATTTGGAAAAAAGTTTGCTGCTGATTCTCTCCGTATCTTTTTGTAATTTATTTTTCGGCCTAATGGAGTAAGTAATTTGAATAGTTGAAATTGCTGTGGCGTTCAAAGTATTCGGGACGCTTCGTTGCTGAGTGGTTTGGGACTATCGTGCCAAATCTTCCAGGGTGTCTTGTCCACAATGATTCCTAATAAAGGAAGCATGGGCGTTTTTATGGAAGGTTATTGAAACTCACTTTATGGATAATCAGACGCTTGTGTGGGGAATGGTCGAGATATGGGCGGCGAGGGTAAGGAGTCGGTGCGGGTAAGTGGAGGGCAATAGGTGGCTTTTGTCGCGGCATAAAAAAACCCGGCATGAAGCCGGGTTTTTTTGTGGGGGAAGATCCGAATTAGCGGTCTTCTGCAGCCACGTAGTCGCGCGCGGTGTAGCCGGTGTACAGCTGACGCGGACGACCGATCTTGTACGGGTTGGAGATCATCTCGTTCCAGTGTGCGATCCAGCCTGCAGTACGGCCGGTGGCGAAGATCACGGTGAACATATCGGTAGGAATACCGATCGCCTTCATGATGATGCCGGAGTAGAAGTCCACGTTCGGGTAAAGTTTCTTCTCGACGAAGTACTCGTCTTCCAGAGCGATCTTTTCCAGCTTCTTGGCGATTCGCAGCAGCGGATCGTTCTCCGCACCCATGGCACCCAGAACTTCGTCGCAGATGCCCTGCATTACACGGGAGCGCGGGTCGAAGTTCTTGTAGACGCGGTGGCCGAAGCCCATCAGGCGGAACGGATCGTTCTTGTCCTTGGCTTTGGCAACGTACTCGTCGATACGGCTCTCGTCGCCGATCTCCTGCAGCATGTTCAGTACCGCTTCGTTGGCGCCGCCGTGTGCCGGGCCCCACAGGGTCGCGATACCGGAAGAGATGCAGGCGAAGGGGTTGGCGCCGGAGGAGCCTGCCAGACGCACGGTAGAGGTGGAGGCGTTCTGCTCGTGGTCTGCGTGCAGCAGGAAGATCACGTCCATGGCCTTGGCCACAACCGGGTCGATTTTGCTCGGCTCACAGGGGTTGCCGAACATCATGTGCAGGAAGTTCTCGGAGTAGCTGAGGCTGTTATCCGGATACATGAACGGCTGGCCTTTGCTGTGCTTGTAGCACATCGCGGCCAGGGTAGGCATCTTGGCAATCAGGCGGTCAGCGGAGATCTTGCGGTGTTCGGGATCGGTGATGTCGAGGGAGTCGTGGTAGAAAGAGGCGAGGGCGCCTACTACGCCACACATCATGGCCATCGGGTGGGCGTCGTAGCGGAAGCCCTTGAAGAAGTTGACCAGGGATTCGTGCACCATGGTGTGGTTCATGATGCTGTTGACGTATTCCTTCTTCTGTTCAACAGACGGCAGCTCGCCGTTCATCAGCAGGTAGCAGGTTTCCAGATAGTCGGATTTCTGCGCCAGCTGCTCGATTGGGTAGCCGCGGTGCAGCAGTACGCCCTTGGCGCCATCGATATAAGTGATCTGGGATTCACAGGAGGCAGTGGACATGAAGCCCGGGTCGTAGGTAAACAGGCCTTTGCTCGCCAGGCTGCTGACGTCGACAACGTCGGGGCCGGCGGTGCCAGAGTAAACCGGCAGGTCGTAAGGGGCGTCGATACCGTCGACCGTGAGTTGAGCTTTCTTGTCGGACATTGTGGACTCCTAAAAACTATTCGTTTGCCAGCTTTTTTATTTCCACACAAATCACTGAATCGCTTCAGTAATGAGACGGCCCGGATAGGGGCGCGTTCCGCGCTCACCTGTGATCACCTTTTTATGGGAAGGGTTGTCTCAGGTGCTTTCTGTGCACGTACAAAACCCGGAAAGTGCCGGATTCTGCGGGCTCGGAGGGCCTTCTTTGGCTGCATCCGACGCGGATTGGGGGCTAGCGGGCTTTTGAGCGCGGCCAAACTTAAGTGCCGCGCTCCAAATTGTCAAACCAAATTGATGTGGCCGGCGGGTTCTATGGCCGCAGGATCTATCGCGTTGAGCGTGGGTGGCAGGGATTTTGCCTGTTCCGGAAGGAATTCTGGCGCGGAAATTCGGGTTTGTTGAAATGGGCGTCTCATACCATGGTCGGGTGCTTGGCGCCGTTTGCAACTGGTACAAAGCCGTCATCTGCGACCCTCGGTTCGTTGTGTTTTGAAATTTGAATGCCTATAATCCGCGCGGCTTGCGCCTTGGTAAGGCCACTTTGTACAAGACCTCCCCAGGTTGGGTGGAAAGTGATCAGCAAGCTCGCCCGGTAACATAGAAAATTAACGGGCGCCCCGTCTTTCAGGGCAACAAGGTGTTATTCCTGTGAACAAGAACAGACCTGTCAATTTAGACATTTCTACTATCAAGCTCCCTGCACCAGCGTTGGTTTCCATCCTGCACCGTGTTTCCGGTGTGGTGCTCTTCGCTGTGGTTGCGCTTTTACTGTGCATGCTGGACTCCAGTCTGGAATCCGAGCAGGGTTTCCAAAAAGTAGCCGACTTCTTTACCAGCGTCCCGGCCAAGTTGGTCCTGTGGGCATCCCTGGCGGCCCTGATTTACCACCTGATCGCGGGTGTGCGTCACCTGCTGATGGATGTCGGTCTGGGTGAGAGCCTGGAAGGTGGTCGTCGCGGCGCCATTATCGTGCTGGTGCTTTCTGTAGTGCTCATTCTGCTGGCGGGGGTTCTGGTATGGTAAAGGCAGTTACTGGTTTCGGCCGCAGTGGTCTGTACGACTGGTTCATTCAGCGCATCAGTGCCGTAGTGCTGGTGGCTTACACGCTCTTTATAGTGGGTTTCATTTTCCTCTCCAAGGATTTTGGCTACGCCAGCTGGTCCGCGCTGTTCGAACAGCGCTGGGTGCGCGTTTTCACCCTGGTGGCATTGCTCTCCACACTCGCTCACGCCTGGATCGGACTCTGGTCCGTTGTCACCGACTACCTCACCAATCGCATGATGGGCGGTAAAGCTACCGTTTTGCGCATCCTGGTAGAGGTCCTGTTGGGTGCCGTCGCCGTGTTCTACGCGGTGTGGGGCTTCGAAATTCTGTGGGGTATGTAAGTCATGTCGAATATGCGAACAATAACCTTTGACGGTATCGTAATTGGCGGCGGCGGCGCGGGTATGCGCGCGGCCCTGCAGATGGCCCAGTCCGGTTTCAAGACTGCGGTAATCACCAAAGTATTCCCGACCCGTTCGCACACGGTTTCCGCCCAGGGCGGCATTACCTGTGCCATTGCCAGCGACGACCCCAATGACGATTGGCGCTGGCACATGTATGACACCGTCAAGGGCTCCGACTATATCGGTGACCAGGACGCGATCGAGTACATGTGTTCCGTAGGCCCGGAAGCCGTGTTCGAACTCGAGCACATGGGTCTGCCGTTCTCCCGTACTAAAGAAGGCCGCATCTACCAGCGTCCTTTCGGTGGCCAGTCCAAGGACTATGGCCGCGGTGGCCAGGCTGCGCGTACCTGCGCTGCGGCAGACCGTACCGGTCACGCCCTGCTGCACACCCTTTATCAGAACAACGTCAAGCACAACACCGTATTCCTGAACGAATGGTTTGCGGTAGACCTGGTGAAAAACCAGGACGGTGCTGTCGTGGGCGTAATCGCCATCTGCATCGAAGACGGTGAAGTGGTCTTCATCAAGTCCAAGGCGACTGTATTTGCTACCGGCGGTGCCGGTCGTATCTTTGCCTCCACCACCAACGCACACATCAACACCGGTGACGGTGTGGGTATGGCCCTGCGCGCCGGTATGCCGGTACAGGACATCGAGATGTGGCAGTTCCACCCGACCGGTATCGCCGGTGCTGGTGTGCTTGTAACCGAGGGTTGTCGTGGTGAAGGTGGTTACCTGATCAACAAAGACGGCGAGCGCTTCATGGAGCGGTATGCCCCGAACGCGAAAGACCTGGCGTCCCGCGACGTTGTTGCCCGCTCCATGGTCCTTGAGATCCTGGATGGCCGCGGTGCTGGCCCGAACGGCGACCACGTATTCCTGAAACTGGATCACTTGGGTGAAGAGCTGCTGCACAGCCGCCTGCCGGGTATCTGTGAGCTGGCCAAGACCTTCGCCCACACCGATCCGGTAAAAGAGCCGATCCCGGTAGTACCGACCTGTCACTATATGATGGGTGGTATCCCCACCAACGTTCACGGCCAGGCCCTGACTCAGGATGCCTCCGGCAATGACCACGTGATCGACGGTTTCTACGCTTGTGGTGAAGTTGCCTGTGTATCCGTACACGGCGCCAACCGCCTGGGCGGCAACTCCCTGCTGGACCTGGTGGTGTTCGGCCGCGCATCCGGCCTGTTCATTGAGAAGGCGCTGCGCGAAGGTATCGAGAACCGCGAAGCCTCCGAGTCCGATATCGAAGCCGCCATGGCGCGCCTGAATCGCCTCGAAACCACCAACGACGGCGAGTCTGCCGCTGAACTGCGCACCGAGCTGCAGGGCGTGATGCAGAATCACTTCGGTGTATTCCGTCGCGGCGATTACATGGCCGAAGGTGTCAAGAAGCTGGAAGGCCTGCGCGAGCGCATCGCCAACGTCCGCCTGGACGACAAGTCCAAAGCGTTCAATACCGCGCGTATCGAAGCGCTGGAGCTGCAGAACCTGCTGGAAGTTGCGGAAGCGACTGCCATCGCTGCAGAGGTCCGCACCGAGAGCCGCGGCGCCCACGCCCGCGAAGACTTCCAGGAACGCGACGACGAGAACTGGCTGTGCCACTCCATGTACTTCCCGGCTGAAAAGCGTGTCGGCAAGCGTGCAGTAAACTTTGCGCCGAAGACCGTCGATACCTTTGAGCCGAAAGCGCGTACTTACTAATTCGGGAGCGGAATGACCATGTTGAAAGTAAGCATCTACCGTTACAACCCGGAAGCGGATTCTGCGCCTTACATGCAGGATTACGAGCTGGATACCCAGGGCAAAGACCTGATGGTGCTGGACGTACTGGAACTGCTGAAGGCCCAGGACCCCACGCTGTCGTTTCGCCGCTCCTGCCGTGAAGGGGTATGTGGCTCCGACGGTATGAATATTTCCGGCAAGAACGGTCTTGCCTGTATCATGCCGATCTCTGAAGCAGCGCCGAAAGGCAAACTGGTACTGCGCCCGTTGCCTGGCCTGCCGGTCATTCGTGACCTGGTTGTGGATATGGAACAGTTCTACACCCAGTACAAGAAGATCGAGCCCTTCCTGCAGAACAGCACACCGGCTCCGGCCATCGAGCGACTGCAGTCCCCGGAAGACCGCGCGAAGCTGGACGGCCTGTACGAGTGTATTCTCTGTGCCTGCTGTTCAACCTCTTGCCCGTCCTTCTGGTGGAATCCGGACAAGTTCATCGGCCCGGCCGGTCTGCTGCAGGCGTACCGCTTCCTCGCGGACAGCCGCGACGATGCAACCGATGCGCGCCTCGGCAACCTGGATGACCCGTTCAGCGTATTCCGCTGCCACGGTATCCAGAACTGTGTGAACGTATGCCCCAAGGGATTGAACCCCACCCGGGCAATCGGCCATATCCGTAATATGCTGATAACCCGCGCTGTTTAGGGGATTCGTCCCCAACCGGGAGCACGGGTTCCCACCAAAAATAATCACAATTAAGCCGACAGCAAAGCAGGTGTCAGGCTTATACGAAAAAGGGGAGGTGTCTTTTTAGCGCCTCCCCTTTTGTGAGTGAAAGACAGGAAAGAGCGGCGTGAAATTCAAGGGTGCGCGCCGTCAACTGAGGTAGGCATTAATGCACGAAAGCACAATGGAGGAACTCTGGCGTACTTCGCATATTTCTGGCGGCAACGCCGGATACGTGGAGGAGCTGTACGAGACCTATCTGCACGATTCCAGTGGTGTACCGGAAGAATGGCGCAATTATTTTGACAGTCTGCCGCGCGTCAATGGCGGTGATGTCTCACATGCCGCCATTCGTCAGCACTTCGAACTGTTGGCGAAAAACCGTACCCGCCCCCTCGCCGCTCCCGGCGCCGGCTCGGTCAATATCGAGCACGAACGCAAACAGATCAAAGTTCTGCAACTGATCAATTCCTACCGTCACCGCGGTCACAAGAAAGCCACCCTGGACCCGCTGGGACTTATGGCTCGTGAACAGGTGCCGGATCTGCAGCTGAACTACCACGGCCTCACCGAAGGCGATTTTGACACCACTTTCCAGACCGGCGACCTGTTCTTCGGTAAAGGTGAAGCGACCCTGCGCGAAATCGTTGAAGGCCTCGAGAACACCTACTGTGGCAATCTGGGTGCAGAGATCATGCACCTGTCCAACCTGGACGAGCAGCAGTGGTTCCAGCAGCGCCTCGAGCGCAGTCAGTCCAAGCCGAACTTCGGCAACGACGTGCGCACCGAAATCCTGCAGCGCCTGTCTGCCGCCGAGGGCCTGGAGCGCCACCTGGACTCCAAGTACCCGGGTACCAAGCGTTTCGGTGTTGAGGGTGGTGAGAGCCTGATCCCGCTGATGGACGCCCTGATCCGTCGCTCCGGTACCTACGCGGTAAAAGAAATCGTGATCGGTATGGCCCACCGCGGTCGTCTGAACACGCTGGTCAATATCCTGGGTAAAAACCCAGCGGACCTGTTCGAAGAGTTCGAAGGCAAGAAAACCCTCGATACCTCCGGTGACGTGAAGTACCACCAGGGTTTCTCCTCCAACGTGATGACCCCCGGTGGCGAAGTGCACCTGGCGCTGGCCTTCAACCCCTCGCACCTGGAAATCTGTGCGCCGGTGGTGGTCGGTTCCGTACGTGCCCGTCAGGATCGCCGCGGCGACAGCACTGGCGAGAAAGTAATGCCGATCAACATCCACGGCGATGCGGCATTTGCCGGTCAGGGCGTGGTGCAGGAAACCCTGCAGATGTCCCAGACCCGCGGGTACTACACCGGTGGCTCCATCCACCTGGTGCTGAACAACCAGGTAGGCTTCACCACCAGCAAGCGCGAAGACGCCCGCTCCACCGAGTACTGTACCGATGTGGCGAAAATGATCGACGCCCCGGTACTGCACGTGAACGGCGACGACCCCGAAGCCGTGGTACTGGCAGGCCTGCTGGCAGTGGATTACCGCTACGAGTTCAAGAAAGACATCGTTATCGACCTGGTGTGCTACCGCCGTCGCGGTCACAACGAGACCGATGACCCGTCTGGCACCCAGCCGCTGATGTACCAGACCATCCGCAAGCACAAGACCACCCGCACCCTGTACGCGGACAAGCTGATCGCCGAAGGTGTGGTGAGCAAGGCGGAAGCGGACAAGCTGGCCAACGAGTACCGCGACAAACTGGATCGCGGTGAAGACGTGGCGACCGGCCTGGTGAACAAGCCGGACGAGTCCATGTTTGTCGACTGGCGCCCGTACCTGAACCACGAGTGGACTGTGGAAGGCGATACCAGCTACGAGCTGTCCAAGCTGAAAGACGTGGCCAACCGCATGACCACCGTGCCCGATGGCATCGTGATGCAGCGCCAGGTTTCCAAGATTTACGAAGACCGTCGCAAGATGGCCGGTGGTGCACTGCCGCTGAACTGGGGCATGGCCGAAACCCTCGCCTACGGTACGCTGCTGGAGCAGGGCTATATGGTCCGTTTCACCGGTGAAGACGTGGGTCGCGGTACCTTCTCCCACCGTCACGCAGTTATCCACAGCCAGAAAGACGGCCAGAGCTATGTGCCCCTGCAGCACATGTCCGAAGACCAGCCGCGTTTCGATATGTACGACTCGCTGCTGTCCGAGGAAGCGGTACTGGCCTTCGAATACGGTTACGCCACCACCACCCCGAAATCCCTGGTGGTCTGGGAAGCGCAGTTCGGTGACTTCGCCAACGGTGCACAGGTAGTTATCGACCAGTTCATCACTTCCGGTGAGCACAAATGGGGCCGTATGTGCGGTCTGGTGATGCTGCTGCCGCACGGCTACGAAGGCCAGGGTCCGGAGCACTCCTCCGCGCGACTCGAGCGTTTTATGCAGCTGTGTGCTGAGCACAACATCCAGGTGTGTAACGCCACTACCCCGGCACAGATTTTCCACCTGCTGCGTCGTCAGGCCATCCGCCCGATGCGCCGCCCGCTGGTAATCATGAGCCCGAAGTGGATCCTGCGTCACAAGCTTGCTACTTCCAGCCTGGAAGAGCTGGCCAACGGCACGTTCCACAACGTGATCCAGGATCCGGGTGTAGACCCCGCCAAGGTGAAGCGTTTGATCCTCTGCTCCGGCAAGGTTTACTACCATCTGCTGGAAGCGCGTATGGAGCGTGAACAGGAAGATGTGGCATTTGTTCGTATTGAACAGCTGTACCCCTTCCCGGACGACGAGTTCCTGGCTGCGGTTTCCGCATTCAAGAACATCGAGAGCGTCGCCTGGTGTCAGGAAGAGCCGATGAACCAGGGCGCCTGGTACTCCAGCCAGCACCACCTGCGTCGTCTGCTGAATGAAGCACATCCCAAGTTGGAGCTGGAATATGTCGGCCGCGCAGCTTCTGCTGCACCGGCGGCGGGCTATATGTCCACTCACCTGGAAGAACAGAATACGTTCATCAATGAGGCGCTGACTGTCAAATAAGGCAGCAGTACAACGAAGAGCAATCTCAGGAAACAGGAACAATGACCATCGAGATTAAAGCGCCAACTTTCCCGGAATCCGTTCAGGATGGCACCGTTGCCACCTGGCACAAACAACCGGGTGAAGCCGTGTCCCGCGATGAACTGATCGTGGATATTGAAACTGACAAAGTCGTGCTGGAAGTTGTTGCTCCGGCAGACGGCGCCCTCAGCGAAATTATCAAAGGCGAGGGCGATACCGTTCTCTCCAACGAAGTAATTGCCAAGTTTGAAGAGGGTGCTGGCGGCAGCGCTGGTGCATCCTCCGAAGCAGCTCCGGCTCCGGCTGAAGAAGCTCCGGCCCCGGCCGCTGGCGGCGAGAAAATCGCCATGCCTTCTGCCAAGAAAATGGCGGCTGAAAAAGGCGTGGACCTGGGTGGCGTAGAAGGCACCGGCAAAGGCGGTCGCGTACTCAAAGAAGACGTGATGAAAGCGGGCTCCGCGCCGGCTGCCGCGGCAGCTCCGGCTGCTGCTGCGCAGGTAGAAGTTGCGCCGGGTGAGCGTGTTGAGAAGCGCGTACCCATGACCCGTATGCGCAAGCGCATCGCCGAGCGACTGCTGGATGCTTCCCAGTCCACCGCCATGCTCACTACCTTCAACGAAGTGAACATGAAGCCGATCATGGATCTGCGTAAGAACTACAAAGACCTGTTCGAGAAGACCCACAACGGCACTCGTCTGGGCTTTATGGGCTTCTTCGTAAAAGCAGCGGTTGAAGCGCTCAAGCGTTACTCCGCGGTGAACGCTTCCATCGACGGTAACGACATTGTTTACCACGGCTACCAGGACATCGGTGTTGCCGTTTCTTCTCCGAAAGGTCTGGTTGTTCCGATTCTGCGTAACGCAGAAAACATGGGCCTGGCGGACATGGAAAACAATATCCGTGACCTGGGCCTGCGTGCGCGCGACGGCAAGCTGTCTATCGAAGAGATGACCGGCGGTACCTTCACCATCACCAACGGTGGTGTGTTCGGTTCCCTGCTGTCCACTCCGATCCTGAATCCGCCACAGACCGCGATTCTCGGTATGCACAAGATCCAGGAGCGTCCGATGGCAGTAGACGGCAAGGTAGAAATCCTGCCGATGATGTACCTGGCGCTTTCTTACGACCACCGCCTGATCGACGGCAAGGAAGCGGTTGGCTTCCTGGTAGCGATCAAGGAAATGATCGAAGACCCGGCGCGCATCCTGCTCGAAGTCTAAGTCGTTCGATTTTTGGAGAAAGGGCGGTTTCCGGTTTACCCGGTAACCGCCCGAAGCATATGAGCCTGTGAATAGCTTCAGGCATCAGCGGCAGCAAGACCGCCTCAGGAAAGCCGGGCAGATCCCCGGCGATGCGGAAACACCGCATTCGTTGAATCCACTCAAATTTGGAACAGACCATGTCAGAAAAATTTGACGTAATCGTAATTGGCTCCGGCCCCGGTGGTTATGTAGCCGCAATCCGCGCAGCGCAGCTGGGTCTGAAAACTGCCTGTGTTGAAAAATGGACCAACAAAGACGGCAAGGTCGTTAACGGCGGTACCTGTCTGAACGTGGGTTGTATCCCGTCCAAGGCGCTGCTGGACAGCTCCTGGAAATACCACGAAGCCAAAGATTCTCTCGACGTACACGGCATTGATACCGGCAAGGTAAAGATCGACGTCAAGAAAATGATCGAGCGCAAAGACGGCGTTGTTAAGCAGATGTCTGGCGGTATCGCCGGCCTGTTCATGGCTAACAAAGTGACCTCCATCGAAGGCACTGGCAAGCTGCTCGCGGGCAAGAAAGTGGAAGTCACCGATCACGACGGCAAGACCACCACCTACGAAGCCGAAAACGTCATCCTGGCTTCCGGTTCCGTTCCGGTAAACATTCCGCCGGCTCCGATTGATGACAAGATCATCGTTGATTCCACTGGCGCACTGGAGTTCACCTCCGTACCGAAGCGCCTGGGCGTGATCGGTGCTGGTGTGATCGGTCTGGAACTGGGCTCCGTATGGAACCGCCTGGGCTCCGACGTCGTAGTACTCGAAGCCATGGACAGCTTCCTGTCCATCATGGACCAGCAGATCGCCAAAGAATCCCAGAAAATCCTGAAGAAGCAGGGCCTGGATATCCGTCTGTCCTGCCGTGTAACCGGCAGCGAAGTGAAGGGCAAAGAAGTTGTCGTCACTTACGAAGACAAAGATGGCAAAGAGCACCAGGAAACCTTCGACAAGCTGATCGTGAGTGTGGGCCGTCGTCCTTACACCGAAGGCCTGCTGTCTGAAGATGCCGGCGTTAAGCTGGACGAGCGCGGCTTTATCTACGTCAACGACCTGTGCATGACTTCTGCACCGGGCGTTTGGGCGGTAGGTGACGTTGTTCGCGGCCCGATGCTGGCGCACAAGGCCTCTGAAGAAGGTGTGGTCGTTGCCGAGCGCATCGCCGGCCAGAAGCCGATGATGAACTACGACGTGATCCCGAACGTGATCTACACTCACCCGGAAATTGCCGCTGTCGGTCGTACCGAAGAGCAGGTAAAAGCCGACGGCGAACCCTACAACGTAGGTGTTTTCCCGTTCGTAGCTTCCGGTCGCGCCGTAGCTGCCAACGAAACTGGCGGCATGGTGAAGATCATCGCACACGCAGAAACCGATCGTGTATTGGGCGCCCACATTGTTGGCCCGTCCGCTGCCGACCTGGTTCAGCAAGTGGCGATCGCCATGGAATTCGGCTCCAGCGCTGAAGACATCGGCATGACCGTCTTCGGTCACCCGACCCTGTCTGAAGCAGTGAAGGAAGCTGCTCTGGCAGCCAACGGTCACGCGATCCACATCGCCAACCGTAAAAAGCGCAAGTAAGCGACGGGTAAAGTCGGGGCGGAACCGGAACACGGTTTTCGCCCCGGATTCATTTCAGGGTTCTGGTTTTGTAACGAAGCAGGCTCAGAATCTTGTCTAAAGGTGCAGAGCAATCTGCAATTGGTAAACACATTTCAAATGTGAATTGGTATTGACTATGAACTTGCATGAGTATCAGGGCAAACAACTGTTTGCAGCATACGGATTGCCGGTTTCCAAAGGCATCGCAGCGGAAACCCCGGCAGCAGCAGCAGCGGCAGCAGACGAAATCGGCGGAGACAAGTGGGTTGTTAAAGCCCAGGTACACGCCGGCGGCCGCGGTAAAGCGGGCGGCGTTAAGCTGGTAGACTCCAAAGCGGAAATTGAAGAATTCGCCAAAAAGTGGCTGGGTAACAACCTGGTAACTTATCAGACAGACGAAAACGGCCAGCCGGTTTCCCGCATCCTCGTGGAAAGCTGCACCGACATCGACCAGGAACTTTACCTGGGCGCAGTGATGGACCGTGCTACCCGTCGCATCGTATTCATGGCCTCCACCGAAGGCGGTGTTGAGATCGAGAAAGTTGCGGAAGAGACCCCGGAAAAAATCCTGAAAGCCACCATCGACCCGCTGGTAGGCGCTCAGCCTTACCAGGGCCGCGAGCTGGCATTCCAGCTGGGCCTGGAAGGCGACCAGATCAAGCAGTTCACCAAGATCTTCCTAGGCCTCGCCAAGATGTTCGAAGAGAAAGATCTGGCCCTGCTGGAAATCAACCCGCTGGTAATCACCCCAGAGAAAAACCTGCACTGCCTCGATGCGAAAATCGTCATCGATAGCAACGCACTGTACCGTCACCCGGACCTGCGTGAAATGCACGACCCGTCTCAGGAAGACGAGCGCGAAGCACACGCAGCCAAGTGGGACCTGAACTACGTAGCGCTCGATGGCAACATCGGCTGCATGGTAAACGGTGCTGGCCTGGCCATGGGTACCATGGACATCGTCAACCTGCACGGTGGCAAGCCGGCTAACTTCCTGGACGTTGGTGGCGGCGCGACCAAAGAGCGCGTTGTTGAAGCGTTCAAGATCATCCTGTCCGACGAGAACGTAAAAGCCGTTCTGATCAACATCTTCGGCGGCATCGTACGCTGCGACATGATCGCAGAAGGCGTAATCGGCGCTGTGAAAGAAGTCGGCGTTAAAATCCCGGTTGTTGTTCGCCTCGAAGGTAACAACGCAGACCTGGGTGCCAAGGTTCTGAGCGACAGCGGCCTGAACATCATCGCTGCCACCAGCCTGACCGACGCGGCAGAGCAAGTGGTTAAAGCTGCGGAGGGTAAATAATCATGTCAGTACTGATTAACAAAGACACTAAAGTAATCTGTCAGGGCTTCACCGGCTCCCAGGGTACTTTCCACTCCGAACAGGCTATCGAGTACGGTACAAAAATGGTCGGCGGTGTAACCCCGGGCAAAGGCGGCCAGACTCACCTGGGCCTGCCGGTATTCAACACCGTGAAAGAAGCCGTAGAAGCCACCGGTGCAGAAGCATCCGTTATCTACGTACCGGCGCCTTTCTGTAAGGATTCCATCCTGGAAGCAGCCAACGGCGGCATCAAGCTGATCGTGTGCATCACCGAAGGCATTCCTACCATGGACATGCTGGATGCCAAGGTTAAGTGCGACGAGCTGGGCGTACGCCTGATCGGCCCGAACTGCCCGGGTGTGATCACTCCGGGTGAGTGCAAAATCGGCATCATGCCGGGCCACATCCACAAGCCGGGCAAAGTGGGCATCGTATCCCGCTCTGGTACTCTGACTTACGAAGCCGTAAAGCAGACTACCGACCACGGCTTCGGCCAGTCCACCTGTGTGGGCATCGGCGGCGACCCCATCCCGGGCTCCAACTTCATCGACATTCTGGAAATGTTCCAGAACGACCCGCAGACCGAAGCGATCGTTATGATCGGCGAGATCGGCGGTTCTGCTGAAGAAGAAGCGGCTGCTTACATCAAGGAAAACGTCACCAAGCCGGTCGTTTCCTACATCGCTGGTGTAACCGCTCCTCCCGGAAAGCGCATGGGCCACGCTGGTGCGATCATCTCCGGTGGTAAAGGTACTGCAGACGAGAAGTTTGCGGCACTGGAAGACGCCGGTGTTAAAACCGTCCGCTCCCTGGCGGAAATCGGTAACGCACTGAAGGAAGTAACTGGCTGGTAATCGGCTACTTGCTTCCCCAAAAAACGGGCCCTAGTGGGCCCGTTTTTTTTGCCTCGATAAAATTGGCCAGAGGCTTTTGTAATGCCCTCTTTGCTTTCTGACCTGAATTTGTCCACACAACCCCTGTCACTGGATGTCGTTATCCAGCGGGCTGTGGGTTTCCTCTGTATGCGTACCGATAACATGGGTATAGATCATCGTTGTCTTTACGTTACTGTGCCCTAGCAGCTCCTGTATCTTTCGAATGTCTGTACCTGCTGCGAGTAGCTGAGTGGCAAATGAATGGCGAAAGGTATGGCAGCTGGCAGCCTTTTTTACATTGGCCTTAATAATTGCGCGTGCCACAGCGCGTCGTACCTGTTGTTCACGGATATGATGACGGCGAGTCACTTGCAACTGTGGACAAAAGGCAGGCCTATCCGCGGGGAATAGATACAGTAATCCCGGGCTACTGTGCGTCGAATTAGAAGACTTTACACCCGGCATGTAGATAGAACCGAAACCCTTTATCCGATCCTGGCGGTTTAGAGCCAAGACCATATCAATCTGGTTTTGCAAGGGGTTAACGAGTGATCGGGGTAATAGTACTCGACGTGCCTTACTGCCTTTGGCTTCATTGACAGTCAAGGAAGATTCGTCAAAGTCCAAATCACCTACACGCAGGCGCACGGCTTCCATAATCCGCAATCCCGCGCCATACATTAGCGACGCCGCCAGCCAACTTTGACCCGTAAGGAGGGACAGTACACGCATTGCTTCATCGTGACTAAATACGACGGGCAACTTTCGGCCCTTATTGGCGCGGGTAAAACTCAATTGACCAATTTCACGGCGCAAGAATTGTCTGTACAGGAACACCACGGCATTGAGGGCCGTTTTCTGGGTGTTGATGGATACAGAACGGTTGCAGGCGAGGTGGCAAAGCCAGTTATCAATCTGCTCAGCCCCGAGGTTCTCCGGTCTCTCCATATTGTGGAAGCGGATATAGTCACGAATCCACCGGCAATAGGTTTCCTCCGTCCTGTATGCCAGTCGTTTAGCTCGCATAAAGGCGCGCAGGCGATCCATGAACCTAACTGGGTGGGGCGGTAGTGGGTGAGGTACATCTTCCATGGGGGCACCATCATCAAGGAACTAACACTGATTTTATATACAGTATTCTGCCTAATTGCTAGGCATATCCCATTACAAGCGATTACAGTGCCCGCTATCTTCAGGCGAAGGAGCTATACCTTGGAAATATTAATGTAATCAATGGCTTAGATGAGTTGAGCCAGGGCGTGATAGTGGGCAAAGTGACTCATTATGCTGTGTGGAGTATGGTTGAGGGATTGCCGGAAACCTTGACGTCATGGGGCTTGGGGCGCATTCTTGCCGTAAAACACCGCGGCGGATAGTGGGCAGATAAAATTGCGCACCTCGCCCACGATATAACTGTTAAGCACTGAGAGTCACAATAAGGAAATAAAAAATGAAAATTATAGTTGCATCAGTATTACTTGTACTATTTTCCGGGGTCGCATCAGCTAGCGAGAACAATCAATTTAAGCTACAAGTTGTAGTGGATCAGAACCCTATCCAAGAATTTGTTGTAGAGACCGGCTCATATGGATCTCAAGAGCTTGTTCTTTCGGATGAGCTTCGTCTCTCTGTTATAGTAAATCCCCAAAACACGAAGAATTTTGAATCAACTTTGTATTCTAAAGGCAAAGTCATTCACTCTGCCGTCCAATCGAAAAATGCTGACTCAGACCCAAATTTCTACTTAATCTGCGCAGGAAAGTTGACTAAGTTTCTGTCGCCGGTAGTGGGAAAGGAACCCTCTTGTCCAGCGCCAAGTGCTTAACAAAGCGCAGCAAAGGGACGGCTTACTTTATGCACGTCTTGCGCTGGTCGCTGCGCTCCCATTTTCGC
>NZ_LZDE01000346.1 GCF_002009015.1 Microbulbifer mangrovi | reverse complement strand
TATGGTCGGAGTGGCCGGATTTGAACCGACGACCACCACACCCCCAGTGTGGTGCGCTACCAGGCTGCGCTACACTCCGATAAGAGCAAATCAAGCTGCGGGAAAATCGCGTAAGTGCTTGATTTATAAGGGGCATCGCTTTGCGATGAGGCGCAAATCATACCGAAGTACGGAGGGAATGCAAGCCCGTTTTGCGCCTTTTTGACCCAGGTTAGATCAGGCTTCCACTTCCAGTAGTTCCAGCACCCCTTCCAGCTCGGCAATCATCTGTGGGATCACCTGTTGCAGCTGTACGGTCTGTACTTTTTCGGAGCTGCCGCTTTCCATCTGCAGGCGTGCGCCGCCGATGGTGTAGCCCTCTTCGTACAGGAGTGCGCGGATCTGGCGGATGAGGATGACATCCTGGTGCTGGTAATAACGCCGGTTACCGCGGCGTTTTACCGGGCTGAGCTGCGGGAATTCCTGTTCCCAGTAGCGCAGTACATGCGGTTTGACTGCACAAAGCTCACTCACTTCACCGATGGTGAAATAGCGTTTACCCGGAATTACCGGGAGTTCGCTGTTATGACTCGCTTCCAGCATCTTCTTCTACTCGTGCCTTGAGTTTTTGCCCCGGCTTGAAGGTAACTACCCTTCTCGCGGAAATGGGGATTTCTTCGCCAGTCTTTGGGTTCCTTCCCGGACGCTGGCTTTTATCACGCAGATCGAAATTGCCAAACCCCGACAGCTTGACCTGCTCGTTATTTTCAAGGGCGTTGCGGATTTCCTCGAAGAAGTATTCGACGATCTCTTTCGCTTCGCGCTTGTTGAAACCCAGCTCTTCGTACAACTTCTCGGCGAGCCCGGCTTTGGTCAGTGCCTCTGTCATTGGTTCCTGCCCAACAGATTCAGAGGCGTCGACTCCCGGTTTTTAAGCCTGGTACCGCAGCGGCTTGTAACCCGGAGGCAGACGCTCTCGGGATACGCTCGTCAGTTCGCGTATCCCGGAGCGTTGACCGGTTTAGCGCAGACTGGCGTTGTATTTTTGTTCTAGTTCACGAACTACCGCTTCGACAGCGGCATTGATTTCTTCGTCATTAAGGGTGCGCGAGGGATGCTGAAAGGTCAAGCCCATGGCGACACTTTTTCTATTAAAATCAATGCCTTTGCCCTGATAGACGTCAAAAATGTTGAAGTCCGTCAAATATTCGCCGGCAGTCTGAACGGCGGTCTCGGCGAGCTGGCCGACCGGGGTGTTAACGTCCGCCAGAATCGCGAGATCGCGGCGCACTTCCGGGAACTTGGACAGCGGAGCGAATGCGGGGATCACCGCCTGCCCCAATCCGTCCAGGCTGAGCTCGAACAGGAAGGCGCCCTTCGGCAGATCAAACGCTTTCTGCAGCTGTGGGTGCAACGCGCCGAGCACGCCCACCGGTTCGCCGTTGCGCAGGACCTGGGCGCACTGGCCGGGGTGCAGCGCCGGGTGTTTGGCGGGAGCGAAGGTGAATTCTGCATCGGCTTCGTAGTGGGCCAGCAGGGCCTCTACGTCGGCTTTGATATCGTAGAAGTCCACCAGATCCTTACTGCCGGTCCAGCCTTCGGGCTGGCGGGTGCCGTAGATCAGGCCCGCAATCATGCGCTCCTGCTTCAGGGCTTCCCCGGCGGGCACGAAGCGCAGTCCGGTCTCGAACAGGCGCAGGCGGTCCTGCTGGCGGTTCAGGTTGTACTGCAGCGCCTTGACCAGCCCTGGCATCAGGGTGGTACGCATCACGGACAGCTCCGCGCTGATCGGGTTCTGCAGGGCCACCGGCTCCACTTCCGGATCGAATTTGGCGGAGGCCTCGCGATCAATAAAGCTGAAGGTAATGGCCTCTTGATAACCACGCGCCAGCAGGGTCTGCTCCAGATGTGACTGGGCGACGATGGCTTCGTTGCGCGGCACAATGTCCAGCGCTGCATTGAAGCTTACGCTGGGGATGCGGTTGTAGCCGTATACCCGCGCCAGCTCTTCCAGCAGGTCCGCTTCGATGGCGATATCAAAGCGGAAGCTCGGCACCAGGAAGGTCCAGCCTTCGGCGTCTTCAGACAGTTTCTCAAGGCCCAGGCGGGTGATGATCTCGACGATGTCGCTATCCGGCATATCGATGCCGAGACCGGACTGTACGCGTGCACGGCGCAGATTGATTCTGCGCTCTGCCGGCATGGCTTCGGTCACTTCGCGCAGGTGCACGGGGCCAGGCTCACCGCCGACGATATCCAGCAGCAGCTGGGTAGCGCGCTCGATGGCCTTTTCCTGCAGGCGGTAGTCCACACCGCGCTCGAAGCGGTGGGAGGAATCCGTGTGCAGGCCGTAGGAGCGCGCCTTGCCGGCGATGGCCAGCGGACTGAAGAAGGCGCTCTCCAGGAAGATGTCCTGGGTGCTGTCGGTAACGGAGGAATCCAGGCCACCCATCACACCGGCGATGGCCAGCGGGCCCTTCTCGTCCGCGATCAGCAGGGTATCGGCATTCAGCTCGACTTCCTGCTCGTCCAGCAGGGTGAGTTTTTCACCCTGCTCTGCCATGCGCACCTTGATGCCGCCGCTCAGCTTGGCGAGGTCAAAGGCGTGCATGGGCTGGCCGAACTCCAGCAGTACGTAGTTGGTGACATCCACCACCGGATCGATGCTGCGCAGGCCACTACGACGCAGACGCTCCTGCATCCACAGCGGGGTTTCGGCATCCACATTGATATTGCGGATTACGCGGCCCACGTAGCGCGGACAGGCGTCTTCGGCCATCAGGGATACCGGGAAGCTTTCGTCGATCACCGGGGCAACAGGCTCGATGGTCGGCTCGGTGACGGCGCAGCGGTTCAGTACACCCACTTCGCGGGCGATACCGGCCACACCAAGGCAGTCGGAGCGGTTTGGGGTGAGGTCCACTTCGATGGCGCTGTCGTCTAACAACAGATATTCGCGCAGGTCGGTGCCGGTGGGGGCATCGCTGGGCAGTTCCCAGATGCCGTCGTTGTCGTCGCCGAGCTCCAGTTCGGTCTGGGCACACAGCATGCCGAAGCTCTCGACGCCGCGCAGCTTGGCTTTCTTGATTTTGAAGTCACCGGGCAGCTTGGCGCCGACCAGTGCAAACGGAATCTTGATGCCGACGCGGGCATTCGGCGCACCGCAGACGACCTGCATGTCGCCTTCCGGGTGGCCCTTCACCTGGCACACACGCAGCTTGTCGGCGTCCGGGTGCTGTTCACAGGCGATGATCTCGCCCACCACGACACCGGAAAACGCGCCGGCTACCGGCTCAACGGCGTCCACTTCCAGGCCTGCCATGGTGATCTGGTCGGCCAGCTGTTGTGCTGTCAGGTCCGGGTTTACCCACTCCCGCAACCAGGCATTGCTGAATTTCATAATCGTTCTCTAATTCTGAATTCTGTTATGCGCTTTGCGCTGTTCACCTGCGAAGCAGGCTCCAATCTATGGGATTCGCGTTAGAACTGCTTGAGGAAGCGCAGGTCGTTGTCGAAGAACAGGCGCAGGTCGTTCACGCCGTAGCGCAGCATGGCCATACGCTCTACCCCGAGGCCGAAGGCAAAGCCGGAATATTTTTCGCTGTCGATATCGCAGGAAGCGAATACGTTCGGATGCACCATGCCGCAACCGAGAATTTCCAGCCAGCCGGTGCCGGAGCACACGCGACAGCCTTCGCCGCCACAGTTGGTGCACTGGATGTCCGCCTCGGCGGAGGGCTCGGTGAACGGGAAGTAGGACGGGCGGAAACGCACCGGTACATCCGCTTCAAAGAAGGCTTTCAGGAACTGGTCAATACAGCCTTTCAGGTGCGCAAAGCTCACACCCTCATCGATCACCAGGCCTTCTACCTGGTGGAACATGGGCGAGTGGGTGACATCGGAATCACAACGGTACACGCGGCCCGGGCAGATGATGCGCAGCGGCGGATTGGTCTTCTCCATGGTGCGAATCTGCACCGACGAGGTGTGCGTGCGCAGCACTGTGGAGGGATCGATGTAGAAGGTATCGTGCATGGCGCGCGCCGGGTGGTGCGCGGGAATGTTCAGGGCTTCAAAGTTGTAGTAGTCGCCCTCTACTTCCGGGCCCTGCTCTACGGAAAACCCGAGGCGCTGGAAGATTTCCTCGATGCGGCGCAGGGTGCGGGTGATCGGGTGCATGCTGCCCTGATCTTCTCCGCGGCCGGGCAAGGTGACGTCGATGGTCTCTTTGGCCAGCTTTTCTTCAATGGCAGCCTTTTCCATCGCTTCGCGGCGGCTGTTGATCGCGGCCTGAACCTGCTGCTTGGCTTCGTTGATCTTGGCCCCCGCTGCCGGACGCTCTTCCGCGGACAATTTGCCCAGGCTTTTCAGCAGCGCGGTAATCTGGCCTTTTTTCCCCAGGTAATCTACCCGCACCTGGTCCAGAGCCGCGAGGTCGCTGGCCTCTTCTACGAGTGCCAGTGCCTGCTCGGTGAGGGACTGCAATTCTTGCATTGAAACCTTCTCGTTCTGATCGATGAGTGACAATTGAGAGTCTTGGCCGCCCCGGTATCGATACTACACACCGGGTGCGACAGAATTATTTTTAGCAAAAGCTGATAAAAAAATAGGGAAGAGCCAAACAGCCCTTCCCTATTCTTAAAGCACAAATCCGCCCTTTCGGGCCGATTTATTCTGCAGGCGCTAATTAAGCTGCCAGGGCTGCCTTGGCTTTTTCAACTACGGCAGCAAAAGCGGCTTTATCGTATACCGCCAGATCAGCCAGAACACGGCGATCCAGAGCGATATCCGCCTTTTTCAGGCCAGCAATCAGTCGGCTGTAGCTCAGGCCTTCAGCGCGGGACTGGGCGTTGATACGCGTGATCCACAGTGCGCGGAAGTTACGCTTCTTAACGCGACGGTCGCGGTAAGCGTACTGACCAGCTTTGATGACTGCCTGCTTGGCTACGCGGAATACGCGAGAACGCGCACCGTAGTAACCTTTAGCCTGCTTCAGAATTTTCTTGTGACTACGACGCGCCACTACACCACGTTTTACACGGGCCATAACAATATCCTCTTAAAACTTAACGTGTGCAGCCAATTACTTGGCGCGCAGCATACGATCGACCAGGGTGGCATCAGACTTGTTCATGGTCTGGGTGCCGCGCAGCTGACGCTTACGCTTGGTGGTCATCTTGGTGAGGATGTGGCTCTTGTTAGCGTGCTTGTGCTTGTAGCCCGCAGCGGTCTTCTTGAAACGCTTTGCAGCGCCAGAATGTACTTTTGCTTTCGGCATTTTGTACTCCAAATAGTTTTAGGTTCGCCTGCGAGCAGGCTCCTACGTTGATATTGGCCACCCCCGAGGGAGTGACTTGGGAGTGAGAAGGCAGCCGTCGCCCGATCACTTCCCGAAAAGAAGGTGCAGGGTTACCCCTGCGCCTTACTTTTTCTTTTTACTGGGAGCGATGACCATGATCATCTGACGGCCTTCCATCTTCGGCCGCTGCTCCACAGTACCCAGCTCCTCGAGATCTTTCTCGATGCGCTGCATCATTTCCATCCCCAGCTCCTGGTGGGCCATTTCACGGCCGCGGAAGCGCAGGGATACTTTCGCCTTGTCCCCGGCTTCCAGGAAGCGGGTCAGGTTGCGCAGCTTGATCTGGTAGTCGCCGATATCGGTACCGGGACGGAACTTCATTTCCTTGATCTGCTGCTGCTTTTGTTTCTTTTTAGCCGCATTTTTGGCCTTTTTGGCCTCAAAAATGTGCTTACCGTAGTCCATGATCTTACAGACTATGGGATCGGAGTCCGAGGCAATTTCAACGAGATCCAGGCTGGCTTTCTGCGCTTCTTCCAGCGCCTCTTCCAGAGAAACAATACCTACCTGTTCACCATCCGCACCAATCAGTCGCAGTTGCGACGCCTCGATCTGATCATTGATGCGGGCCTTCTTGGACTTTCCTTTCATATCTCGTTTAATAACACTCGTCTCCGATGATTTATAAAATGTCTATGAGATGGCTCAGGCGTCAGCGCTCTCGTTAGCACTCTCAATAGACGAACGGCCGCGGCGATCCACATCTTGGCTGAGGATCTCAAGGAATGACTCGTAAGTCATGGTTCCGAGGTCCTCACCGCTACGTGTCCGCACGGCGACCGTCTGATTCTCCACTTCCTTATCGCCGATCACCAGCAGATAAGGAACACGCTGAAGCGTGTGCTCGCGGATTTTAAAGCCGATCTTCTCGTTTCTCAAGTCAGCAGCTGCACGGAAGCCTTCGGCTCCCAGCTTGGACTCGAGATCGCGACAGTAGTCGGACTGTCGATCCGTGATATTCAGCACCGCCACCTGCTGGGGGGCCAGCCAGGTTGGGAATGCCCCTTCGTAGTTCTCGATCAGAATACCGATGAAGCGCTCGAAGGAACCCAGGGTCGCGCGGTGCAGCATGACCGGGGTCTGACGGGAACCGTCTTCCGACACATACTGGGCATCCAGACGGCCCGGCATGGAGAAGTCCACCTGGATGGTACCGCACTGCCATACGCGGCCGAGGCAGTCCTTCAGGGAGAATTCGATCTTGGGTCCGTAGAAGGCACCCTCGCCCGGCAGCTCTTCCCACGGCAGGTCCGCGGCATTCAGGGCGTCCGCCAGTGCTTTTTCCGCCTTGTCCCAGCTCTCGTCGGAACCGACGCGCTGCTCGGGGCGGGTGGACAGGCGGTAGATCACCTCTTCAAAGCCGAAGTCTTTATAGACCGCGTGCAGCAGGTCCATGAATTCGGACACTTCGGACTGAATCTGGTCTTCGGTACAGAAGATGTGGCCATCGTCCTGGACGAAGCCGCGCACACGCATCAGGCCGTGCAGGGAACCGGAAGGTTCGCTGCGGTGACAGGAGCCGAACTCCGCCAGACGCAGGGGCAGATCGCGATAGCTACGCAGACCCTGGTTGAATACCTGTACGTGACAGGGGCAGTTCATGGGCTTGATGGCAAACTGACGCTCTTCGCTGGTCAGGGTGAACATGTCGTCGCCGAACTTGTCGGCGTGACCGGATTTCTGCCACAGGGAGAAGTCCACCAGCTGCGGGGTCTTGATCTCTTTATAGCCGCGCTCGCGCTGGCGCTCGCGCATGTACTGCTCAACGGTGCTGTATACAGTCCAGCCGTTCGGGTGCCAGAACACCATGCCCGGCGCTTCTTCCTGAATATGGAACAGGTCGAACTTCTTCGCCAGCTTGCGGTGATCGCGCTTCTCTGCCTCGGCGATGCGGTGCAGATACGCCTTGAGTTCTTTCTTGTTGGACCAGGCGGTACCGTAAACACGGGTCAGCATTTCGTTGTTGGCATCGCCGCGCCAGTAGGCACCGGCCACTTTGGTCAGCTTGAACGCCTTCAACTTGCCGGTAGACGGCACGTGCGGACCGCGACACAGGTCTTCGAAGTCGCCCTGACGGTACAGGGAGATATCTTCATTAGTGGGAATACTGGCAATGATCTCCGCCTTGTATTCCTCACCCAGTTCGCGGAAATACTTGACCGCGTCATCCCGCGGCAGCAGGCGACGGCTTACCGGAATATCTTCCTTGGCCAGCTCTTCCATACGCTTCTCGATCTTCTCGAGATCTTCCGGCGTAAACTGACGCTCGTAAGCGAAGTCGTAATAAAAGCCGTCTTCAATCACCGGGCCAATAGTGACCTGGGCGCCCGGATAGAGCTGCTTGACCGCCTGGGCCAGCAGGTGCGCGGTGGAGTGACGGATGATTTCCAGCCCTTCCGGCTGGCGATCGGTCACGATGGCGAGTTCGGCGTCGTGATCGATAACAAAACTGGTATCCACTTCCTTGCCGTCGACCACACCTGCCAGGGCAGCTTTCGCCAGGCCGGGACCAATATCATTGGCAACGTCGAATACGGAAACGGAATTGGAAAATTCGCGACGGGAACCGTCAGGGAGGGTGACAACAGGCATTGCACTTCCTTATCTATCAGTGGCGATCCCTACGAAAGACCGCATGATTATCATGGTGATGGCGGGCTGGAAGCCCGAAGCGAGTCAAATCAGCCTAGCAGAACTAGCGCAACAGAAGAGACTCACGGGAAATTGGTAGACCCGAGCAGATTTGAACTGCTGACCTCTGCCATGTCAAGGCAGCGCTCTAACCAACTGAGCTACGGGTCTAAAGACTGGCAGACTGGGGAACTTCAATAAGAGTTATGCCCCGCTGCAGAGGACGCGAACTTTAGCACCAGCTTTTTTGCTTTTCAACAACTCAAATCAGAAAATATTTCCGCCAATCAAGCACTTGGGGTATCGTGACCCGGCTGCAGGACGCAGCGCCGAGACCTTTCTCGTGTCCACTCGGTCTCACACCGCGGTATCTGAAGGAACTTATGAGCACCACCCCCACCAATAGCAGCGGGTTCCTGCTGGCCCTGGGCGCCGCCGCCCTCTTCTCCATCAAAGCCATTTTCATCAAGCTGGCCTATCGCCATGGCGTGGATGTGGAAACTTTTATCCTGTTGCGCATGGCGCTGGCACTGCCGTTTTACCTGGCCATCCTGATGCTGCTAAAGCGACAGCAGGCCTGGCGCCCGGTCAGCCGCCGCAACCTGCTACTGACGGCAATACTCGGGCTTTGCAGCTATTACCTGGCGAGCTTCCTCGACCTGCAGGGGTTGCGCTACATAAGCGCCAACTTCGAGCGCCTGATCATCTATCTCTACCCCACCCTGGTGCTACTCCTGGGCTGGTGCTTTCTGGGTAAATCGATATCGGCCCCACAGCTGCTGTGCATCTTTGGCGCCTACGCCGGGATACTGCTGATTTACTGGCAGGACCAGAATTTCAGCACCGGTGTGCTGGCCCCGGCCTGGGTCAATATGGATGCAATCAGCTGGGGGGCTCTGCTCACCTTCGGCAGCGCACTGAGCTTTTCCCTCTATGTGGCATTCAGCGAGGGCGTAATTCGCCAGCTGGGTGCCCGACAATTTACCGCGCTGGCGATGCTGGTGGCGAGCGCCGCCATCGCACTGCACTTCGCCCTGCAGGCAGACTGGAGCAGGCTTCAACAACCGCTGCCGGTATACGGGTATGCGCTGACCGTGGCTTTCGTGTGCACGGTCGTGCCCTCGTTGATGATGAGTGCCGCCATTCAACAGATCGGTTCGGCCACCACCGGCGCCATTGGCACCTCGGGCCCGGTGATCACATTGATTGCCGCAGCGCTGGTGTTGGGCGAACCATTCAGCGGCTATCACTTTGCGGGCATGGCAATCATCATCGGCAGCCTGTTGCTGATGAAAAAGGTAGCCGGCATCAAAAAACGACCCGAAGCGAAAGCCGAGATAGCCCCTGCTTCAGGCACCCAATCCCGCTAGGCAAACCGGTCCTTCGCCGTATTCATCCCCATATTGAGGCACCGCGACGCAATCCCGCGCGCGGTCGCCCCATTTTTACCCGCGCGGTACCGCCACCGGGATTCAAGTCGCCTCCTCCCTCGCCGCACCCCAGTATTGGGCAGCATCGCGCCCCGCTCTGGCACACGAGCACTGGCACGGTGCTTGCAGTTTCCCTGGGGCAAGTTTAAAAAATAAAGCGGGGCCCATGGATGACTGCGATCGAAAAACCTGCACCCCACCTCTACGATGAGATGCTGTGTAACGAGGGCGTTCACGAGCACTACCGAGCCTACCTGCAGTGGCTTGAAAATACGCCGGACGCCACCCTGGAACAGAAACGCCGCGAGGCGGATACCCTGTTCCGGAGATTCGGGATTACCTTCAATGTCTACGGGGAGGAAGAAGGCACAGAACGCCTGATTCCGTTCGACCTCATTCCCCGCATTATTCCCGCTTCCGAGTGGACCCACCTTGAACGGGGCCTGCGGCAACGGGTGACCGCCCTCAACCGGTTCCTGCACGACATTTACCACGATCAGGAAATTCTCCGCGCGGGCATTATTCCCGCCGACCAGGTCCTGACCAACCAGCAGTTCCAGGTGGCGATGCTCGGCGTCGACCTGCCCGGGCACAACTACATCCCGATAACCGGCGTCGACCTGATTCGTGACAGCGATGGCGAGTATTTCGTACTGGAAGACAACCTGCGCACCCCATCCGGCGTTTCCTACATGCTGGAAAATCGCAAGATGATGATGCGCCTGTTCCCGGAACTGTTTCTGGCGCAGGGCGTGGCACCGGTGGAGCACTATCCCAACCTGCTTCTGGAAACCCTGCAAAGCGCCAGTGATGCAGACAGCCCCTGTGTGGTGGTACTGACACCCGGGCGCTACAACAGCGCCTTCTTCGAACACGCGTTCCTCGCGCAGCAGATGGGCGTTCCCCTGGTGGAAGGCGCCGATCTCTTCGTTCGCAACGGCTGCGTGTTTATGCGCACCACCACCGGCCCGCGCCAGGTGCATGTGATTTACCGCCGTATCGACGATGCCTTCCTCGATCCGCTCGCCTTCAATCCCGACTCGATGCTGGGTGTGCCGGGCCTACTTTCCGCCTACCGCGATGGCAATGTCATTCTCGCCAACGCCCTCGGCACCGGTGTGGCGGACGACAAATCCATCTACCCGTATGTGCCGGACATGATCCGCTTTTATCTGGACGAAGAACCCATCCTCAACAATGTGCCCACCTGGGTGTGCCGGCGCGAAGAGGACCTGGCCTACGTGCTGGAGCACCTGGAAGAACTGGTGGTAAAGGAGGTGCACGGCGCCGGTGGCTACGGCATGTTGATCGGCCCCAAGGCGGGCCCCGAGGAGCTGGATACCTTCAGGCAGCTGTTGCGCGACAACCCGGCCAATTACATCGCGCAGCCGACCCTGTGCCTGTCCACCTGCCCGACCATGGTGAACGAAGGCATAGCGCCGCGACATATCGACCTTAGGCCGTTCGTGTTGAGCGGCAGCGAAATAAAACTGGTGCCCGGCGGGCTCACCCGGGTGGCCCTGCGCGAGGGCTCCCTGGTGGTCAACTCTTCCCAGGGCGGCGGCACCAAAGACACCTGGGTACTGGAGGGCGCCCCATGCTGAGCCGCACTGCAAACAGTATCTACTGGATGGCCCGCAGCCTGGAGCGCGCGGAAAACCTCACCCGCCTGCTGGACGTCAGCCACAACATGTCGCTGATGCCGAATTCCAAGGGCGGCCAACAGGAACTGCTGGCACCGCTGACGATTACCGGCCGCCTGGACCAGTTCCGGGAAACCTATCCGCAATTAAATGCCGAGGCGCTGCTGGATTTCTTCCTGTTCGACGAAGCCAACGACGGCTCGATTTTCAGCTGCATCCGATCTGCCCGCGACAACGCGCACAGTGTGCGCGACAAACTCTCATCAGAGGCATGGGAAAGCATCAATGCCACCTGGCTGGAACTGCGCCACCGCCGCCAGCGCGGCATCAGCCACGAGGGCGTTAAAAGCCTGATCGACTGGATCAAGCAGCGCTCCCACGAATTCCGCGGCGCCGCGTACGGCACCATGCTGCACAACAATGTTTTCCACTTTATGCGCCTGGGTACCTTTATCGAGCGGGCGGACAATACAGCGCGCATCCTGCGCGTAAAGCTCGAGGTAATGGAGTCGCAACACAACAGCAACCACGCGATCGATTTTTATCAGTGGAATGCGCTGCTACAGAGCCTGGGGGCTTATGAGGCCTATCACGATAAATACACCGGCGGCCTCACTACCCGTAATGTGACCGAGCTGCTGATCCTCTCTGCCGAATTGCCGCGCTCGTTGCGCTACTGCATCGGCGCGCTGATGAGCCAGCTGATTGCCATCGAGGGCGACCAGGGCCAGGCGGCAAAACGCCTGTGCGCCGAACTGCACGCGCGACTGGAGTACGGCGAGGTCGACTTCATCACCCGCTTTGGCCTGCACGAATACCTGAACGACCTGCTGAGGCGTATTCACACCATCGGCGAAGAAATTCATCGCAGCTACTGGGAGGGCGCATGAAACTCAGCATCGACCATGTCACCGACTTCACCTACGACACCGAAGTCACTCACAGCATCCAGTATCTGCGACTGACGCCCCTGCCCTCCGCAGGCCAGCAAATCCTGCAGTGGCACCTGGATGTCCCCGGCAGCGTGCACCGCACCCTGGACACCTATGGCAATGTGCTGCACGTATGCACCGTCGACCAGCCACACCAGGGCATCACCATTCGCGCCCAGGGCAGCGCGGAGATCAGCGAAGATGAACAACCGGAAAGCGACAACCGGATTCCCCCGGAAGTATTCCTGCGCACATCCCCGCTCACCCAAACCAGCGATGCCATGCGTGAGTTTGCGCGGGGCTTTCGCGCCACAAACGCAGATGCGCAAGCAGGCCGCCATCAGCTGATTGAACTAATGTCTGCGCTGCTCGAGCGCATCCCCTACCGCAGCGGTATGACACATGTACAGAGCAGCGCAGCCGATGCTTTCGCCCAGGGGTTTGGCGTGTGCCAGGATCACAGCCATATTTTTATTGCCTGCTGTCGCTGGCTCGGTATTCCCGCCCGCTACGTCAGCGGCTATGTCCACGCCGGAGATGACCAGCATATCGCCAGCCACGCCTGGGCGGAGGCCTGGGTCGAAAACGCCTGGCACAGTTTTGATGTGAGCAATGGCCTGTCCTCCTCCAATCACCACCTGAAGCTGGCACACGGGATCGACTATCTGGATGCATCACCGGTGCGCGGGGTTCGCTGGGGGGGCGGCGCGGAAAGCATGCGCACCTATGCCCTGGTCGACCAGATGGATCGTCGTGCGGCGCGACTCAGAGACAAGCAAAAAGATAGGCTGCAAGAACAGCAACAGGCACAACAGTGAACGGATTCATGACAACCGCCCCGGCCGGTGCTACCTTTCCTGCGCACAACACGCGCACAGGGATGCCATGACGTACTGTATAGCCATGCGATTAAACGAGGGGCTGGTGTTCGCCTCTGATACCCGCACCAATGCCGGTGTCGACCAGGTTGCAAGCTTTCGCAAAATGCACCTTTTCCAGCAGTCGGGGGAACGCTGCTTTACCCTGCTCACCTCCGGCAACCTTGCTACATCCCAGAACCTGATCAGCCGCCTGCAAATCCAGATTGCCGAGAAAGAAGAGCCGAGCCTGTTTACCGTCAGCAGCCTGTTTCGCGCGGCGGAGCTGATTGGGGAGCAGGTGAAATCGATTATTTCCCACAACGCCCAGGGGCAGCAGAATGCGGGCGTGGATTTTGGTTGTCATATCCTGTTCGGCGGGCAGATACGCGGCGAGGAACCGCGCCTTTTCCATATCTACCCCGAGGGGAATTTCATCGAGGCCACCGAAGACACTCCCTACCTGCAAATTGGCGAGAGCAAGTACGGCAAGCCGATCCTGGACCGGATCATCCATCACGATACCGGCCTGAATCAGGCGGTGAAATGCGCGCTGATCTCCTTCGACTCCACCATGCACTCGAATTTGTCGGTGGGCATGCCGCTGGATATTGCGGTATACCGCAATGACGCGCTGGAAATTAGCATGGAGCGGATCGAGGAGGAGGATGAATACTTCAATCGCCTGCGGCGCTCCTGGAGCGCCGGTATCAAGCTGCTGTTTGACGATATGCCCTGAAAGCCCGCACTGCCGGGCCAGGCGTCAGTCGCTCTGCAATGCGTCGATGGGATTGAGGCGCGAAGCCTTGATCGCCGGATAAACTCCGAACAGCAGACCGATAGCCGCGCATACACTGAACGACAGCAGTATCCCGCTCACGGACCAGGACACAGCCCAGCCCGCGTACAGGGCGATCACTTCCGACAGCAACACCCCGAACAGAATACCCAGCAGCCCGCCCAAAATGGCGATGGTGAAGCTTTCGATCAGGTACTGACTGCGGATATCCCGCCGGGTGGCGCCAATCGCGCGCAGCAGCCCGATTTCACTGGTGCGCTCCAGCACTGTGGCGAGCATGATGTTCATGATGCCGATGCCGCCAACCAGCAGGGAGATCCCCGCAACACAGGACATCACGATATTGAAAATGGCCTGGGTCTCCATCTTCTGCGCCATCAACGCCGCCGGCACCACCATGGTGAAATCCTTGACGCTGTTGTGGCGACGATTGAGCAGATGGGTAATGGCCCGCGCCGCTTCGCCGGCATCGGTGCCATCGACCAGCTTGAATTTCAATTCGGTCACTTCCGCGGCGAGCGGCTCACTGGGGTAGCGCTGCATGGCCGCGGACAGCGGTATAAATACCCGGTCCTGCTCCGCACCGAGGCGCACGCCCTCAAACTCCGAGCCCGCGACAAAGGGCGAATCCAGCACACCGACTACGGTAAACCACAACTGATTGATCTTGATCCGCTCGCCCAGCGCGGAACCACCGGGAAACAACTGGCGTGCCACCGACTCCCCCAACACCGCCACCTGAGCAAAATACTGCTCGTCCTCGCTATCGATCAGGCGACCGGCCGAGAGCTCAAACGGGGACATACGGAAATATGCGGGACTCACACCCGTGGCCGCAGCCTCACTTTTGCCAAAACGACTGTACAGGCTGTAGGTTTCCAGTGACTTCTGCGCAGCAAATGCCTCGACAAACTCGAGCGTTGCCAGCACCGCCTCACCGTCGCGCAGGCTGAGGCCGGCGGACTGTTTGCGCTGCTCGAACAGCTCCTCTTTTTCCAACTCCGGACCCTGCACAATCAGGTTATTGAGCCCCATGGTCTCGATCATGCGCAAGGCCTCGCGCTCGGCACCCTTGCCGATATTGAGCATGGCAATCACCGCGCCGACGCCAAAGATCATTCCCAGCAGGGTCAGCAAGGTGCGCAGCTTGTGCTGGGACAGCTCCGCCAGCGCCTCGCGAAAACTCGCCAGTTGCACTTTCATGCATCCACCTCCTGCGAAACCGGGTGCGAGGACGAAATCTCGTACAGGGAAATGCGATCACCGGGCAGCAGACCTTCGGTGATTTCAATATGCGTGGGGGTAACCTGCCCGGTCGTGACGTCGCGCCGCTGGAAACGGCCGTCCCGATACAAATAGACATAGGCACTGCTGCCATCCCGGAACAGGCACTGCACCGGCACCTCCAGTCGCCGTCCGGTATCGACCACCCGAATTTCCGCGCGCACGTCGCGGTCGAGTTTAAATTGCCGGGGAAACTGCTGCTCAAACCCGGCGATTACCTGGTAGTACTTCTGCGGGTTGCCGCGCTCGATGGTCGAAGGCGCCGCACTGATGCTTTGCACCCTGGCAGCAAAGCGCTGCGTCGGATCTGTTTCAAACCAGACACTGATCAGCTGCCCCTCTGCAAGCCCGATAGCCTCCCGCTCCGACACCTGCAGCTTTGCCTGCATTACACGGGTATCCGGCAGGTCGGCAACCTTGTGCCCGGGCCAGACCTGGCCACCCACCTGGGGCTTCTCCCCACGCCAATTGGCCGCGTAGGTCAATATGCCATCGTGTGGAGCAACGACTTCCAGCTCCGAAAGCCCCTGGGCCAGGCGCTCGATCTCTGCACTGTGCTTTTGCTCCGTCACCGCAAGCACCGCCAACTCGCCCTCCGCACTGGTGGCAAATCGCTCGCCCTTCCAGTCGAGATAATTCAGTTTGGATTGCAGGTACTGGGTATCCAGCTGCTCCTCCAAAATTTCCAGGCGCGACTTGAGCCGGTCATCTTCTACCGAAAACCGCTCGGCAAAGCCTTTTTCCACCGATACCTGATCAATATCCGCAAGAATGGCAACCTGCTCGGTGTCCAGAAGACCGCGCTTTTCCCGCAAGTCCTCCTCTGCCTGAATCAGCTCCCCGGCGACGTAGCTCTGCTGGCGCCGCATCTGCGCGCCGTCGAAGCGCGCAATAACGTCCCCTTTTTTGACCTGGGAATACTCCGGAGCCAGCCAGGCAATGAATTTCGGCGGTCCGGATGAAGGCGCCTGGATGCTAGTCGCGGACGCGGCTTCCAACTCGCCCCGCGCGGGTACCAGACCGGCACGCTCGGTGTATTCAACCTGAAACAGTAATGGCTCTGCCTGCTGCTCTCCGCAGGCGTAAAGCAGCGCGGACAGACACAGGAAAACGGGCGCTAACGGCGTTTTCATACTCAGAGTGCCTCCGCCACAGAAGAAGCCCGCTTTTTATCGGCGGACTTACCGAGAGATAGTGAAGCGGTCATGCCCGGCTTGAGCGACGCACTGCCGCCCTCTTCGAGCCCTACCAGCAGATCCAGCACCCGGCGGCGATCCCCCTTGGCCCGATCCCGCACCACTCGTCCCAGCTCAATGATCTGGCCGCGCAGGGTTATTGCCTCTGCGCCGTCGATCGCCACCTCTACACCGGCGCCGACACTGAGATGGGCCTTGTCCACTTCATCCGCCTGTGCGCGTACCCGCATCTGGCTCAGATCGGAAATCTGCATGACGGGCTGACCAAACCGCACCGACTCGCCGGCAGAGGGCTTTTCCCCTTTCCAGTTGGCGACATACTGCACCAGACCGCCAATTGACGCTTTGACCTTGAGCTTTTCCATCTCGGCTTTGAGTGCGGCCACCTCGCCCTCGTAACGCGCCACCTTGTGCTTGGCCATGGAAATACGCAACGCACCGGTGCGCTTGTGCATCTCAGCAAGCTCGCGCGCCAGAGTCAGGTCATTGCGCGCGATCTCAAAATCGATCGCGGCTTTTTCCCGCTCTATTCGCGACATGGACTGGTCGAGAATGTTGGCCCGGCGCTCGGCCTTTTCAAATTCGGCCCGCTTTTCCTCGATGGCAAGGATGTCGTCCTTCGCGGTCTGCTTTTCTTTCAACTGGGTATTGTTGAGCTCGCTGCGCTGCCGCTTCAATTCAGAGCGCCTTTCGATCATCCGTTCGCGCACTGGCTTATCATCGAATTCCACAACCACGGCCCCTTCTTCCACGTGGCTGTTCTCGGGCACCATGCGCTTGATGTTGTATTGCCACATCCGCTTGATCGCGGGCGGCGCGACCATGACCGCACGCGCGGATTCCAGCTCTCCCGGGATCGGCGGAATGGATATGCGCCCAACGGTGCTTGCTGCTTCGTCCTGCCCACCATCGCTACAACCCGCGAGCAACAATGCCAATACAGCGATACGCCATTTCACTGGCCGTCCTCCTCAAGACGCTGCGGGAACTCGATACGCGCCCCCATACCCGGCAACAATTCCAGCTCGGGCTGCTCGATAAACTTGAATACAAGGCGGTAGTAAAGTCCCGGTCCAAGCTCCTGTCGCTTTTGTGGCTGGGTTCCGATGTCGGCAAGGTGCACAGGAATCCGACGCTCAAGATAGGCATCAAAAACCAGCGCCGCATCCTGGCCACTGCGCACCCGCTCTGCGTCCACCTCGTGCAGCCAGGCCTCGACATACAAATTACTGAGAGAGGGAATCTCGGCAATCAGCCAACCCGGTTGCGCAGTCATTCCCACAAATACCCGCTCGCCGGTCCAGGGATGCTTGCCATAGAGCACCGGACCGGACCGCTCGGCACGCACGGACATGGACTCCAGCTGTGCACGCTTGTACGCCAGGATTGCTTGGGTGCTGGCGATTTTGGCCCGCTGCTTTTTTGTCGCCACTTCGCGGGTCAGCTCAGCCTGGGCGAGTTCTTTGCGCGCCTTGCGCACGGCGGACTCCGCCTGCTTTTCGGCTACCTGATAGGATTCATACTCGTAGGCACTCAGGTATTGCTTGGGGACCGCGGCGTCGATGCCCGCCTTTTTCAGCAGTAACTCCGCGCGCTTGAGTGCGTAGGTTTTCTCCAGCACATCCTGGGCAAACTTGCTGTCGTCCTTGTCCAGTTTTTCTTCCGCGGTCTCCAGGACAGCGATTTGCGAATCAATCTCCCCCTGAATCGCAGCACCGTCAAATACCGCGACGATTTCCTCCGGCTGCGCTACCTGCCCCTCAGGCATCAGCCATTGCACTTCGACCCGCCAGCTGTCGGTAGTCGGCGAAAAGAACGACTGGCTTTTTTCCGCGCGCAGCTCGCCACTGAGCAACAGTGGCGCCTGTGAAGAGAGGACTGGGGACGATATGAGCAGCAGTAGCAGGACGACTAGGCGGGACATTTCGAATCCTCCACCACTTCGCCATCGCTCATGCGGATAATGCGCTGGGCACGGCTTGCCACTTCCTGCTCATGGGTCACCATGACGATGGTCTGCCCTTCGTCATGTAGCGCGCACAGCAATTCGAGAATTTCTTCAGAGGTCTTACTATCGAGGTTACCCGTGGGCTCATCGGCAAAAATGACTTTTGGCCGATTAATCAGCGCCCGTGCAATGGCAACCCGCTGCCGCTGGCCGCCAGACATCTCGAATGGTCGATGATCAATACGATGCCCCAAACCCACCCGCGCAAGCATTTCTACGGCGCGCTCACCGGCATCCGCTGACAAGTCGGTGTCGGCAAAACGCAGGGGCAGCATCACATTCTGCTGCGCGGTAAGACGCGGCAAAAGATGGAAAGTCTGAAAAATAAAGCCGATATGGCGATTGCGGATGGCGGAGAGGGATGCGTCGTCGAAGCTCGACACTTCGCGATCATCGAGCCAGTAGTGGCCGGCTGTCTGCTGATCCAGACAGCCGAGGATATTCATCAGTGTCGACTTGCCGGACCCGGATGAGCCCATTACAGCGACAAATTCGTTCTTTTCAATATGCAGGGAGACATCGCGCAATGCCACTACCCGGGCATCGCCGTCACCATACTCCCTGCGCAATCCTTTTATTTTTATCACGCGCCAATCCATTGTGGGCTGTTGGAGCCAGCTTATGTAGTACGATATTCACGTACCACTTCAGACTACCGAATCAGCCTGTGCGGCGCAATAAGTGTCCCGTTACTGCTGTTCCTTGAGCTGGGTGATTTCATCGCGCAGTTTTGCCGCGGCCTCAAATTCCAGGTTCTTCGCGTGCTGGTACATTTTCTCTTCCAGCTCTTCGATCCTTGCCCAACGCTCCTTATCCGAGAGCGGTTTCTGGTCGGCTTTGTAGGTACCGCCCTTCTCTGCCACCTTGCGTCGACCACGGGCCGGCACGCCCGGCGCGATGGCACCCTCCATAATATCGGCGACACTTTTGACAATGCCTTTCGGAGTAATTCCGTGCTCTGCGTTATGCTCCAGCTGCTTTTCCCGGCGGCGCTGGGTTTCGTCCAGCGCACGCTGCATGGAATCGGTAATTTTGTCGGCATACAGAATGGCCCTGCCCTGCAGGTTACGGGCAGCGCGACCGATGGTCTGGATAAGCGAGCGATCGGAACGCAGGAAGCCTTCCTTGTCCGCATCAAATATGGCCACCAGAGAGACCTCGGGCATATCCAGGCCTTCCCGCAGCAGGTTGATGCCCACCAGAACGTCGAACTCGCCGATGCGCAGGTCGCGAATGATTTCCACCCGCTCCACCGTGTCGATATCCGAGTGCAGGTAGCGCACGCGTACGCCGTTGTCGCTCAGGTACTCGGTCAGATCCTCTGCCATGCGCTTGGTCAGCACGGTAATCAGCACGCGCTGTCCCGCATCCACACACCGGTGGATCTCGGACAGCGTATCGTCCACCTGGGTGGCCGCCGGGCGCACCTCCACGATAGGGTCCACCAGGCCAGTGGGGCGCACCACCTGCTCAACCACGGCCCCGGCGTGCTCCGCCTCATATTTGCCCGGCGTCGCGGATACAAAGATCGTCTGTGGCGACAGGTTCTCCCACTCTTCAAACTTGAGCGGGCGATTATCCAGTGCCGAAGGCAGGCGGAATCCGTACTCCACCAGGGTCTCTTTGCGCGAGCGGTCACCGCGGTACATACCGCCGATCTGCGGCACGGTTACGTGACTCTCATCGATGATCAGCAAGGCATCGTGCGGCAGGTAATCGAACAGCGTGGGCGGTGGCTGCCCCACGTCGCGACCGGAGAGATAGCGCGAATAGTTTTCCACCCCGTTGCAATAGCCCAGCTCCTGCATCATCTCCAGGTCGTAACGGGTGCGCTGCTCCAGGCGCTGGGCCTCCAGCAGTTTGTTGTTGTCACGCAGCTGCTTGAGACGCTCGGTGAGCTCCTCCTTGATCTGGTCGATGGCCTTGACGATGGTTTCCCGCGGTGTCACATAGTGCGATTTGGGGAAGATCGTGATACGCGGCACCTTGTGCAGAATCTCCCCGGTCAACGGATCGAACAGGGTGATCTCTTCGATCTCCTCATCGAACAGGGACAGACGCACCGCCTCCATATCCGAGTCGGCGGGGTAAATATCGATAATGTCCCCGCGTACCCGGTAGGTCGCACGGCGGAAATCGGCATCGTTGCGGGTGTACTGCAGCTCTGCCAGACGGCGCAGGATAGTGCGCTGATCGACGATATCGCCGCGGTCCAGGTGCAGTACCATTTTCAGGTATTTGTCCGGATCACCCAGGCCGTAGATGGCGGACACGGTGGCCACCACGATCACATCCTTGCGCTCGATCAATGCCTTGGTGGCGGACAGACGCATCTGCTCGATGTGTTCGTTGACCGACGCATCCTTCTCGATAAAGGTGTCCGACGACGGCACATAGGCTTCCGGCTGGTAGTAGTCGTAGTAGGAAACAAAGTACTCCACGGCGTTGCGCGGAAAGAACTCCTTGAGCTCGCCGTAGAGCTGCGCCGCGAGGGTCTTGTTGTGGGCCATGACAATGGCGGGCCGCTGCACCTGGGCGATCACATTGGCCATGGTGAAGGTCTTGCCCGAGCCGGTAACCCCCAGCAGGGTCTGGTGTGCGAGACCGTCACCGATACCTTCTACCAGCGCTTCAATTGCGGCTGGCTGGTCACCGGCCGGCTCGTACTTGCTCACCACTTCAAATGGTCGCGATTCCATATGCCCTACTCACCAATCTGCTGTGCGCGCGGCGCGCGCTCCCAAGACGGAAATTGTAGGCGGATGAACACCGCGGCGACAAATTTCACCCCCTCGGCCACACTCACCCGGCGAGAAAATAAACACTGCAAAATCAAAGGGTTAATTTTAAATAAAGGGGTTGACCTACTCTGGGGTGCTCTATAAGATACGCGCCATCTGACCGGGACGGCATTTTGCAGACTGATCAGACACAGTTCCGCCTTAGCTCAGTTGGTAGAGCAAATGACTGTTAATCATTGGGTCGCTGGTTCGAGCCCAGCAGGCGGAGCCAAATAAAGAAACCCCGCACCTGAAAAGGTCGCGGGGTTTTTTATTGCCTGAAGATCCACCAAATAGATCTGCGTGAAACGCTATCGAGAAACGCCAGAAAAGAAGAAGCCCCGCATGATGCGGGGCTTCTTCCAAATTCTCGGCCGGACAAATACCACCCACTACACCTCAGGCATTTCACCCGTCAGGCGCCGTACCCTACCCCTTCCTGCGGTCGGCAACTGCTTCACTTCCGCACCGCGCTCTGCCGCCACCGGCAGTCCGCGATCTGCAGCACTCGCCATCGACTGGTTCCACACCACGTCGATCAGTTCCTGCTTCGGCGCATAGTCTTTCACCGCTTCCACCAGGATCCGATGGACACTTTCCGCGTCTTGCCGGGCGCAAGCTTCGCGCAGCTCACCAATAAACAACTGCAACTGCTCACTGGACAAGCGCTCTTCTTCCGCGCGCATAATCATGGGATGGTCGGTTCCCGCGACCGTGTCACCCAGCAACAGCTCTTCATACAGCTTTTCGCCAGGACGCAAGCCGGTGATCTGAATTTCGATATCCCCATCCGGGTTGGCGTCATCACGCACGGTATGCCCCATGATCTGAATAAGGCGCCGGGCGATATCGAGGATACGTACCGGCTCCCCCATATCGAGCACGAAAACTTCGCCCTTGCGCCCCATACTGCCCGCCTGCAGGACCAGCTGTGCAGCTTCCGGGATGGTCATAAAGAATCGGGTCACTTTGGGGTGGGTCACCGTTACCGGGCCACCGGCATTGATCTGGTCGGTAAACAGGGGAATAACCGAACCCGAAGAACCGAGTACATTACCAAAGCGCACCATACATACGCGGGTGCGACCGAAGCGCCGCCCGAAATCCTGACAGACGAGCTCGGCAAGACGCTTGGTGGCCCCCATTACATTGGTGGGGCGCACCGCCTTATCGGTGGAGACCAGTACAAACTGTTCAACGCCTGAGGCCTCAGCGGCTTCCAGTACAGACAGCGTGCCGAGGACGTTGTTCTCGGCGCCCACTGCAACGTTCTGCTCTACCAGCGGGACATGCTTGTAGGCCGCTGCGTGATAAATAGTATGAATCTTGAACGACTGGATAATCTCCGCCATGCGGGTGCGATTACGGACATCCCCCAACAGCGCTGTCACTTCCACCTGAAGGTTTTCGTCCTGCTGCTGCTGACGCAGCTCGCGCTCGATCTGGTACAGGGAGAATTCCGACGCCTCCAGCATGATCAGCTGCGCCGGCTCCCACTGGATGATCTGACGGCATAATTCAGACCCGATAGAGCCACCTGCGCCAGTCACCAGCACGATCTTGCCGGCTATCGAGGAAGATACCAGCTCCTTCTGGGGCTCGACCGGCGCGCGGCCGAGAATGTTTTCATAGATCTGGGAGACATCGGACACGCGACCGGCACTGTCTACCAGCTCTTCCATGCCCGGAATCACTTTCACCACAATGCCGCGCTCTCGCAGACTGCGGGTAATTTCCCGGCGACGTCGCTTGGGCACGCCCGGCATGGCCAGCAGCACTTCGGAAATATCCCGCTCAGCGATCACTTCCAGAATATTCGCCGGACTGTAGACCAGCACACCGTCGATCAGGGTATTCTGCTTGGAGGCATTGTCATCGAAAAAGGCGACAGTTTTGTACATTTCGCCATGGATCAACCCTTTATAGAGCTGAAGTCCGGCGGTGCCCGCACCGTAGATCGCCACTCTGTTTTTGTGGATTTCCAGCGCCATCTGGTAATAGATACGCACCAGCCAGCGGGAGCCGCCCACGGTTATCAGTGCGAAACACCAGTAAATAACAGGAACCGAACGGGGTACGCCGGCGTAGGTAAGGTAGGAAGCGACGGCCAGCACCACCGCCGAGGCGGTAACCCCCTGGAGCACAGCTACAATCGCCTGCTGCCCCATGTAGCGAATTACCGTGCGGTACAGCCCCAACCGCAGGAATATGAAACTACTGGAGACCAGCGTCATCCCGAGGCACAGCGCCATTGCAGGCTCGGTAACCAGTCCGGCCCCATTGAACCGGATGGTCATCGCCAGCAGAAATGCCGCCGTTAGCATCAGCAGGTCGTAACACAGCATTAAAACCGGCTTGTAGTTTTTTTGCGCAGCCTTGTAAAAGCGCTTCACTATTCCCCCAATATGATCCGGTCCAGGATCAGAGTGATCCATTCCCTAAACAAATACATCTCAACCTTCCGATGGAATAATTCAAGCCACCCCAGATACTACCAGTAGCAACGCCAACAGGGACGTGCAGAGCATCACGGACAACTCGATAAAAAGTGAAGTTTTTACCCCAAACCTCAAAGCCATACGCTGATACAGGTGTTGCCGGTGCGCCTCCCACCAGCGCTCTCTCTTCAACACCCGGATCATCAAGGTAACTGTCGCATCCAGCCAGAACGGTAAAAATACCAGTAGCGGCACCAACCAGTGGAATACTCCCTGCTGCCAACCCGAGACGCCTACAGCGAACACAGCCAGGCCGATTACCGTAGAGCCCGCATCTCCAAGAAAGATACGCGCCTTCGGCCAATTGTAGTACAGAAACACGACACTACAGATGGCCATCAGGAAACAGATCCCCGCCAGTGCGGTCGTCCCCCGTAAAGCGCAGACGATACCCAATGTGGCAAAGCCGATACCCGTCATACTGCCAGCAAAACCGTCCATCCCGTCCATAAAGTTGTACAGGTTGATGGACCACACACCGGCAAAAATCAGAACAGGCCACAAAAGCAAAAGCTCGACCTGAGGCGCCAGTGAATACAATAGCAACGATACGGATAAAGTTTGTACAGCAAAGCGCAATCCAGCGCCAAGCTGACGCAAATCGTCAACCAGTGACACTAAAAACAACAGGAGAAAAGCAAAAACGGTGCCAACAGATAGCGTCATACCACTGATCGCTATGCCGCAGCAGACACCGCCAATTAGTGCCCAGCCACCGGTACGCGGCACCGGCGTCTCGTGCAGGGAGCGATGATTCGGTGTGTCCAGCGCCAGGTTACCCAGGCGGGCAAGCAGCACGCGTAAAATGCACGCGGTTACCACAGAGGATACTAATAACGGGGCCAGCCAAATTTCCAGAACCGCCCCCATTATTTACCCCTCAAAAATTGACTGTATTGCCCATCCGGCCGCCAGTTGAGCCGCGATTTTAGGCGCCCAGCACTATAAAGCTCGCTCCGCGTCACTTCAAGGATGCTGGTCTTGACGCCTAGGACCGACAGAACCCGGAATGGCAGCAGCAGTAACCCGGCAAAAAATCGATCACTTTTTACACGGCGCCCACTGGCTGCCTCGCCGATCGCAGCCAGATTGTAATATCGGGGTTCCGCAGCAATAAACACTTCCCGGTTACAGCTGGATTCCGCCAGTATCACTATGGCGGAAAGCAGATCCCCCAATGCTACAAAACTCCGATACCCGGTCGCTGGCACCACGGGAATCAACTTGCACCACCGCTTCAATCTATTCCGCCACACGAACGCGCGCTTGCGCGGGGTCGGCTGCCCTACTCCCGCATCTCCGGAATACTCCCCGTAAACAGCCGCCGGGCGCAGGATATTGATCCGTGTAGCGCAATGCAGAGCCAGCAAACCCTGCTCTGCACGCCACTTGCTATGGCCGTACGGATCTTCAGCAGGCTGCCCCACTCCCTCTATCACAACCTCTCCAGCGGGCGCACGCACCGCCTTGACACTGGAAAGGTATATAAACTGTTCCGCCCCCGCCTTGTCGGCGAGCGGCAGTAGTGCGCCCGGCAGCTGACTGTTCAACATATCTGCCAGCACAGGGTTCTTGCGGCAATCCCGCGCGGACGACATCCCGGCTGCGTAGACGACGATGTCCCCGGGCTCGAATAAACCGGCAAACGACTCCGCAACAAACTCCCCGATCTGAAGGTGGCGACACCCCTGTGGACCTGCCGCACCACGAGATACGGAGAGCACCGCCCTACCGTCCTCAATCAGGTAACGGCACAAAGCCGAACCGATATATCCCGAGCTGCCTATTACCACCCAGCGCATTTTTACCTTTTCTACCTTCTGTATATTTCAATCGGTCCCAGCTCAATCCGACCCCACAAAAAAAGACAGCGCCCTCTGGCGCTGTCTCGATGAGATCATTACAGCTGGATCCGATCCTTGTTCTTCTCCAGCGTGGCAACCCCGATTCCCTTCACCTCCAGCAACTGCTCCGTGCTGGAAAAGTTTCCGTTCGCCTCGCGGTACTCGACGATCAGCGCCGCCTTTGCGGGGCCTACGCCTTCCAGCACCTCGGACAGCTCCTCCACGGAGGCTGTATTCAGGTTAACCAGCGCCTGCACTTGCTCCTGCGACGCAGTCTCCTCAGCGCTCACCATCTGAGCGTTGGTGACCAACAGGGCAATCGCAAAAATTGCGGCCAGCGGGATACGGAAAAATTTCATGGCAAAATCCTTTTGATTGTTTTGGGTTTACACTCCTTTTAACTCCATGGGACCACAAACTTCCCCAAGGCCTGAAAGACTCTACCATCTAATACCGGGATTTTTGAGCGAATAGCCATTACGCGCTATTACAGCGCAATACACCCGATCTCAAATTTGAACAACCGTTCCAACCGGAGCTTATCGCTCCGATTGCTGAATTTCCTCGACGATGGCCGCGAGCGCTTTTGCCGGATTTTCAGCCCCGGTAATCGGGCGACCAATCACCAGATAATCGGAACCATTCTTCAGCGCCTGCACCGGGGTCACGATACGCCGCTGATCGCCCGCGTCGGAGCCCGCCGGACGAATGCCGGGGGTTACCAGGGCAAAATCAGAACCGCATTCAGACTTCAGTTTTTCGGCTTCCTGAGCGGAACACACCACGCCGTCCAGCCCGCTTTCTTGCGCGAGCTTGGCCAGTGCTACCACCTGCTCGGCAAGCGGGCGAGTAACCCCGACCGGTGCCAACTCATCTTCCGCGGTACTTGTCAGCACTGTGACGCCAATCAGCAGCGGACGCTGGTCACCCAGCGGGGCCAGAACCTCAGCAGCAGCGCGCATCATCCGCTCGCCACCACTGGCGTGCACGTTGACCATCCATACACCCAGATTCGCCGCCGCGCGTACCGCAGCCGCAACAGTATTGGGAATATCGTGAAATTTCAGATCCAGAAACACCTGAAATCCGGACTCCACGAGCTTGCGCACCAGGTCGGGGCCCGCAATGGTAAACAGCTCTTTGCCGACCTTAACCCGACACACGGTTGGGTCAAGTTGTGCGGCCATCGCCAGAGCAGCTTCCGCGTTGTCGTAATCCAGTGCCACGATCACCGGAGAGGATACAGAGTCAGTCAATGAACACCTCAAAAGTCAGAAACAGGTTGAAGGGTACGCGCCGCGGGCCGAAGCTTACTCGCCCTCGATACCCTTTACGGAACGCACACTGTCCCAGCGCTTGCAGCTGGGGCAAAGCCAGTGCAGCTGGTTACCGGAAAAACCACAGTTATTGCAGCGGTAATGGGGCCGGCTGGCGATAAGCTGGTCAATCAGGTTTTTCAGCAGGAACAGGTTTTCACGAGCGCGCCCTTGGGTACTATCCACGTGCAGGTTGAGAAAATGCCCCAACCCGCGCAGAGACGGGCGCAGCGCCAGTTGCTTGCCAATAAAAGCGGCAGCATCGGCCTCGCTTCTCTGCTGATGGATGCGCTCGGTCAAAGCGATCAGCACACTGTTGGAGGGATGCTCTTTGAGCAACCGCTCCAGGTAATCCACGAGGCCAGCCTCATCACCCACCGCTTCATAGCTGGTAATCAGTAGCTCGAGGATTTCGGGAATATAGTCCGGGTTCTGCTTTGGCACCCGCTCCAGGACCTTGATGGCACTCTGCGGACGCCCCAGCAGGTATTCGAGACGCCCAAGCAACAGGTTGGCTCGCACCGAATGACGATCGTACCCCAGCGCCGCATCGATATGCTTGCGCGCGCTCAGATAGTCTTTTCCATTGATGGCTTCGTCCGCCAGCTCGCAGCAGAAGTGCGCCTGGATCGGGGCCCACTCTTCCGGCAATTTTTTGAATCGGCGGCTGTGCAACAGATTGACCGCGTGAATGGCCTTGGCCCACTCCCGCTCATCCCGGTAAACCTCAACGAGGTATTCCAGACTGGTACTGCGCAGCTCGGAAGACGTTTCCACCAGCTCCTGCAGCAGGCGCTCGGCGCGATCCAGCCATCCCGCGGCTATATAGTCCCGGGCCAGCTCTAGTTGGGCCTTCTGCTGACTGATACGGTTCAGGCTCGGACGGGCTAACAGGTTCTGGTGCACCCGGATGGCCTGATCGTACTCGCCACGCTTGCGCAACAGGTTGCCGAGGGCCAGATGGGTTTCGAAGGTGGCGCTGCTGACCTCCAACGCATCGATAAATTTCTCGATGGCATCGTTGTGGCGCTCGCTGAGAAGATAATTGAGGCCCTGCGCATAGGACTGCGCCAGCGCCTGGTGCTGATTGTTTTTAGCACCTTTCTTTTTGCCGCTCTTACGACCGAGATACCAGCCGATCCCGATGGCGGCAAAAATAAAAATGAAAAATGTCAGGTCGCTCAACTCACTCTCCGGCAACCTGGCGACGAACCGTGTGCAGCTCGCGCTCGGTACGCAGCAACTGACGCTCCAGCGCTTTTACCCGGCGCCGCTCGGTCCAGTAGGGCAGCAGGCTGGCCAGGAAGCCCAGCAAGGCACCGATCAGCAAGAAACCAATCAGCCAGAATCCCACGCTACCCGGAAACAGGTCATACCCTGCAAATCGTGGCGTAATACTTTCCGGGTTGTCTACGGCGAAATATACGCCCAGGGCAATACAGGCGAGTGCGAGCACCCCAAACAGTAATCGAGATATCCAGCGCAGAAATGACAAATGAACCTCCGACTCCGCAAGGAGTGAAAAATCTTAATTCCGTTACAGTGTTAGCCCACTGCAATCAGCTCGGCAATCAGGCGCTCTCGTACTCGTCGCGCTGCATCTGCTGATTTACTCTGTCCCTGAGTTCTTTTCCCGGCTTGAAGTGAGGTACATACTTCCCGGCCAGTTCGACGGAGTCCCCGGTTTTGGGGTTACGCCCGGTTCGCGGTGCGCGGTAATGCAGGGAAAAGCTGCCAAATCCGCGTATTTCTATCCGCTCTCCTTCCGCCAGCACACCCGACATGGTGTCCAGCATGACTTTGACCGCCAGCTCCACATCCTTTACCGGCAGCTGATCCAACCTCAGAGCTATCTTATCGATCAGTTCAGACTTGGTCATGCAGTCCGCAATCCTTTCTAAGTCATTGATTATTCTGGAATAGCGGCAATCATCTAATAGAAAGCCGGACTGGGCAACCCCAGTCCGGCTTTCGGATAGCCTCAACTCATTGAGCTGAGACCATGAATAGCAAGGACCTATTAGTCTTTGTTATTCATCTGAGCCTTGATCAGATCACCGATAGTTGCCGGCTGAACCTGTTCTGCCTGCTTCTTGCTGTGATCCTTGATCGCCTGCTTCTCGTCGTCCTGATCCTTGGCTTTGATGGAGAGGCTGATCACGCGGTTCTTGCGATCCACGCTGGTGATCTTGGTCTCTACTTCTTCGCCTTCTTTCAGGGCGTTGCGGGCATCTTCAACCTTGTCGCGGCTGATTTCGGAAGCGCGCAGAACGCCTTCAACTTCGTCCGCCAGGGTGATGATGGCTTGCTTGGCGTCCACTTCTTTGATGGTACCCATTACGATGCTGCCGCGATCGTTGTTGGTTACGTAATCAGAGAACGGATCGGATTCCAGCTGCTTGATACCCAGGGAGATGCGCTCGCGGTCGGAGTCGATACCCAGGATAACGGTTTCCAGCTCGTCACCTTTCTTGAACTTGCGTACGGCTTCTTCGCCAGCTTCGTTCCAGGAGATGTCGGACAGGTGAACCAGACCGTCGATGCTGCCGTCCAGACCGATGAAGATACCGAAGTCAGTGATGGACTTGATCTTACCGGAGATCTTGTCGCCTTTAGCGAATTTACGCGCGAAGGCATCCCACGGGTTTTCTTGACACTGCTTGATACCCAGGGAGATACGACGACGCTCTTCGTCGATGTCCAGAATCATTACCTCGACCTCGTCGCCAACATTGACAACTTTGGACGGGTGAATGTTCTTGTTGGTCCAATCCATTTCGGAAACGTGTACCAGACCTTCCACACCTTCTTCCAGCTCCGCGAAGCAGCCGTAGTCGGTCAGGTTGGTTACAACAGCCTTCACGCGGCTGTTTTCCGGGTAACGCTGCTTGATGGATACCCAAGGATCTTCGCCCAGCTGCTTCAGACCCAGGGATACGCGGCTGCGCTCGCGGTCGAACTTCAGGACTTTTACTTCGATCTCGTCGCCGACGTTCACGATCTCGCTCGGGTGCTTGATGCGCTTCCAAGCCATATCGGTGATGTGCAGCAGGCCGTCGATACCGCCCAGATCTACGAACGCGCCGTAGTCGGTCAGGTTCTTCACGATACCCTTGATCGCCATACCTTCTTGCAGGCTGGCCAGCAGTGCTTCGCGCTCTTCGCTGTTCGCTGCTTCCATTACTGCACGGCGGGAAACAACAACGTTGTTGCGCTTGGCATCCAGCTTGATCACTTTGAAGTCGAGCTCTTTGCCTTCCAGGTGCGCGGTGTCGCGAACCGGACGTACGTCTACCAGAGAGCCCGGCAGGAACGCGCGGATGTTGGCAACGTCAACAGTGAAGCCACCTTTAACCTTGCCGCTGATAACACCCTTAACCACTTCGTCTGCAGCGTGTGCAGCGTCGAGGATTTTCCAGGCTTCAGCGCGTTTGGCTTTTTCGCGGGACAGACGGGTTTCACCGAAGCCATCTTCAACGGCTTCCAGAGCTACCTGTACTTCGTCGCCGATCTGCAGATCGACTTCGCCTTTCTCGTTTTTGAACTGCTCTGCCGGAATAACACCTTCAGACTTCAGGCCCGCGTGTACGGTTACCCAGTCTTTATCGATGTCGATAACCATACCGGTCACGATAGCGCCAGGCGCCATCTCAACACTCTTCAAGCTCTCTTCAAATAACTCAGCAAAGTTCTCGGTCATTACTCATACCTATATGGGGCAGGCCCGGCCGGGGATGACTGTAAAAGGTAGTCAATCTTCAGCTCAGACCCCACCGCGCTGCCAGCACGCGGGTCGGATTACAACAGCGGCCGGGCGATTCTGGCTGATCCCGGCCGCTGTTGTTAAAAAACTGATTTTAGGAACTGTTTGCCAGTCCGGCTCAGGCGATACGTTTTTGTACCAACTCGAGCACCTTTTGCAGAACACCGTCTATATCGATGTCCGTGCTATCCAGCACTGTGGCGTCTTCCGCCGGTGCCAGTGGGGAGGCTGCGCGGTTCATATCCCGGTCGTCCCGGGCGCGGATGTCCTCCAGCAGGTCGCGGAGGCTAACAGAAACCCCCCTACCCTGCAACTGGTCGAAGCGCCTGCGGGCGCGCTCTTCCGCGCTGGCGGTCAGGAATATCTTGACTGGCGCGTCGGGAAACACCGTAGTGCCCATATCGCGACCGTCAGCCACCAGCCCCGGGGCCGCGCGGAAGTCCCGCTGACGCTGCAGCAGTGCCGCACGCACTGCAGGAACCGCGGCCACCTGAGACGCCGCCATGCTCACCCGCTCCATACGGATATCCCGACTGACATCCTTACCTTCGAGCATTGCAGCAACCTCTCCCCCCGCGATGGCAAAGCGAATATCCAGATTTGCCGCGGTCTCGGCGAGGCGCGCCTCGTCCGCCAGATCCACATCGGCGTTGAGAGCAGCCAATGCAGTCAGGCGGTAAAGTGCACCGCTATCAAGTAGTGCATAGCCCAGCTTGTCCGCCAGCAACTTGGCGATGGTGCCCTTGCCGGAGCCGCTGGGGCCGTCGATGGTGACCACTGGGGCCTTGGGGGTAGCTTCTGTCATAACGATCGGTACTGCTGCTCGCGTGAATATTGCGGATCGGGTTCTAACTTAGCGGTATAGGCTGGCGACGCACTCAGCGCACGTCCAGATTCATACCCGCATTGGTGGCCAGCTCGGCGAAGTTCGGGAACGAGGTCGCCACATTGGCACAGTGCTGGATACGAATATCCGCACCAGAGCGCAGGGCAGCCACGGCGAAAGACATGGCGATGCGGTGATCGCCGAGGCTGTCCACCTCGCCGCCGCCAAATACAGCGCCGTCACCACTGCCACCCTTACCCTGAACCACAATGCCATCCGGGGTCGGCTCGGCGTCAATACCGAGAATCTTGAGGCCATCCGCCATCGCCTGGATGCGGTCACTCTCCTTGACTCGCAGCTCCTCTGCGCCAGTCAGGACTGTCTCACCTTCGGCACAGGCGGCGGCGACAAAAATTGCTGGGAACTCGTCGATCGCCAGGGGAACCTGATCTTCCGGAATATTGATGCCCTTGAGGGGAGCGTAGCGCACGCGGATATCCGCGACCGGTTCACCACCCACTTCGCAGCGATTTTCCAGGGTGATGTCGGCACCCATTTCGCGCAGGATAGTGATAGCACCATCGCGCGTGGGGTTGATTCCCACGTGCTGCAGCAAGACGTCCGAGCCCGGCGCGATACTCGCAGCCACCATAAAGAAGGTTGCGGAGGAAATATCTGCAGGTACATCGATCTGGCAGGCGGACAGTTTGCCGCCACCGGCGAGACTGGCGCGGGCACCATCGCGCAGCACCTCGTAACCAAAGCCTGCCAGCATACGCTCTGTGTGGTCCCGCGTGGGCGCAGGCTCGGTGGTACTGGTTTCGCCATCGGCGTAAAGACCGGCCAGCAGCACACAGGATTTCACCTGCGCACTCGCCATGGGCAAGATGTAATCGATCGCCTTGAGCGCCTTGCCACCCCTGATCTTCAACGGAGGACGACCACCCTCGCCAGTCTCCACCTCGGCACCCATTTCACGCAGCGGATTGGCCACGCGATTCATCGGGCGCTTGGAAAGGGACTCATCACCGGTCAGGGTGACATCAAACTTCTGCCCCGCCAGCAATCCTGCCAGCAGGCGCATGGAAGTACCGGAGTTGCCAACGTACAGAGGCCCCGGAGGCGCCTGCAAGCCATGCATGCCGACACCGTGGATGGTGACGCGGCCATTGACCGGCCCCTCGATCACCACGCCCATATCACGGAAAGACTGCAGAGTGGCCAGCGCATCCTCGCCTTCCAGAAATCCTTCTACCTCGGTGACACCCTCTGCCAGGGAACCCAGCATGATGGAGCGGTGCGACATGGATTTGTCTCCGGGCACCCGCAGTTCACCGTTCACAGCACCGCCCGGCTGGGCGATAAATGTTACTTCCTTCGCTTCCATAGTTTCTGTATACGCTTTTTTGGCCAGCATTTTCGTAAAGTGATCCCGCGCCGCCTTGGCACGGGTAAAAACCCCCATCAGGTGTTCGCTATCGCCGCTGGCAATGGCACTGCGCAGGGACGCCAGATTGGAGGTGTAGAGATCGATGGATTTTAAAATTGCATCCCGGTTGGCAAGCATGATGTCCCGCCACATCACCGGATCACTGGAGGCGATACGGGTGAAGTCGCGAAAACCGCCGGCGGCATAGCGGAAGATATTTTCATTTTCCGCATCGTGCGCCAGGGTATCCACCAGACCAAAGGCAATCACATGGGGAAGATGACTGGTGGCAGCCAGCACTTCGTCGTGTTCCGACACCGGCATGCTCAGCACTTCTGCGCCCACGGCTTGCCACATTGCCTGAATGCGCTGCACATGCTCTGCCCCGGTGCTCTCCTCCGGGGTGAGGATAATGCGGTGAGCAATATAGAGATCGTCGCGCGCGGCAGTAACACCGCTCTGTTCGGAACCGGCAATCGGATGGCCAGGCACCAGGAATTCCGGCACCACACCCCATACATTTTCCGCCGCGGCAACCACACTGCCCTTGACGCTGGCGCCATCGGTGACGGTAACACCGGCAGGTAGTCGATCTTTCAGCTGGGCAAATACCGCTTCCACGGTCAGCGTGGGCACGGAGACGAAAATCACATCCCCCGCCTGAAGTTCCGGCAGCACCTCGGCAATATCGGTAACCGCTCGGTCTACAACACCCAGTGCCAGCGCCTGCTCGCAGGTCTGTGCGCGACGCGCCACACCAATGACCTCGCGACAACCACTGGCCGCCTTCAGACCCAGAGCAAGGCTGCCCCCGATCAGGCCGATGCCGACCACGACCAAGCGCCCCACTACATGGCTATCCGCACCTTCCCCACCTGAGGCCTCCTGCCCGACCAGATTCCCCGCCAGCGACATTTACAGCACTCCGCGGGGATAGGAACCCAGCACTTTCATATCCGATGCGCAGGCACCGACGTCCTTAAGCGCTGCCGCCACATTGTCGCTATCCCGGTGGCCGACGAAATCAATAAAGAAGACGTAGGTCCAGTTACCGGTCTGCGCAGGACGGGTTTCCACCCGGGTCAGATCAATACCGTGAGTCTGGAAAGGCACCAGCAGATCGTGCAATGCACCCGGCTCATTGCGCATGGAAACCATCAGTGAGGTTTTGTCATCGCCACTGGCAGGCACTGCCTGGGAGCCGATGATCAGGAAACGCGTGGAGTTGTCCGGGCGATCTTCAATTTTTTCATTCAGGATCTTCAGCCCGTACAGATCTGCCGCCATATCGCCAGCGATGGCCGCCGCATTCCACTCACCTTTCACCCGCTTGGCCGCTTCCGCATTACTCGCCACCGCGACCCGCTCAACGTTGGGATAATAGGAGTCCAGCCACTTGCGACACTGCGCCAGGCTCTGTGCATGGGAATAAATACGCGTGATGGATTCCTTGCGGGTGATATCCGAAATCATCAGGTGCTGGTGAATCCGCAACTCCACCTCACCACAGATCTTCAGGTTGGAGGTCATGAAGTTGTCCAGGGTGTGATTGACCACGCCCTCGGTGGAGTTCTCTACCGGCACCACGCCGTAATTCACCGCACCGGCCTCCACCTCGCGGAATACCTCATCGATTGCTGCCAGCGGCTTGGATACTGCGGAGTGGCCAAAATGCTTCAGTGCCGCCTGCTGGGTAAACGTCCCCTCGGGCCCGAGGTAAGCCACCTTAATGGGCTCCTCGAGGGCCAGGCACGCAGACATGATTTCGCGAAACAGGCGCGCCATTTCTTCGCCCGTCAGCGGCCCGGGATTGCGCTCCATAGCGCGACGCAACACCTGCGCCTCGCGCTCGGGGCGGTAATACAACGCATCTTCACCGTTGCTCTTTTTCACTTCTGCCACTTCCAGCGCACAATTGGCGCGCTCGGAAATCAGCCGTGCGATATCGCTGTCGATATTGTCGATACGATTGCGCAGTTCGAGCAGACGCTCGCCCTGCGGCGGCTTTTGTTCAGACATATCTCTCGCCTAAATACTGATTCAATATTCGAATTAACCGTTGCGCTGTTCGAAGTCCGCCATAAAGGCCACCAACGCTTCCACCGCCTCCAGCGGAACTGCGTTGTACAGGGAGGCGCGCATACCGCCCACTGAACGATGCCCCTTGAGCGCCAGCAGGCCGGCCTCCTCGGACTCTTTCAAGAACTTCTTGTCGAGACTCTCGTCAGCAAGGACAAACGGTACATTCATCCGCGAACGGCTCTCCACCGACACCGGACTGGAGAAGAAAGCACTGCGATCGAGAAAGCCGTACAGCAGCTGGGACTTTTTCAAGCTCAACTCCGCCATCGCCTCTACACCGCCCTGAGCTTTCAGCCACTTGAACACCAGGCCGGACAGGTACCAGGCAAAGGTGGGCGGCGTGTTGTCCATGGACTGGCCATCTGCGGCGATCTTCCAGCTAAGGCTGCGCGGAATATCCGGCAGCGCACGGTCCAGCAGGTCGTCGCGCACAATGCCCACGGCGATGCCAGATGGGCCGATATTTTTCTGCGCCCCGGCATAGATAAACCCGAACCTCTCTACCGCCAGAGGCTGCGACAGGATCGTAGAGGACATGTCTGCCACCAGCGGACTTTTCACTTCCGGGATATACGGGAACTCGACACCACCAATGGTCTCATTGGGCGTGTAGTGGAAGTAAGCCGCATCATCACTCTCCTGCCAGGCATCCGCCGCAGGTGCATAGGAAAAATTGCGATCTTCCGCTGAAGCGACGATGTTCACCTCGCCGTAGCGCCGCGCTTCCTTGATGGCCTTTTCCGCCCACTGTCCAGTATGGATGTAATCGGCACTCTTGCTGCCGGCACCGAACAGGTTCCAGGGAATTGCACTGAACTGCGCGGTGGCGCCGCCCTGCAGAAACAACACCTTGTAATTACCGGGAATACTCAACAGATCCCGCAGATCCTGCTCGGCAGCTTCCGCCACGGCAGTAAATTCTGGCGACCGGTGGCTGACCTCCATTACCGAACACCCAACGCCCTGCCAATCCAATAGCTCTTCCTGCGCCTGCCGTAAAACTGGCTCCGGCAGCGCCGCAGGACCCGCACAGAAATTAAACTTCCTCATCGACGTACTTCCACAGAAGAAAACAAATGTATGGACACTCTCGAGTAAACCGAAGCGCCCTGAATTAAAAATTCACCAGATAGGCCAATGTCGAAACCCCCAAACGCAAAACAACTCGCCGGGAGTTACAGGCCTTTCGCCCAGAAACAATGCTGACCGCACAAAGCCAAAAAAGGCCGCGAGATTTCGCAGCCTTTTTTGGTGTCAACCAGATTCAGTCATTACTCCTCGGCGGCGCCGTCAGCAGCCGCTTCACCCTCACCTTCGGGGTCATCCGCTTCCTGAATCCGCGCCAAGCCTACCAGGTGCTCACCGCTCTTCAGACGGATAACCCGGACACCCTGAGTGTTGCGGCCGAGGATAGACACCTCGTCGACACGAGTCCGCACCAGGGTACCCTGGTCGGAAATCAGCATGATCTCCTCGCCCGGGTGCACCTGACAGGCACCGACCAGGGCGCCGTTACGCTCGCTTTCCGCGATAGCAATAACACCCTGATTGCCGCGTCCCTTGGTAGGGAAGTCAGCAGTTGCAGTGCGCTTGCCGTAACCGTTTTCGGTAACCATCATCACCGAACCACCCTCTTCCGGGATCACCATGGCGATAACGTAAACCTCGTCGGCCATGCGGATACCGCGCACACCGCGGGACACACGACCCATGGAGCGTACATTCTGCTCGGAGAAGCGCGCGGCCTTGCCGGCACTGGTCAGCAGCAGTACGTCCCGGCTGCCATCGGTAATCGCGGTGGCCACCAGGCGATCGCCCTCTTCCAACTCAATCGCGCGCAAACCAACGCTGCGCGGGCGGGAGAAAGCGGTGAGCGGGGTCTTCTTCACCGTGCCGTTGGCGGTGGCGAAGAAAATAAAGTGGTCTTCGTCGTACTCGGATACCGGCATCAGGCTACTGATACGCTCATCGTCTTCGAGCGGCAACATATTGACCATCGGGCGGCCGCGCGATGCACGACCGGCGGTGGGCACCTCGTAAACCTTCAGCCAATAGACCTTACCTTTGTTCGAGAAACAGAGGATGGTGTCATGGGAGTTGGCGATCAGCAGGTGTTCGACAAAGTCTTCGTCTTTCACCTGGGTGGCGGATTTACCCATGCCGCCACGACGCTGTGCCTGATAGTCGGCCAGCGGCTGGCTCTTGGCGTAACCGCCGTGAGAGATGGTCACCACCTTGTCTTCCGGGGTGATCAGGTCTTCTACGGAAAGATCCTGACGGGAAGCCACGATATCGGTGCGACGGGCATCGCCGTACTCTTTTTCCAGCACTTCGAGCTCTTCGCGGATTACCTGCATCAGGCGCTCCGGGCTACCCAGAATCTCCAGGTACTCGGCGATCTGCTCGAGGCGCTCACTGTATTCCGCCAGCAGCTTGTCGTGCTCCATGCCGGTGAGGCGGTGCAGGCGCAATTCCAGGATGGCCTGGGCCTGGGCCGGGGACAGATAGTAGCTGCCGTCGCGCAGGCCAAATTCCTGCGGCAGGTCGTCGGGTCGACATGCATCGGCACCGGCACGCTCCAGGAACTGCTGCACTTCACCTACCGGCCAGCCCTTGGCCAGCAACGCCTCGCGGGCATCTGCCGGGGTGGCGGAGGCTTTGATCAGCTCAATCACCGGATCGATGTTGGAAATAGCAATCGCCAGACCTTCCAGGATATGCCCGCGCTCGCGCGCCTTGCGCAGCAGGTAAACGGTGCGTCGGGTAACCACTTCCTGGCGGTGGCGAATGAAGTATTCCAGCAGCTGCTTGAGGTTCAACAGCTTTGGCTGGCCGTCCACCAGCGCCACCATGTTGATACCAAACACGCTCTCGAGCTGCGTCTGGGAATAAAGGTTGTTAAGAACAACATCACCCAATTCGCCACGCTTGAGCTCGATAACCACGCGCAGACCGTCTTTGTCAGACTCATCGCGCAGCTCGGAAATACCTTCGATCTTCTTGTCTTTTACCAGCTCGGCAATACGCTCGATCAGGCGTGCCTTGTTAAGCTGGTAGGGAATCTCGTGGATGATGATGGTCTCGCGACCGGATTTCTCATCCCGCAGCACTTCCGCCTTGGCACGGATATAGATTCGTCCGCGGCCGGTGCGGTAGGCCATAAGAATGCCCGCGCGGCCATTGATGATCGCGCCAGTGGGGAAATCCGGACCGGGGATATATTCCATCAGCTCATCAATGGACAGCTCACTGTTATCGATCAGCGCCAGACAGCCGCGCACCACCTCACTCATATTGTGAGGCGGAATGTTCGTAGCCATACCGACCGCAATACCAGAGGAGCCGTTCACCAGCAGGTTCGGCACCCGCGACGGCAGTACTTCCGGCATCTGCTCGGAGCCGTCGTAGTTATCGATAAAGTTGACGGTCTCTTTATCCAGATCCGACAGCAGCTCGTGCGCGAGCTTGTCCATGCGGATCTCGGTGTAACGCATGGCCGCCGCGCTGTCACCATCGATGGAACCGAAGTTGCCCTGGCCGTCGACCAGCATATAGCGAAGGGAGAACGGCTGGGCCATACGCACAATGGTGTCGTACACCGCACTATCGCCGTGCGGGTGGTACTTACCGATCACGTCGCCCACTACACGAGCAGACTTTTTGTAGGGCTTGTTCCAGTCGTTTTTGAGTTCGTTCATGGCGAAGAGCACGCGCCGGTGTACCGGCTTGAGTCCGTCGCGCACATCAGGCAACGCACGGCCCACAATCACGCTCATCGCGTAGTCGAGGTAGGATTGCTTAAGCTCTTCTTCGATATTGATCGGAGAAATTTCTTTGGCTATTTCGCCCATATTTTCAGGCATTCCTTATCGTTAACGCCGCCAGCAAGGGCTGGCCCCCTCAATGCCCCGACGGCATACCCGGCATCGGGCAGCACAGCCAAAGGCTGAGAAACAGGCGGGGCTCACTGGTCACAGCCCCGATCAAGCGGGCGATTCTACCACAACTGGCGCCGCGTAGGACGACTTGTGCAGACTTGTTCACGAGCGCTCTCACCGTTAAAGTCAGCGGCTTTCCAATGGAACAAAAAACACACAATGGCTACCGCAAAAACCCCCGATCAACCCTTCAACGCGAACAAAAAGCAACCGATTGATACCCTGATACATGCCCGCTGGATCATTCCCGTGATCCCCGAACAGCGAGTGTATGAAAATTGTTCGCTAGCCATTGACGACGGCACCATCGTTGCCATCCTGCCCAGGAGCGAAGCGCAGCACCGGTTTACCCCCACGGATGAGCACCACCTGGACGACCAGGTCCTTATTCCGGGGCTGATCAACACCCACAACCACGCCGCCATGAGCTTGTTGCGCGGGTTTGCGGACGACCACCCGCTGATGACCTGGCTGGAAAAACATATCTGGCCTGCGGAACAAAAGTGGGTTGCCCCGGAATTTGTCGGCGACGGTACCCGCCTGGCCATCGCTGAGATGCTCAAAAGCGGCACCACCACCTTCTCCGACCAGTACTTTTTCCCGGAGGCCACCGCTGGCGCCGCCCGCGACGCCGGTATGCGCGCGCAGATCGCCTTTCCGGTAATCGACTTCCCGAATGCCTGGTCCCGAAATGGCTTTGACGCCATCGAGAAAGGCCTCGCCCTGCGTGACGATTACCGATCCCACCCGCGCGTTGGCCTCGCCTTCGCCCCCCACGCGCCCTATACCGTGGGCGACGAAACCCTGAAGAAAATCGCCATTTACGCCGGTGAGCTGGGCATGGCGGTACAGATGCACCTGCACGAAACCGCCGGTGAGGTGGAACGTGCCGTGAACGACACCGGCGAACGCCCCACCCAGCGCCTGCACCGTCTCGGTCTACTGTCGCCTGAAATGCTGTGCGTGCACATGACCGCACTCAATGACGACGACATTACCCTGCTGCAGAAAACCGGCGCCCACATCGCCCACTGCCCGCGCTCCAACCTCAAGCTCGCCTCCGGGTTCAGCCCCGTTGGGAAACTGCTGGCAGCCGGTATCAACGTATCCATCGGCACCGATGGCGCCGCCAGCAATAACGGTCTCGACATGCTGCTCGAAACCAACACCGCCGCCCTGCTGGCCAAGGCCGTCGCCGGCGACGCCGCCACCCTGCCCGCCCACCAGGCCCTCGCCATGGCCACCATCAACGGTGCCCGCGCCCTGGGCATCGACGATGTGACCGGCAGCCTGGAAGTGGGCAAGGCCGCAGACCTGTGCGCGGTGGATTTGAGTGCGCTGGAGCAGCAACCGCTGCACGACCCGCTGTCCCAGCTGATCTACACCGCCAACGGGCACAACGTGCGCAATGTGTGGGTAGCTGGGAAGCAGCTCCTGAAAGAGCGCGAACTGACCACTCTGAACGAGGAGGAACTCAGGCAACGGGCCGGGGTATGGCGTGATAGAATCGCGGGTCGCCTGAACTAGGCAGTTGCTGACATAGTCAGACAATAAGAATCGAAGCTGGTGGTCTCGGTAATCGTTTCCGAGAGCGGCAGCGCCAGCAAAGGTGGGAAAACGGATCCCACAAAGACATTAAGGCCCAAATGACCAACGTAGATCCGGCAGAAATCGCCAAATTCGAACAACTGGCCAGCCGCTGGTGGGACCAGCAGGGTGAATTCAAGCCCCTGCACGAGATCAATCCCCTGCGTGCCAACTATATCGACCAGCGTGCCCCCGTCGCCGGCAAGAAACTGCTCGACGTCGGCTGTGGTGGCGGCATTCTCACCGAAGCCATGGCCCAGCGCGGCGCCCAGGCTACCGGCATCGATATGGGGGAAGCCCCTCTCAATGTCGCCAAGCTGCACGCTCTCGAGAGTGGGGTCAGTATCGACTATCGCCGCCTCCCCGTAGAGGAGCTCGCCGAAAAAGAACCCGGCAGCTTTGATATCGTCACCTGCCTGGAAATGCTCGAACACGTGCCCGACCCAGCCTCCGTCATTCGCGCCTGTGCCAAACTGGTCAAGCCCGGTGGCCACCTGTTCTTCTCCACCATTAACCGCACCCCCAAAGGCTGGTTATTCGCCGTAGTTGGCGCCGAGTATGTCTTGCGTATGCTGCCCAAGGGCACCCACGAATACGGAAAGTTTATCCGCCCGTCAGAACTCGGCCGCTGGGTGCGCGAAGCCGGCCTGCAAAGCCGCGATATCACCGGTATGACCTACAATCCCCTCACCAAGCAGTACAAACTCAACCCGAGGGACGTAGACGTCAATTACCTGATGCACACCACCCGACCCGCAGAATAAATCCAGAAGTACCTATTGATGAAAGCTGTACTGTTCGACCTCGACGGCACCCTGTTCGACACCGCCCCGGACTTTGTGGTGGTACTCAATGAACTGCGCCAACAGGAGCAACTCCCACCGCTCGCGGACAACACCATTCGTGAAGTGGTCTCCAATGGTGCCCGTGCAATGGTGCGCCTCGGGTTCGGTGTCGACGAGGGACAGACCGGGTTCGACCAGCTGCGCGAGCGGCTCCTCGACCTGTATCTCGCACATCTGGCCAAGCACACGGTGCCCTTCCCGGGGATCGAAAAACTGCTGAACCAGCTGGCAGAATATGGAATAGCCTGGGGTGTGGTCACCAACAAGCCTTCCGCCTACACCATTCCACTACTACAGGCATTTGCGCACCTGCCCACACCGGGCGCAGTTATCTGCCCGGACGACGTCACCAACCGCAAGCCCGACCCCGAGCCCATTCTGCTCGCCTGTAGCCGGATCGGCTGCGAGCCGTCTGAAGCAATTTATGTGGGTGATCACGTGCGTGACATCCAGGCTGGGCGCGCCGCGGGCATGCCTACCGTCGCCTGCAGCTACGGCTACGTCGACAGCGGTGACGACCCGGAAAACTGGAACGCCGACCACCTGATACACGACGCCAGCGAAATCTGGCCGCTCATCCAGCAACACTACCTGAACAAGCCATGATCGCTGCCGCCACCCGGCAAGCGAACATCGAAATCCGCAATAAAAAGACGAGCTCGACCATTGATGTCTGAAACCATCACCGACTACAACGCACCCGCAGACCTGCTTAAAGACAAGGTCATCCTCGTTACCGGCGCCGGAGACGGCATTGGACGGGTGGCTGCGAAGACCTTCGCAGCCCACGGTGCCACCGTAATTCTTCTCGGCCGTACCGTGCCGAAACTGGAAGCGGTTTACGACGAGATTGAAGCCGCGGGCGGCGCCAAGCCCGCCATCCTGCCAGTGGACCTGGCCGGCGTGAAATGGGAAGAGCTTGAATATCTGGCTCAGGGCGTCGACCAGGAGTTCGGCCGCCTGGACGGCCTGCTGCACAACGCCGGTGTACTCGGCCAACGCACACCGATTGCCAACTACCACTACGCCACCTGGCAACAGGTGATGCAGATCAACGTGAACGCCGCCTTCGGCCTCACCAGGGCCATGCTGCCTCTGCTGGAAGAGTCCAAGGCGGGATCAGTGATCTTCACTGGCTCCGGCGTCGGCCTGAAGGGCCGCGCCTACTGGGGCGCCTACTCCGTATCCAAATTCGCCACCGAAGGCATGATGCAGGTGCTGGCAGATGAAGTGGAAGGCGTATCGAACATCCGCGTCAACAGCATCAACCCCGGCGCCACCCGCACAAATATGCGCGCCGCCGCCTACCCGGCCGAAGACCCGCAAAGTGTCACCACTCCGGAAGACATCATGCCCACCTATCTCTACCTGATGGGTGACGACAGCATTGGTGTCAACGGCAAGCAGTTCAACGCGCAGGGCTGATCCCAATCGTCAGACGGCGCCGTAACAACAACTCCTTAAGAGACTCCGTTCGCACTTATCGCAATCCCATTGGGCCCCGGGTGGTGGCGCGGAAACCCCGTGATTACACTTTCCGAGGCCCGGCTGCATCCCTATCTGCCTGCCGCGCACCCAAACAATCATCGCGCCCAATCGGCGAGGGGGATATGAACACGTCACTCGCGAACGAACTCGGATCCCTGGCCAGCGAATCCCGCAACCCGGATACACAGGATATCGACCTGTTGCCGACTCTGGGCATCCTCGAAAAAATCAATGATGCAGACAGCGGGGTGCCCGCTGTCGTCCGACAATGCCTTCCCGATATCGCCCGCGCCGTAGATGCCGTGGTCACTGCCTTCAAAAGCGGCAGCCGCCTGATTTATATGGGCGCGGGTACCAGCGGTCGTATCGGGCTGCTGGACGCCGTGGAATGTCCGCCGACTTACGGTGTGCCGGAGGGGATGGTCATCCCCTTGATTGCCGGTGGCGAGGCCGCCGTACACCGGGCCCAGGAAGGGGCGGAAGACAGCCCGGAACTGGGCGAAGAAGACCTGAAGGCCATCGGGCTAAAGAGCAACGATGTGGTGGTGGGTATCGCCGCAAGCGGGCGCACCCCTTACGTTTCCGGTGGGTTACGCTATGCGCGCAGTCTTGGCTGCACCGCGATCGCCTTGGCCTGCAACAAGTCGGCGGTGATCGCCAAAGACGCGGATATCGCGATATTGCCTGAAGTAGGACCCGAGGTACTTACCGGCTCCACACGCATGAAGGCGGGTACAGCACAGAAGCTGGTACTGAATATGATCACCACCGCGAGCATGATCCGCATCGGCAAAAGTTTTTACAACCTGATGGTGGATGTGAAGGCTACCAACCAGAAGCTGGTGGATCGCACCCGCCGCATCGTAGTCGAAGCGACCGGGGTATCCTACGAGGAAGCAGACCACATACTGGAGCAGTGCGATCACAACGCCAAGCTGGCGATCATGGTGATCCTGAGCGGACTGGAACGCGCGCCAGCGGAGGCAGCGCTGGAAAATGCGGATGGATTTCTTCGCCTGGCGCTACAGAACCTCGGCGCAAAGGGCCGTCCAGCCTAGTTGTGGCCTGAGCAGCTTGCTCAAGAAGCGCCCTCAGGCAGATACTTTGGGCCGCTCATAAAAAAACCCGGGAAAACCCGGGTTTTTTTAAGCCTGCAAAGCAGCCATGAGTCCGCAAAAGCGCTGGCGATTACTCCGCGGCGGATTCCATATCCTCGGCAACCTCTGCAACTTCGTCCGCCACTTCTTCAACGACTTCCTCAGCGGCTTCAGATGTTTCGTCGAGCGCGTGCCCCATGGCTTCCGGCACATCGGCAAACACATCCCCCTCGACGGAAGCCATCATGTCGTCGGCAGACTTTGCAGCCTCGGCACCGGCGGTTTCCGCCTCGGCGACCGCGGCTTCCATTTCTTCGACAATCACCTCTTCCCCAGTAACGGATTCTGGCGCGGCGTTATCCAGGTTTGTGTAATAGAAGTATCCGCCGATGGCGGCAATGGCTATGGCGGGAACGACAAGTTTTTTCATTTCCAACCCCTGAAAGTGTTGATTTATGATTATTTTCTAATAGTGCAGCATCACCATTTTTCCATGCCGAGCCCGGCGGAAATGTGACCAGCAACTCAATTTGGATTGTGCGACGCCCGCTGCTGGGGCAGAATCTTTAGAACTCAACGATCACAACTGACATTATGAGAAAAATGACACAAGCCCGCCTTCTCCCCACCTCCCTGATCCTGACCGCGACGGCCGTCGTCACACTCGCTGTAACGCCCATGGCCAACGCCGACTCCCTGCAGGCACAACTGCAGCAGTGCAGTCAGTTCAGCAACGATAAAAAGCGCCTTGCCTGCTATGACAAACTCACCGGCAGCCTGCAACAACATGCCGAAAAACAATTCGGTCAGGAACAGAAACAGGCGGTTGAAGAGGCACCAGAATCCATCACCGCAACCATTACCAAGGTCGATGACGGGGCCTACGGCAAACTTATCTTCACCCTCGACAACGGCCAGGTGTGGCGCCAGACAGACACCAAGCGCTCAATATTGCGTGACGGCGACCAGATTAGCATCGAGCGCGGTGCGTTCGGCTCCTTCCTGATGCGCAAGGCCACCGGTGGCCGCTCGATGAGAGTAAAGCGGGTCAAATAGCAGTTTTTGCCGACGCGCGGAAAATAATCGTTATGACCACGTCGAACTGGCGTGGTTATAACCAAAACTTCTACCCTTTTCTTTTTTCACTTCGTTTTTCTCTGTCAGCGCTGTCTTACACCCGTTATTTTTCACAGAAAACCTGCTGGTCGGCCTTTTTCCGGCGCAACTTTCAACCATCATCTATATTCAACTTGTCTGCATGGCAATTTGTACGCCATGTCTCGATCCTGCGAAAGGACGACGCCGGTGATTTACGGCAGGCAGGCGGTCACAAAGGCTACACCGCTCTGCCACAAGCATAAGGTTCAGACTTTGTCCCGAGTAAACATCGACTCAAGGGATGACCAATGGCTGAAGGAAAATAGCAACAATCTCGCCGGAGATGACTTCTCTCAGGAAGACCCGGCGCAACCCATACAGACCCGTGCGGAACCTCGTGAAGAGGAAAGTGCATCCAGCGAATCAACGGGGGAAAGTGTCAGTACACCGATGCAGAACTACCTCAAGCATCTGTACCGGCTCGACCTGTTGACTCCGGAAGAGGAAAGCGCAACGACCAGCCTGCTCCGCGAACTGGAGGACAAAATTATCGCCCTGCTGCAAAAACGCGGGGTCACCCTGGTAGACCTGCGCAGTGAGGGCGTGGAACAGCGCGGTAGTACCGGCGCATACGATCACGGTCTGATTATCGCCAAGGCCTCGGAGCTGCTGGCAACCGGCAAAATTTCCCAGAGGGACCGCAGTTCACTGCAAAACCTGATGAAGCGCTTCAAGGCCCAGCGTAAAAAGCTCATCCAGTGTAATTTACGGCTGGTGATCGCGATCGCCAAACGCTTCCGCAATCCGTCAGTACCGTTTATCGATCTGATTCAGGAGGGCAATGTCGGTCTGATGAAGGCCATCGAGCGCTTCAAGCCACAGATGGGATACCGTTTTTCCACTTACGCCTACTGGTGGATCCAGCAGGAAATCCAGCTCACCCTGCGGCGCAATGACGATCTGGTGCGCCAGCCCGCCAATGTGCAGGACGACCTGCGCAATATTTATCGGGCCATCAACCAGGTGCGTGCCGAGGGGCTGCCGGCCTCCGACGAAAATATCGCCAAGCAAACCGGACTCGATCTGGAACGAGTGCAGAGCCTGTTAAAGCTACCCGGCCCTACCGGTTCACTGGACGACCCGATTTCGGATGACCAGAGCAGCACCAGGCTAGATTATGCGCCTGCCAATGAGCTGTTTAACACCGATGAACTGGTGTCCAATCAGGAGCTGGCTCAGCGCCTGCGGGAAGCGGTAGACAAGCTACCACCGAGGCAACGCACGGTGCTTAGCCTGCGTTACGGCCTTATTTCCGACCGCGACTGCTCCTTCCGTGTCATCGGCGAGCAGCTCGGCCTGAGTCAGGAACGTGCGCGACAGCTGCACTCGGACGCGCTCAGGCAACTTAAACGACAGTGGCGCTGACCCGGAGAAATCTATCTCCGGTGAAATCCGGTCAAACCGAGCAAGCCCTGCACCTTCTCGTACGGAGGTGTGGGGCTTGCCAATGCCCTATTTCCGGCTAACCTTGCAATGACCAGCCTCTAACAGCAATAACTGGCGATTTGAATTATGCCTCTCTCTCGAACTGCGGCCGCCCTGATACGCCGCGTCTTCCCCAGCCTGATGATTGCCGGTGTCCTAATTGGCCCAACAGCGCATGCAGGGGACGTGTTGCAGGAAGGCTCGCAGGAACTGATCCTGAGTGGGGGCAAGGGAATCGGCAACGCGCTCATCCAGCAAAATTCCACCGCTGGTGCCGATCTGGTAGGCGCGAACTGGTCGTATCTGTTTTATGACTACCCCAGCGAACACCACTTCCAATGGTGGGCCCAGGTCAGCTACAGCTATATGTGGCGGGACTACCGCGGACGGGATCAAAAACAGCATATCTGGGAATTGAAGCCGGTATTGCGCTGGTATCCACGCAGAGAAGCGCAGGGGCTTTTTGGAGAAATCGGTGTGGGCGCCGCCTACCTGGATGAGCGCAGCTTCGGCGCCGTCGACCTTTCCACCAACCTCAATTTTTCCCTGCATTTTGCCACGGGTTATACCCTGCAGAGTGGCAATACAATCTCACTGCGATACAGCCATTTCTCCAACGGCTACACGAATACCCCCAACCCGGGTTTCGACTTTGCCTCACTGAACTGGCACACCAGTTTTTAGGCTAATTAGCCGTTGGCGAAGCAACAAAACCGTCACACATCGATAAAAAACCTGTCATACCACCGACAGATAATGGAGCCTCACTGAACGCCCAACGCGGCGATAGGAAGGGCGCCGTACAGATAGTTACGTATCCGTAAATATCCTGCCTGAATCTTGTTGATATATTCCCGAACGGCGCACCAGAGACAGCGGATGTGTAGCCCCATGATTCAGACTATCTGTCACCTGATCGCCAGCCGGGAGCACGGCGGCCTTGAAAAGCATGTCGCCGACCTTTCACGCTGGCAGGCGTGCAACACCAACGCCCGGGTAGCGGTAATCGCCCACCCCAGATACCTCACAACCCTTGATGAGCGCATTCAATTCATTCCTCTGAATACCGATCGCAGCCGACACCATCCCAATCTGGTTTGGAGACTTGCCAATCTAATCCGCAAAGGCGAATACCAGATCGTCCACGGACACGGCTCCAAATCGGCGCAATTACTGGCCGCGGTGCAACCCTACACGGAAACCCGACAGGTAATTACACGGCACAATGTCCGGCACCCGCGAGACAAACTTGCCAGCGCCTTTGATGCGCGTATCGCCATCAGTAACGCCACAGTCGCAAATTCCAAGCTCGACTGGAACATCATTCACAATGGCGTTGAGCTGGTCACACCCGCCGCGAACGCATCTCTCCAGAACTCCCTGCCAAACGACAAACCCAGGTTGCTCGTGGCGAGTCGCCTGATCAAGGCACGCAATGTAGATTTACTGATCGAAGCCATGCAACGGCTTCCGGAATGCAGGTTGATGGTGCTGGGGGATGGTCCGGAAAAAGAAACCTTGCGCAATCAGGTTTCGGAACTCGGGCTCGAGCAGCGAGTGACATTTTTCACCGGCGACAACACTGTCGCCAACTTCATTGAGATGGCCGATTTAGTGGTTATTCCGGGGGCGGTAGAAGGAACTCCCTATACCCTGATAGAAGCGTTGCTACACCGAAAACCCGTGATAGCGAATCGCAGTGGCAACGCCATTGACTACCTGCCCAGCGAATATTTGCTGGACAACCTCGAGCCGAGGCATATCGCTGAAAAAATTGACAGAGCACTCTCGCGCGCGAACATCGAGCAGGACTTTGGCCCGCTGTTTGAGCGGGCCGGGGAAGAGTTCACGCTGGAATCTATGGCCAGGGCTACGTGGCAGGTTTACTCGCAGCTGATCGCCTGAAGGTCGTTAAACCATTCCACTGCGCGCGACGTTGTCTCGGTGAGACTGAATCCAGAAAAATCCAGCGGCCCCGGATTCTGCAGGATATCCCTGGTGATCGCCGCCAGTGCATCGAGCCGCGCAACCGCGGTGCCAGCGGCAGTTTCATCCAGTACGCCCTGGGGGAAACAGTGTTTCAGCAACTCAACTCCGGTCCCACCAAGGGCGACCGCAGGACACCCCATTGCCAGGGATTCCGCCACCACACGGCCGCTCGGACGCTGTGCCGCAGAGCGATCTCCGGCGAGATCAAACGTGATACGCGCGCTGGCATAGAGTTCCCGCATATCCCGCCGCGGCCCCAGAAATAATACGTACTCCGATAGACCCATAGTCGCCGCGCGTTGCTCCAGGGCACGGACAAATTTCTCCTGCCCGGGCGAGATGTCTCCCACGATCAAGCCGAAAATATCCTGCCGCTCCTGCTTGAGCACCGCCAATAGCTCTAGAAACTGCTCCTGCCCTCTTCCCGGGCCTATGGGACCGGGCAACAACAGCCAATTGCGCTCTTCCAGCTGCGGGAAATCATTCAGCATACGGTGATGCCAATGGCCGGAAACCGGTGCATTTTTGTCCAGTTCACGCGTGTTCACACCGCGATACAGGGTGCGCAACGCCCGGGCGTCCGCGTAGCGCTGAGACACCTGCTGCCCCAGGCCGTCGGAAGCCGACAGGACCAACTCCCCCCGCACCAGCGCCGCATTCACGCGACGCTTGCGGAACAGGCCCGTCGTTGGCCACTGGTGAACGCTGGTGACCAGTCGCGGGCGCTGCCCGGCTGGCAGGCGCTTTACTGCCTGGGCACCGTGCCAGGCACACTGAGCACCGCGACATAGCAGGATGTCCGCATCCAGCGCCTTCAGCTGCTGGCGTAACTTGCGGTGTAATCTCCCATTCAGCCACTTCCTCTGATTCACAGGCATTTCGACATGCTGACAATTGTGCAGGGTCAGCCGAGAAACCAGCGCCCCTCCCGCGGATATCACTGCGGACTCATGCCCCAGACGGACGAGTTCAACAGCGAACTCCAGTGCTTCCTGTGCCAACTCTCCCTCATCGAGAGATGGCACCAGTTGTACAATCCGCATAATGGTTAACGCCTCAAATCCCTGTAAATCGTTCGAATTATTTCCTACTGACTGAACGATGCTCAGCCGCCAAAGGAACCTTGATTGTACAGCTGATTTCTGCGCCAAGGCGCACAATTTCCACATTGGCGATGTAAATCACAAGTCGCGCGGAATCATGTAGAATTTTCTGCCGCCTGACTCGTTTTAGTGCGGCCTTAACCGGACACATAACGAGCAGTTCATAACTACAATACGACGGAACCTATATGCACGCCCGGATTCCTATGGCAGTCAGCCACTACTCGCAAAAATTCCAGATCTGTTGGGGCGGGCTTTTCGCCGCACTCGCTCTGCTGATCATCCTGTGCGCGCCCCCTGCCCTGGCAGCCAACGACCGCGGTCTGTTACTGCAAGCAAAAAAGGACAATCGCACTGTCTACATGCTGGGCTCCATCCATCTCGCCGATGACACTTTTTACCCGCTCCGAGGTACCATCGAGAAAGCCTACCGGAACAGTGATGCACTGGTGGTGGAAGCGGACGTCATCGCAATGGAGTCCGATCCGGAACTCCAGCGAAAGGTCATGCTGGAATCCCTGTACCCACCGGGACAACAATTGAAAGACAACATCTCTCCGGAGGTCTATGGGCAACTGCAGGAGTGGTTGCGCAAGCGGCAGATTCCGGAAGCCAACTTCAACCGTATGCGCCCGGCCATCGCAATGATTACGCTTAGCCTGATCGAAATGCAGGCGCGCGGCCTTGACCCCAAAGCCGGTATCGACCGGCACTTCCTGAATCAGGCGCACAGGGAGGGGAAACAGGTTCTGGAGCTCGAGAGTGTCCTGCAGCAGCTTCGCCTCCTGAACAGCCTCCAGAAACCGGAGCTCTTCCTACAACAGACACTGGAACAGGTGTCGCAAATGGACACCTTTGTCCCGCGCATGACCAGAGCCTGGAAATCGGGGGACCAGAAAGACCTGTACCAGTTGGTAATCAAGGAAGGGCTGGACGAGCATCCGGAATATGCACAGCTGTACGAGCTCTTGTTCTACCAGCGCAACCGGGAAATGGCAGAGAACATCGACAAACTCAGCCAACGCTATCAATCCCTGTTTGTCGTAGTCGGTGCCGGCCATCTCGTGGGCAGTAAATCTGTCACCGAGCTGCTGGAAAATTCCGGATTTACCATCGAACAGATTTGAGTAATTCCCGGGGTTGCCATCAGAGGCGATCTCGGACACCCTTTTACACTCACCCCTTCCCCGCACCTCACACCTTGCGCGTGAGGTGCCTATACTCCCCCCAAGTGATGACTGCGATCTGCCGCAGCCCCCTGTGCCCCAACGAATTCGGCGACCACAAGACTCTCCGGTATTAAGCCCGTGGAGCCATAACCTGAGTTTGTTACAGGATTATTACAGGTGGACATAAATCATTTTATGGATCCCCGGCATGTCAGAAATGTTTCTAATTTCTTACGGATTGATGACACTGATAGACTCCGCCGCCATAAATTCCCAGAAAAAATAGGACTGTACATGCAACCCTTCCACAAGAGCCTGATGGCCTTGACCCTGACCAGCCTGCTCTCTGGAGCCGCCGCGGCAGATGAAGCGGAAACCAAGGGCGGCCTGAAAATCACCTCCGACGACGGAAACTTTTCCGCTTCGCTGGGTGGGCGCATTCACTTTGATACCTACCTGTTTGATACCGATATCGAGGATCCCGTGAGCACCACGGATTTTCGCCGGGCGCGCATCACCCTCAAGGGCAGTATCTACGACTGGAAATACGTGCTGGAGCAGGACTTTACCGGCGGCAGCACCACTGGCGGCTTCCGCGATGTATTTATTGCCCACAAATTTCTAAACGGTGAGGTTCGCATCGGGCAGTTCAAGCCCTTCCGCTCCATGGCCGAGATGACCAGCTCCAACGAAATCACCATGTTGGAACGCCCCTTTTCCAGCGCCACCGGCCTCTACGAGGACTACCAGTTCCAGCAGGGCATCGGCTGGACCGGGGTAATGGACTGCTTCACCATGGGCTTGATGGCGTTCAACCTGCGCGACGCCAGCACCCCGCGCAACGCCGGTATCGGCACTGCTGGCCGCCTGGCCTGGGCCCCGATCAATACCGATATGGCCACGTTCCACCTGGGCACGTCCATCAACTACGAGAACGCCAACCAGAACTCCAGCGACCTCACCGCCGAGGCGGACTACGCTGGCCGCCGTGGCCCCTCCCAGCTGATGGCGCTGACCCCAGGCGAGTTTGGTGGAGATGTCACCACTGCAGCACTGGAGCTGGCAGGTAGCTACGGCCCCCTGTATGTACAGTCTGAATATGCCATCGGGGATTTTGAGGCCGACTACTTTCTGAGTGAGGCCGATTTCGAAGACGAGTTTGGCGCACCGGCACCCTTCTATTGCGATCCGCAATTCGGCTGCTATATCCAGGATCAGTCAGTACACACCTGGTATGTCCAGGGCAGCTGGATGCTGACCGGAGAGCACAAGACGTACAATAAAAAGCGCGGCGCCTTCAATTCCGCCAGACCGTCAGGTGATGGCCTCTGGGGCGGCGCCTGGGAACTCACCGCCCGTTACGACACCATGGAAAACCGGGACATTCGCGACCTGAAAGCCAACAGTGCACAGGTTGGTGTGAACTACTATGCCAATCGCAACGTGCGCGTGATGCTGAACCTGATCTTTGGCGACAACGAATTTACCGGTGACAAAACCAACCAGCTGGGATTGCGGGTGCAAATGGGCTGGTAAAACGGCTGACAAGGGGGCTGGCACTCGCCAATCCCAGAAGCCCACAGAGGCTACAACCAATGTGACCCACAAAAAAAGCGAGCTATCCAGCTCGCTTTTTTTGTACTTCTCAATTCCGCGACAATCGCCGCGTCCCCGGGATCAACCCACCTGCTGGGCTTTGGCTGGGTCAAACACTTCCACCTGAGCGGGCATGTCCTTCACAGTCTCCTTCGGGTTGTAGAACCGTTGTAGAGACAGATCGCGCGCTTCCCGAGCCAGGTCGACATTGCGGTCCTTGACCGGGCCATAACCGCGAATCTGATCCGCATAACCCAGCAGTTCAATGGCTGCTGCGTGGTTATCCGCATTCAAACGGCCCACCACTTCATCGACCAGCTTTTCGTATTCGCGGATCAGTGAGCGCTCCATCTTGCGCTCGGCGGTATACCCAAATACGTCAAGAGCGGTGCCGCGCAGGAATTTGAACTTGGCCAGCATCCCGAAGGCCTTATGCATCCAGCCACCGAATTTGATTTTGCGCGGTCGCCCGAGGTTTTTATCAAACCGGCTAATCAGCGGCGGCGCCAAATTGAATTCCAGCTCAAAGTCACCGGCAAAGTTTTCGCGCAGGGATTCCACGAAGCGACCATCGCTGTAGAGGCGCGCCACCTCGTACTCGTCTTTGTAGGCCAGCAATTTCGCGTAGTTGCGCGCGACCACCTCGGCCAACGATTCGCTGCCTGGCACTTTGAGGATTTCCGCATCCTTGACCTTGTCAACCAGTGCCTGATAGCGCCGCGCCAGTGCCGCATTCTGATAACCGGTGAGATGCGCGGTGCGGTGGGCCACGATTTCTTCCAGCCCCTGAGGCAAGGTTTTTTCCTCATCGCGGGAAAGCAGGCGGTCCAGTGCCTTGCGGTCCTGGGCCGCCAATCGACCGGCGGCAAGACCCTGCAAGTTGCCTTCCACGGCCACACCGTTAAGGCGAATGGCTTCGCAGATGGCATCCAGACCCAGCGGAATCAATCCCCTCTGCCATGCGTAACCAAGCATGAAGATATTCGCCGCGAGGGTGTCCCCCAGTGCCGCCTTGGTGAGGGCGTGCCCTTCCACCACCTCCAGCTCCGCTACCGCGTCCTTGATGGTGTCCAGTACCGCCTGCGGCGAATGAATATCCTCACGCCCCAGTACCGATGCTGCAGTTGGACTCAGATGGGTGTTCACCACCGCACGGCTGTGGGTTTCGTCCAGTTTGGCGAGGCTCGCAGACAGGTTACCGGCAGCGATCAGGTCACAGGCCATCAGGCCATCGGCGCGACCGTCAGAGATACGTACGGCCTTGAGCGCTTCGGGACTGTTGGCAAAGCGTACGTGGGAGTACACCGCACCGCCCTTCTGTGCGAGACCGGTCTGGTCCAGGGTGCTGCAGGCCTTGTCTTCAATATGCGCCGCCATTGCCAGCAGTGCACCGATGGTAACCACACCGGTACCACCGACACCGGTCACCAGCAGGTTGAATGGTTCACTCAGGTCCGGCAGTTGCGGTGCCGGCAGCTTGTCCGCTTCCTGACACAGGGCATCACCCACACCGGCGCGCTTGTTCAGCTTGCCGCCCTTCACGGTTACAAACGATGGACAGAAACCGTTTACGCAGGACATATCCTGGTTGCAGGTGGTCTGGTTGATACGCCGCTTGTCGCCCAGTGCGGTGTCGACTTTCTCTACGGCGATACAGCTCGACTGGGTGACGCAATCGCCACAGCCTTCACACACCAGCTCGTTGATAAACGGGCGTCCTTCCGCCTTCGGCAGCAGACCGCGCTTGCGCTTGCGGCGCAGCTCTGTGGCACAGGTCTGGTCGTACACGATAACGGTACAGCCGGGCGCCTCACGCAGTTCCTTCATCACTGTCGGCATGTGATCCCGGTGACGAATCTCCACCTCATTGGGGAAGCTCAACTTTCCTTTGTATTTGTCGGTGTCGTCCATCACCAACACCACCTTGTTTACGCCCTCCGCCAGCACTTGGCGACAGATCATGTCCGGCAGCAATTCGCCGTCGTGGGGCTGACCGCCGGTCATTGCGACGGCGTCGTTAAACAGGATTTTGTAGGTGATATTGACCTTTGCCGCCACCGCGGCGCGAATCGCGAGAATCCCGGAGTGGAAATAGGTCCCGTCACCGAGATTGACGAATACATGGGGCTCGCTGGTAAAGGCAGCCTGGCCGATCCAGTTAACGCCCTCAGCCCCCATCTGGGTAAATGTGTAAGTTTCCCGGTCGAGCCACTGCGCCATGTAATGACAGCCGATCCCCGCCAGCGCGCGGCTGCCTTCGGGGACACGGGTAGAACGGTTGTGGGGGCAGCCGGCGCAGAACATGGGTAGACGCGCAACGCTGGAACCGGCCTGGGCGGAAATACGCTCGGCAAGCGCATCGAGCCGCATCAAGCGATGTTTGGCGCGTTCATTCAGGTTGTCTTCACCCAGCAGATAGCCCAACACCTGGGCCACCACCGCCGGGGAGAGTTCGCCATACATAGGGAGCAGCGGATTATCGTGCTCGTCGACTTTACCGAGAATACGCGGGAAATGCGGGTCGCGCAGATGCACGTTGTACAGCTCTTCTTTCAGCTGTACTTCCATCAGACTGCGCTTTTCTTCCAATACCAGCAGTGAATCGAGGCCGCGGGCAAACTCCTGAATACCGGGTACGTCCAGTGGATAGGTCATGCCCACCTTGAGAATCCGGATACCCAGTGCGCGGGCACCCTCCTCGTCGATTCCCATATCCTCGAAGGCCTGCATCAGGTCCAGGTGGGCCTTGCCGGCAGTGACAATACCGAGAGTTGCCTCAGGATTATCCAGTACCAGCTTGTTCAGCTGGTTGGCACGGGCAAACGCCAGCGCAGCTGGACGTTTGTAGCGCCAAAGGCGCTCTTCCTGTTCCAGGGGGTTGTCCTGCTTGCGGATATTGAGCCCGCCCTGGGGGCGCTCGATTTCCGGGTACTCGAACGAGACCGCAGACGGATCCACTTCGACCGTGGAAGCACTGTCCATATTTTCCGCGAGGGTAATCATCGCCACCCAGCAGCCACTGAAACGGGACAACTCCAACCCGTACAGGCCGTAATCCAGAACCTCCTGGACAGTGGCCGGGTTCAGCACCGGGATATGCATGTCGACGAAAGCGAATTCAGACTGTCCAGGATAAGAAGAGGACTTACAGCCGTGGTCGTCTCCAGAAATGATCAGAGCGCCGCCTTTTGGCGCGGAGCCTGCGGCGTTGGCATGGCGGAACGCGTCACAGGAGCGGTCTACCCCGGGGGTTTTGCCGTACCAGATACCGCAGACGCCATCCACCTCGGCGCCGTCAAACAGGCCCACCTGCTGGGAACCCCATACGGACGTCGCCGCCAGCTCTTCATTCACACCGGGAACAAAGCGGATGTTGTATTCATCGAGCAGGCCGGTGGCGCGGGAGAGCTGCTGGTCATAGCCCCCGAGGGGGGAACCCCGGTAACCGGAAATAAAAGTGGCGGTATTGAGGCCACGGGCCTGGTCAATGCGCATCTGATCGATTGGCAGGCGCACCAGCGCCTGGATTCCCGAAAGCAGCACCTTGCCCTTGAGGGTGGTGTACCTGTCGTCCAGGGAGATTTTTCTGGTAGTGACTGCCTGAGAATCGGTGTTCACTTTCTGCTCACTCATACGCCTACTTCTACTCGCTGGTATGTGGTGGTCCACTACTGAAAGGGACGTCCGCTAATTATTGTGATTCGAGGCGCGCGTCGCAGTCTCAGGCGCTGATTTAAACGACTTATTCTGTGGCAACCCAAAATAGCGACGGCGTGGTCAAGTCATACTAGTGCCTAAAGCTCAATGAAACATTGCTTTATTTACAAGTTTGCACGTAAAATTATGACAGCCATCTCGGCCAAACAAGAATTTGTAGGACAGGAGTTTATATGAAGCGCTCAACCGACCTGGATGATTTCGACCGCAAGATTCTGCGGGCGCTGCAGGAGAACGCCGATTATTCCATGGCTGAGCTCGGAGACAAAGTGGGCCTGTCTCACACGCCGTGCTGGCGTCGCATCAAGCGCCTGGAGGCCGAAGGTATCATCCGGGGCCGCGTTACCCTCCTGGATCCGCGAAAACTTGACCTGGGGGTCACAGTATACTGCTATGTGACCATTCACAACCACGACGAAGAATCTCTGAACAGTTTTGAGTCGGCGGTACAGGATGTACAGGAAGTTGTGGAGTGCTACTCCACTAGCGGAGACAAAGATTACGTGCTGCGTGTGGTTGTAGACAGTGTGGAGCACTACGAGCAGCTGCTGAAGCGCTCTCTGGTACACCTGCCCAATGTAGCGTCAGTGAATTCCACATTCGCCCTGAAGCAGGTCAAGTACACCACCCAGCTGCCACTGTAAACGGCAGTCTGGCCAGCCAAACCGGGTGCCTCGTTGCACCCGGCTTTCTGCAGACCGGTCTAGCGGGACTGCAGTTTACTCACCACCTGAGCCAGAACCTGTTCAAGGGTCTGCTCATCGCAGTCTACCACGATATCCGCGTAGCGCCGGTACAGTGCCTGACGCTCTGCGAACAGCTCCTCAAAACTCTGCCCTGGCGCCTTGGCGATTCCGCGGCTCTCGTAATTGTGGATTCTGCGGCGCAGTTCATCCGCAGAGCAATTCAGGAAAACGGCGGGGCCAAACTTCAACAGGTTGTGCATGCCTTCTTCGCTATACACCGCACTGCCACCGGTAGCGATCACATGATTGGGCAAGTGCGCCTCCGCAATCACCTCCCCCTCGATACGGCGTAGATTCAGGTAATCGCTCTCATTCATGATTTCCTGCAGGGTTTTATCTTCCCTCAGCTGGATCAACACATCCGTATCTACAAAATCCTTTGCCAGCTCCTTCGCCAACAAAACCCCCAGCGTACTTTTGCCGGCACCCGGCATTCCGATCAGTACAACACTGCCCTGCTTATGCATTGTTATTAGACTTCCTATTAAACACTTTGTGAGACCCTGTGCGGGGCTTGCCCCTCAGTCTCCTCGCCGCGGCAGTACCAGCGACCGCAGCCAACCCAGCAGGCCGTTGCCCGCGAGCAGCATTTTATCCAATTCATCCAGATTGTGCGCCTGCCGGAAACTGTCCGCAAACAGCGCCTCGCGGGTGATCATGCGCCGCCGCGGATTGATCTGTTTGATTTCCCGGGCCGGATTGCCCGCAACCACTGCATTGGCCGGCACATCCCTGGTCACCACACTGCCCGCCCCCACCACTGCATTGTCGCCGATGGAAACGCCCTTACAAACGATGGCGCTGTCGCCGATCCAGACATTGTTGCCAAGGGTGACCGGTTTGGTACAGCGAAATGGTCGGGTGCGGTTGTACAGGCCGTGCCAATCGGAATCGGAGATATACACGTTGGCCGCAAGCATACAGGCGTCACCCAGGGTGATGGATTGGCCGGCGGAAATGCGCACCCCGGGAGAAATGAGCACGTAATCGCCGATAGAAATGTACGCCTCGCCACCGCGATGTCCCATGGCGGTCAGCCGGATACAGTTATCCGGAGTGGAAATCAGATGCGGAAAATCCCCCAGCCGGATATTGCTCCCGAATACCTTGACCGACGCGGGATGCATGATTTCCGGCTCGCGGCCAACCGCGTCGAACTGCGGCAAGAGGAAGTGTCGACTGCGCCAGTTGCGAAATCTCAGCAACAGGCGCTTAAGCCAATATGGTCTATGATCCTTGCGCATGGTCTTTAGAGGCCTTTCCCCACGTTATGAATTGGGATCTTGTAATTCGTTTGGGCGCACAAGCCATCAGTTTTTTGTCACTGGATCTGTGCCACCAGCACATTGCAAAGCCGCGTGTGCGCCGGTACTGTCAGGCGCAATTCAATCAGTCATCGCAGAACAGAAAAATGGAAACCTCAATCCCGCTCGATTTGCCCCTGGATATCGAAACCGTCAAAGGCTTTCTTGACCCGCAAGAAGGTGAAGCATTGTACCGGCTGGCTGCAGAAGCCAGCGATCGCGGACCGGTACTGGAAGTCGGCAGCTATTGCGGCAAATCCACCGTTTATCTCGGCAGTGCCTGCAAACTGATGAATAACTCCCTGTTTGCGGTAGACCATCACCGCGGATCAGAAGAACACCAACCCGGTGAGGAGTATCACGATCGCGATCTGTTCGACGATCGCAGCCAGCTGATGGACAGTTTCCATAACTTCCGCAGCAACATGCGTGCGGCAGCCCTGGAAGATCATGTGGTGCCGGTTGTAGCCCCATCGGGAGTGGCAGCTCGCCACTGGAATACCCCGCTCGGACTGGTGTTTATCGATGGCGGCCACTCGCTGGAAGCGGCGCTCACCGATTACCGCAGCTGGAGCCGTCATATCGTGCCCGGGGGATTCCTGGCCATTCACGATATTTTTCCCGACCCGAAGGATGGCGGCCAGGCGCCCTATGAAATCTACAAACTAGCGCTGGCTTCCGGTCAGTTCGAAAGCGTGCAGATGGTCAAGACCCTCGGCATCCTCCGTAGAATCCAGTAAGTTCACCTGGGTAAACAGGCCACTGGCGGAGGTAAGCCCCGCCAGTGCATCCGCCGCCAACAGCATGGCGCCCACCGTCCAGGTTGTTTTTTCTTCCGGCCAGACCGCGCTGTCGCGGTAAACGTATCCGGTCCAGTAGCCACCATCTGTGTCCTGCCAGCGATGTAAGCCGCGGTAGAGTGTTTCCGCCTTGGTGGTTTCACCAGCCGCCAGCAAGGCCATTGTCAGCTCACAGGACTCCGCCACGGTCACCCAGGGCTCGTCATTCACACAGCGACAGCCGAGCCCGGCCACCACAAACTCGTCCCACTTCTGCTGCAGGCGCAGTCGCGCACCGGCACCTTCGAATACCCCGGTCAGCACCGGGTAAAACCAGTCCATGGAGAAGCGTTCCTTACTCTCCCAGGTGCGGTCAAAGCGATGGGGCTTTTCCCGCAGCGCTGTGCCAAGCATTGTGCGCGCCCGCAACCAGTCGGGCTGGGAACATTCCAGTACTGCGGCAATATTAATCGCGCACTCCAGGCTTTTGTAAATCGAGGAACAGCCGGTAATCAGAGCGTCCCGCAAGGGCTCGCCCTGTGTATTTACTGCCCACTGAATTTCCCCGTGCCCCGATTGCAGCGCCAGAACAAAATCGATCGCTTTTTTTACCATCGGCCAGAAGCGCAACAGGAAATCCCGGTCGCTGGTAATCAGAAAGTGATGCCAGATACCCGTGGCGATGTAGGCAACAAAATTACTTTCGCGCCGCTCGCGATTGTCTACCTCTCCATTCTTGTAGGCAGCCCACCAGCTACCGTCTTGCAACTGGATACCCGCCAGCCACGCGTAGGCGCTCTCCGCCGCCCGGTATTCGCCGGCAATGCTGAGCCCCATCGCCGCTTCAACATGATCCCAGGGATCCGCGTAGTGGCCACTAAACCAGGGGATGCACCCGTCGTCCAGTTGCTGGGAGAGGATGTAATCCGCACTGCGCCGGATAAAGTCCGTCGGAAATAGCGCAGGCACTTCCCCAACAACCTGAAGTTCCGGGACGTTATTCATACTGCTATCCCCTGCTCTGCAGATTCTTTATTCGAGGTTTTAATCGGGGCAATCTCAGTCTCGGCCCGCGCCGGCTTTACAAAATACAGGGCGATACTTTTACCCAAAAACGGGTTGCACAGCTTTTCAAGCCAACGGGTCAAACGAGGCTTCTGCATGAGATCCCAGACCAGGAAACGGTGATAAGTGGTAATCGCCGGATGCTCATCGCGCCCCCACAGCAGGCACTTCAACCACCAGTAAGGCGCATGCAAGGCGTGGGCTTTGTGACGGGCAAAAAACTGGTGCCCCAGCGCCTCGATACTTCTGCGCAACTGCTTTTCGCGGAATATTCGGATATGTCCACCCTCCACCTGATGGTAAGCGTCGGACAATTTCCAGCACACCCACTCCGGGAAAAACGCCGGAACCGTGGCCGCAAATATCCCGGAGGGTTTCAATACACGATGGATCTCGCCGAGCACCCCCTGGTAATCCTCGATGTGCTCCAGCACCTCGGAACAGATGACGACATCAAAGAAATCATCGGCAAACGGCAATTGCAGGGCATCCCCCATACCGAACTGCACCTGCCCCGCTTGCTGCCCTGCAGCAATAAACGGTTGCGCGCGTTCGTTTGCGGTGGAGATATCCCGAAAACTCAGGTCGATACCAAAAATATCGACTGCATCGGTCAACATCAGATGGATGGCGTGACGGCCTTCGCCACATCCCAGATCCAGCACCCGCTGCCCGGGCTTCAGATTCAATAACGCGGGATCCACGGTAATCATCAGGCAGCCTCCCCGCGGTTTTTCCCCTCTGCGCACACGCTTTCAGCCACACTCACCGACGCTCCCGCAGCTGCACTGTTGGCAGACTCCTGTGTCGTTAACGTCGCCGGTGGATGCTCCCCGGAAACCGGGGATTGCAACCCGTCCGTATCACCGATAATCGCCCGGTAATAGGACACAAGGTGGGAGGCCGCCACCGTCCAGGAGAACTGCTCTTCTATACGTCGCCGTCCGGCAGCGGCCAGGGAACTGCGCAGCGTATCATCGCCAAGCAGCTGCTCTATCGCGCGGGCCAGCGCACCACTGTCACCAGCGGGCACTACGATACCCGCGTCGCCCACCACTTCCGGCAAGGCTCCGCCATCGCTGGATATGACCGGAACGCCGCAGGCCATTGCCTCTCCCGCAGGTAAACCGAAACCCTCATAGAGCGAGGGACAGACCACCATGCCCGAAGCGGCGTAATGCTCGACCATCTCTCGATTGGAGATACCGGAGACAAATCGCACCACCTGCCCGAGGTCCAGCTCCTCGAGTAACTTCTCTGTCGCGCCACCGCTCTGAAGCCGACCGACCACCAGCAGCTTGAGCCGGGGGTATCGCGTACGCAGCAATGCCAGCGCCTGCAACAGAAAGCGCAGCCCTTTCAACGGCTGATCAGCCGATGCAGTGGTCATGATCTGAAAGGTATCGGGAATGATTTTCGGCTGGGGAGCGAAGACTTCCGTGTCGATGCCGTTGTAAATCAACTTCAGCTGGGACGGAGCGACGCCGAATTGCTCAACGATATCGCGCAATGATTGTGCCGATACCGTGACAATATTTTTAAGGCGGCGGGATACCTTGATCTGCATCCCCAGAAAACTGTGCCAACGCCGTACCAGTAGCCGATAGAACCAATCCGGCGCCGCATCAATGGCAAGTTGGCGATCGCGGGTAATCGGGTGGTGAATCGTCGCCACCACCGGTAAGCCCTGCTTTTCGATATCCAGCAGGCCATAGCAAAGGGATTGGTTGTCGTGCACTACATCATAGTGTTTACCCATTTTACGCAGGTAGCACGCAACCCGGCGGCCAAAGGTATACGGCTCGACAAAACCGCCGCTGAGCTTGCCCCACCATTCGTAAAAATCCGCCCAGCTCAGCAGATGCTTGAGCTTCAAGGCGCGTGTGGGGTGCGGGTGTTCATACAAGTTGAGGCCGGGCATTTTGATCAGGCGCACGCGCGGATCTAACTCTGGATAAGGTTGGCCGGAAATCACATCAACACGATGTCCCGCCTCTACCAGCGCCTTGCTTAGATAATGAAGGTAAATCCCCTGTCCGCCGCAGTGGGGATGGCTGCGATAACCCAGCAAGCAGATATTCAGTGGCCGCGAACTGGCCGGTGGACCGTCTGTACGATTTCCCAAGGCGGTCATAGTTTCCCCGTAGTTATTGTTTTGGCGAACACAAAATCGGGCGCCGGAAAAGGCGAAGAATACACTGGCAAAGAAATGACTGCCAGACAGAATCCGTCCACTACCAAGACCAGACTACTCAGTCCGTTGCGTAGACGTCAGGCACTCGCCCGATTGTATGGCCGGTATGGGACCTTCAACACAAAACCCCGACCTTGCAATGGGTGCAAGTGCCGGGGCAATGGTGTCTGGAGCATTGATCAGATCAGAAGCTGAACTTGTAGCCTACCCCCAGATTGAAGATCCAGGAGTCGTACTCAAGATCGTCTTTGTAGCGAATGGTGTCGAGCACGATACCATTACTCAGCACCACATCATCAACGCCCACTTCGATTTCCGGGTCCGCATCGACATACATCGCAGATGCATTAAACAGCCAGTTGGCATCCCGGCCAAACTCGATGTCGATACCTACCTGTGCGGTCCAGCCCCAAGAGCTGCCAAAATTCACCAGGCCGCGATTCACTCGATCGACAACCCTGCCGTTAGCATTCACCACGTCCTCACGGAATACTGGACGCAGGAAATCCTGCTCAATATCGGTGTAGTTAACACCAATCCCGATGTAGGGCTGAACCCAGGACTCCACACATACCGGGTACCAGTCTACAAACAGACTGGTTACATTGGTTTCAAAATCACCCAGGCTATCGGAACTGCGGAAATCAAAATCGTCCGAAATCGCGTAGGTATCGTAGTCCGCTTCCAGGTCGGCACTGTTCATGTGATACAGCTCAACCGCCCAGTGGTCGGCCACAAAAAAAGTACCATTAATAAACCAAGTGGTATCGTCGTCCAGATTCAGGGAATCTCCAATTTCCACCGGGATAAATGCGTCGGGATCATTGGGGTCCACAACCTGTATGACGGTAGACTCGGAAAAAACAGAGTCATCGGTATCCATATAGGCGGCACCGACGCGCACGATAAAATCACCGCCATTGAAGTCGGCAAAAGCCGGCGAAGTTGCACCCGCGGCAGCAATGGCCAACGGCAGAAGAAGGGACTTGGTTCGCATGGGTAACTCCTTGTAACTCTGAAATGCTCCATAGCCGCAGGAGGGTCGTCGAATAAAAAGTGACCCGTGCGTGCGGTTAGTTTCAGTATAGGTGGAGATTCCCGGAAAACAGCAAGTACTGCCTATGCATAGAGCCGCATATAGGAAGAAATTTCTGCAAGAATATTTAGCTCAAAAAAAATGCCCGCCATAAGGCGGGCCAGTTTTCTCGAACACACTTTCAGGAGGAGAGTTTACGACGCACTGTGTACACAAGTTCACAGCTGTCTGACTTAGGTATAGCAGACCATTTCCATCCGCCACGCCCGCTGTCATCAAAGCCGTTGCTTACTGGTCGCAAACCACGCCGAAAAAAAACGGCATCCATTTAAACCCTTTGCAGGTAACTCTGGTATTCCACATCGGTCACCCGGGCGGCAATTTCTGCCTGCTCCTGCCGCTTGAGCAGCACGAACAACTCAACGAATTCCGGATCGAAAAACTCCTGCCACAGAGCACTCTCGGCAAACCTGTTGAGCGCCCCGCTCCAGGTATTGATTAACTGCTCGCTTTCAACCTGGTAGGCATCCCCTTCAACAGGCTTGGGCGGTTGCAGCTTGTTCTCCAGGCCATGGCACACCCCTGCCAGAATTGCTGCCAGTACCAGGTGGGCATTGACGTCTGCACCAGCAATCCGGTGTTCGATTCGCCGCGCCTTGGCATCACTGGCCGGAATACGGAATGTCACCGTGCGATTGTCATACCCCCAGCACAGGTTCAGCGGCGCGTGGCTGCTTTCCTGGAAACGGCGGTAGGAGTTTGAATGGGGAGCAAAGATTGCCATGGCATCGTTGGCGGTGGTCATCATACCCGCTACCGCATGGCGCAAAAGCGCTGAGCCCATGTCGCTGCCATCGTCAAAGACGTTATTGCCGTCCTTGTCCACGAGACTCATATGCACGTGCATACCATTGCCGGCCAACTCGCCAAACGGTTTGGCCATGGCGCTCACACGCAGGCCGTGGCTGCGAGCAACACCTTTCAGCAAGCGCTTGAACAGCAGGGTCTGGTCGGCAACTTTTACCGGATCATCACAGTGCAGCAAATTGATTTCGAACTGCCCCGGGGCACACTCGGACAAAATGGAGTCGGCGGGAATGCCCTGAGCTTCGCAAGCCGCACGCACATCAGCAAAAAAATGCCGCTGGGCGTCCAGCTCCGCAAGATCGTAAACATCTGTCGAAGGCACCAGATCGGAGTCGTTATCGCTGACCGGGCGCGGGCGCCCCAGCTCATCGGCTTCTTCCCGGAGCAGGTAAAACTCCAGCTCTGTGGCACATACCGCCTTGTAACCGAGTCCCGCCAGACGTTCGACCACCTTCTGCAGCTGAGCGCGGGGGTCCGCGTAAAGGGTGGAGCCATCGGCTTCGAACAACTGCATATGGAGCTGTGCCGTCGGTTCGCGGTGCCAGGGTGCGAGTGAGATGGCAGAAACCGGCTGACAGACACCGTCGCTATCCCCACTGGCAAACACCAGGGGGCTGTTCTCAATATCGCGCCCCCAGATATCCAGGCTCACCGCGCTGCGCGGCATCTGCAGGCCACCGGCGAGCAGTTTTTTCGCAGAGTCAGCCGGCAACCATTTGCCCCGGGGAATACCGTTGATATCAAACACGAACCCCTCGATCCACTTGAGGTCGGGGTGCCCGTCGAGAAATGCTTCCGAATCTGCGAGCAACTCAGAAGACGGCTGATATTGTTTTTGTGCTGCCATAAAAAGATTCACGTTGTTGGGAGGTTCGGCCCCGAAAGCTTGACACGCTCGGGGCCTATGCGACGAGTTTACGCCATGGCGCGAGCAGTATCATCCAGCGCACGGTGCGCCTTTTCTACCAGCTCGTCAATCTGCTCGATGGTGAGAATCAGGGGCGGTGCGATGATCATGGTGTCGCCAGTGGCGCGCATCACCAGACCGTTCTTGATACTCATATCCCGGCAGACGCCGCCTGCGGTGCAGTCGTCGTCAAAACGTGCGCGGCTGTTTTTGTCTTTCACCAGCTCCAGTGCACCCACCAGGCCAAGGGTACGCGCCTCTCCAACAATCGGGTGATCCGCCAGTTCCGCCCAGCGCTTGGCCAGGTAAGGGCCGGTAGTGTCGCGGACAGTCTCGATGATTTTCTCTTCGCGCAGGATATTCAGGGTGGCGATACCTGCCATACAGGCCGCAGGGTGTGCGGAGTAAGTGTACCCGTGGGTGAACTCGCCACCTTTGGATTTGATTACTTCCGCCACACGATCACTGACCATGGTACCGCCCAGCGGGAAGTAGCCATTAGTCACGGCCTTGGCAAAGGTCATCAGGTCCGGCTTCATACCGTAGTAATCGGCACCAAACCACTCACCGGTACGCCCGAAGCCGAAAATTACTTCGTCCATCACCAGCAGGATGTCGTACTGATCGAGTACTTTTTTGATCTCCGGCCAGTAGGTTTCCGGCGGAATGATTACGCCACCGGCGCCCTGGATCGGCTCGGCAATAAACGCAGCTACTTTTTCCGGCCCCAGTTCCTGGATTTTTTCGTCCAGGCAACGGGCTGCATGCACACCGAACTCTTCCGGGGACATGTCACCGCCTTCGCCAAACCAGTACGGCTGCTGGATGTGCTCGATGTAATCCAGGCTCTGGAACTGCTTGTGCATGCCGCTCATACCGCCGAGGCTGGCGCCGCCGATGGTGGAACCGTGGTAGGCATTTTTACGGGAGATAACGATACGCTTCTCGGGCTGCTCTTTGAGATCCCAGTAGCGGCGAATAATACGCAGGTTGGTGTCGTTGGCCTCACTGCCGGAACCGGTGAAGAACACATTGTTCATACCCGCCGGAGTTACTTCCGCCAGCATATCCGCCAGCTCGATGGACGGTACCGTGGTGCACTGGAAGAAGCTGTTGTAGAACGGCAGCTTGTTCAGCTGCTCGTAAATGGCTTCGCTGATTTCACGGCGGCTGTAGCCGAGGTTACAGCACCACAGGCCCGACATGCCATCGAGCATTTTGTGGCCATCAATGTCGGTGATATAGGCGCCCTCGGCGCTGGTGATCACTCGTGTGCCCTGGTTACCCAGATCGTGGAAATCGGTAAACGGGTGCAGCAGGTGCTCGCGGTCATGCTGTTGTAGCTGGCTTTTGTTCATGAACTCACTCCTGAATCGAATTGCGTCAGAGACGCCCCTGCGCAGCGGGGCCAAAAATGTGATCACATTTTAGGGGTAAGAACGGAGATGGTGCAACAGGTATTAGCAATTGACGTAACGCCACATGGATAGATCAAGCGTAGTGCCAATTGGGAGCCAGTGGTTGCGCGGGTTTGACACTCGGGAGCCATGCGCATTAAAGGAAAGAAGAAAGAGCGGAAACCGGCTGAAAATGGCGACCGGTATAGGGGAAAGTCCTCAACGAGACACAGAACTGGCTGGTCACAGGGGCATTGCGCCCCTGCTCTGATATATCTGCCCGCAAGGTATCCCGCTTGCGAGCACGCCAGAAATTGCCCTACTCCAGCGCCTTAATCGCTACCGACACCGGCTCGATATCGAGCATCACCCCGACCACGGAATACTGGTCTTTGGTGCCGGAGCCGTAGTGCCAGTACCCTCTGGAAATATCGGTCTGGCGAAAGCGAAACAGGACCCCCCGGCCGGTCTGGTCATCAAAGGCGTAGCGTCGCAGTATTTGCATCTCACTGTTGTCCAGCAGAGAAAAGCCGAGCATCTGATCCAGACGCTGATTCGCCAGGGCCATACCCGCGCCCTGGGTGGCGCGATAACCAAATGCCTCGCGACCAGCGGTTTTGCTACCTTTCGCCGACACTTCCAGGCTATCCCAGTCAAGGCTGTCGCCGTCACTCAGCACGCTGAGCTGCACCCCGGTCGCGGAAAATGCGCTTTCCCCGGTTGCGAAACGCGCACCGCGGGCGTCCGCGATCACCAGGTTGCCGGCCCCCAGAACCGTCAGGGTTTTATTACCCAGGTTCACCAGCAGACCGGTGTCCTCGTCCACACCAAAACCCAGCCGTTCGCCTGCCTCTGCACTGTGCTCCAGGGCTCGCACCAGCCGTCCCAGGCGCGCCTTGCGATCAAAGTGCTGATCGACGATTCCCACCGGCATGAAACCCAGTCCACGGGCAAGCAGCAACTGGCCGGCTTCCTGGCCTTCCATACCAGCATACTCGCTCACACTGGGCAGGGTCAGCGCGCTGAGCGAATCCCCTGCAGCAATCATGGTGTGACTCATGATGGCTGCACCGGCACTGGTACCACCAACCACTGCCCCCCGCGACAACTGGGCACGAATCGCCTGTAACACGGGGGTATCCTCGCCTTTCGCATTAAGCAGTGTGCTGGCAATCCGCGTCTGGTCACCGCCCACAAACCAGATGCCACCGACATCTCGCAGGCTTTCCGCCAATGCCTGGTCGTTGCCACCCTGCACCCACTGGCTCTCATCCACAGACGCCGTGGAAGGATCGTCTTTTACAGCGATGGGTAGTACACGAATATCACCGGCAAAACCATGGCGACGCAGATCCTCAGAAAACTGATGCGCGTAATGGGCTGGTCGACCGGATGCCGCCGGTACAATTGCCACATTCGGAAAGCCAGCAGGGACAGCATCTATAAATGCCTGGTATACACGGCTGTTATCACTGCGCAAGGCACCGCCGACAATCAACAGGTTGCCCGACTGTCGCGGCGCATCAGACTCTACAAGCCGCTTTTCTTGTGCGCGGACAGCGGTGTTCTCAGTTAAAGCACTGTCACTTTCGCCGGCACAACCCAGGGTGGCGAACAGCAGCATACCCAGAATTAATGCTGCTATCGTTGAAAATTTCATAAATTGCTTTCCACTCTAAAAAACTCTGACGCAGATGGCTTCAGGCGGAATCGGTCCGTTGTAACCGTTTCTCGTTCGCCCAGCATCCGCTCCTCGCGCGGGCTCCTTCCGCAATACTCCCTGAAACAGCGGCTGAAATGCGAGGCTGAACGGAAACCGCATTGCTGTCCGATTTCATCAATACTCAAACCACTCTCAAACAGTAGCTCGCGCGCCTGCTGCAACCGCAACTCGCGGTAAAAGCGCGCCGGTAAAACACCCCTCCGTCGACTAAATATCCGCTCGAGCTTCTTGACGGAGATATTGAGAAAAGCGGCCAGCTCGCCGGTTTGCAAAGGTTCGGAGAGGTTGTTGCGCATCAGCGCCAGAGCCTCATCGAAAAGGTGTCGGTCTTGCATTGCTGCCACAGGATTTCCCCAGAGGTTAGTCGGAACGCTCCACGGACTGGGGCTGGCGATCAAACAACTGCCAGCGTCCCTTCGCCATCACGTGCGTAATCTGAAAGCGTTGCGGATCGACAAGAATCAAGTCGGCATCGCGTCCCGCTGCAACCTGGCCTTTGCGCTTGAGCCCCAGGGCCCGCGCCGGGTTACTGGTCACCACCTGTAGTGCCCGGGAGATTTCTACCTTTTCGTGCAGTACCGCACTACGAAACTCCTCAAACAGACTGGCGATGGCACCCACTTCCATATCTCGCAGCTCGCCGAGATCACAAAAATTTGTGAGCGATCCCTGGGCATCGGAGGAAAACGTCAACTGATCCACTGGAGCGCCCTGTTCCAACGCCATTGCCAGCGCCTGGCTCGCGCGCAGTTCGCCGCTGGCCAGAATCTCTTCAGTCGTGGAAGTTGTGAAGTCGATAAAACCACCGGCACGGGCAAATTCCACACCGTGCTCCAGTAGCGAAGTATTGCGATTCATGTGCGTGGGATAAAACTGGGAAATGGGGATCTCAGAATGTTCCACCACATCGAACAGCGGCTGCAGCCGCCCCGCACCATCGCCCACGTGCACGCTGATCACACCGCCCTTCCCACTCAACAGGCCGGCAACCCGTGCGTCCGCCGCAATACGAACCAGCTCATCCCGTGAGGGATGCGAAGAACGATGATCGGATATGGCGAGTTCGCCGACACCGATAATGTTGTCCACCAGCATGATGTCGCTGCGTACGCTGCCGGTCAGCGTATTCACCGGCACCTGGTAGGAACCGGTTTGCATAAAGCAGGTAATACCCTGCGCCTCAAGGGCCTTGGCCTTGCCGAACAGTTCATTCAGGGTGCGGGTAGTCGCATCCGTACCTAGCGCGCCCACAACGGTGGTTACACCCGCGGCAATCGCATCCCGCACATCCAGTTCCGGTGTACGTGAGCCAAACCCGCCCTCGCCGCCACCGCCGCTGATATGCACCAGGGTGTCAACAAGGCCCGGCATCAACCAGGCACCGTCGGCATCTACTACCTGGCCGACAGATTCCGGCAGGGTCAAATGCTGGTCGATCTTTGCCACACGATCTCCGGCCACCAAGACATCACATCGGCCGAGGCTGCGCGGGGCGAAAACTTCCGCATTTTTAATCAGAGTGATTTGAGACATAAAAACTGCTTAAAATTTAAAAACCGGATACCGCGGCGATCAGCACCGCGAGCGACGCAAACAGGAACAACATTCCCTGCAGGGGCAGCACAAAGCGCACCCATATGCCCCAGTCCAAACGCGCCGCACCCAGGCAACCCATCAGCGCCGCAGAGGTGGGCACCACTATATTGGTCAGCCCATCGCCGAGCTGGAATGCGAGCACCGCCGTCTGTCGCGTGACTCCCACCACATCCGCGAGCGGCGCCATGATCGGCATGGTCAACGCCGCCTGGCCGGATCCGGAAGTAATAAAGAAATTGAATACCGTCTGAAAAGCCAACATAAACCAGGCTGAGACAGCACCAGACACGTCCGCAAGGCTGTTGCCCGCGGAGTGCAGAATCGTATTCAGGATACTGGCCCCTTGGGGGTCATCACCGCCCAGTAGCAGTACAATCCCCTTGGCAAATGCCACGACCATGGCGGCAGGCAGCAACTGCTGAGCCCCCTCTTTGAACGCGGCAGCAGCCTTGTTCGGGGTCAGGCCATTGAGCCCGAACCCGATGGCGACCACCGCAATGACGATACCCAGCGTAAAAAACTGGCTGGCAATTTCCGGCAGAAAATAGCTGCGTTCCACCACGCCCCAGATCATCCAGGCAATGCCGGCACAGAACAGCAACAACACCCAGCCATCACCCCGCACCATGGTCTGCAGGGCGTTTGCGGAAACCGCTTTATCCCGAAACACGCGGTCAGATTCATAGGCGAGAGAGCGAGAGGGCTGCTGCTGTACGCGACGCGCGTAATAGATCGTGTATCCCGCGAGCCCGCAGGTCGCCAGCAGCCACAGGGCCATACGCAAGCCGCTACCGGACATCAGGGGGACGCCGGCAATTCCCTGGGCAATACTCACACCAAACGGGTTCATCCACGAGGTGGCAAAACCCACCTGTGTGGCAACATAGGTCACCAGCAGCGCGGTGATACTGTCATACCCCATGGAGACCAAAAGTGGCACCACTATCAGGGTAAAAGGAATCACCTCCTCCCCCATTCCGAAGACAGCGCCCCCTAGGGAAAACAGAAAGCACAGAATCGCGAGATACCAGTGCCCGGCATCGCGATTGCGCGCAATTACCTGGAACAGGCCGCGCTCTACAGAGCCACTGGCAAATATCAGACCGAATGCGCCACCGGTAAGGAGAATAAACGCAAATACACCGATGGATGCTCCCCACTTGCTACCGGACACCATGCCCTCGAAGGCAAAGTTGAGGAACCCGATACCACCGCCCTCGGCAAACAGCGACATACCCGCCGGTTCATCCGATGCTCTCTGGTAGCTTTGCGGATCAATTACACTGCGCTCGACACCGTTGACCACCTGCGTGACGGTTTCGAAGGTACCTGCGGGAATCAGGAAGTTCAGAGCGAAAGCCAACAGTGCTACCGCCAGCAAAATCAGATAAGTATCTGGCATTGCCCAGGTTTTGTTCACCGATTGTCCCTCTGCACCCGCAACATCAGCGCAGGAGGAATGGGTATCGCTTGTCTGCATAGGAATACACCGCAGTAAAAGAAAAAGGGTTGGCGGGCGCAAACTGCGCGCCCGCCGGGATCAGCTCCTGTGAGACGCCGATCAGAACGCGTGGCCGTAACTCAGGGTATAGAACCGTCCCATGGCGTTATGGTTAAAGTTATCCACGTTAGCACTGGTACCCAGCACCAGAGGTGGCTCTTCGTCCAGCAGGTTTTTGACCTGCAGGCTTAGCCAGCTACCGCTGTCGAAGTCTCGGCTAACGCTGAGGTCAAAGGTCATCCAGCTGTCGACTTCCACTCCGCCGTTTTCATCCATGTTTACTTTTGACAGGAAGTACTCAGCACCCGGCTCCATCAATGCATCCAGGGTGCGCTGGGACGGATCATCGGCATAGCTGTGGGTATATCTTGCACTCAGGGTGGAAGACCAGTTCTCGTAGCGCCAGCGCAGGGAGCTGTTTGCCAGCCAGCGCGGATAGGTGTACTCACCAGCCTCGCTGATCACGCCGGAGACCTCTGATGGCAGCTTGTCAAATTGCGCCATATAGGTTCCATCCAACGTAAAACGAAAGCTGCCCCAATTTTCGGTATCCAGGTGCTGCGTAAAGGCAAGATCAACACCACTGGTCTTCTGCCAGCCCAGATTGGTCAACTGGAAGTGGGCATCCACAACAATATTTCCAATGACTTCCAGGCCAGGCTGACCGGGCACCAGCTCACCGGCCTCCACTATCGGATACTCTCCCGCCAGTGCACGTAAAATAAAGTCGTCTTGCTCAATGCCGATCAGGTTTTCATGCTCGATATTCCAGTAGTCAATACTGATCTCGGTATCTTCCGTTGGCTTGAGCAGGAAGCCAGCACCCCAGGTAGTGGCGGTTTCGGGCTTCAGGTCGTCATTGCTCACATCTTCAGACAGCAAAGACTGACCATCGGCAGTGGAGTCACCGCCACAGGCACCCGGCGTCGCCTCACAATCCACGGTATAGCTGGACAGCAAGGTGCCAGCACCCACCTGTGCCAGCGAAGGCGCTCGGTACGAGGTAGACCAGTTACTGCGGAAAATAACTGCATCGTTAAATGCGTGGCGCAGCGCAACCTTCGGGTTGGCGTCTCCACCGAAACTGTCGTAATAGTCATATCGCAGTGCCAACTGGAGCTCGGTAGTTGCCGCCAGCGGAATCATCTGCTCGGTATACACTGCCCACTGGTTCCGCGAGGCATTGGCGGAAGTGGAGCTGAATCCGAGAATCGGCTCAGGGTTATAGGTCGTTGATACTGCATCGGCAGCCGGCATATCGTTAACGGTCTCGCGGCGGAATTCACCACCAATTGCCACCTGAATCGCACCGGCAGGAAGCTCAATCCAGCTTCCGGAAATATTTCCGTCGATCGCGTAAAGACTGGATTTACCACTGCGCTTGGCATCGGTTCGGACAAACTCGTCAATGGCATCCACTTGCTCAGCTTGGCCATTGAACGGGTTGTACCATGCGGTAGTTTTACCAACATCTTCACAGGTTTCGCCCGCCCCGTAGCTCGCGCTAGGACGCACCAGATCCAGGTCCCAACGATTCACTACCGTACCGTCAGTACACAAGTTGCCCAGGCTGGCGTTGTAAAAAGCTTCGGAGTTGTAAAGGCCAGAGATGCCACGCTGTTCCGATTCACTGCGTCCCAGATTGGCCGCCACTTCCCAGTTCCAATTGGACAACTCGCCGCGCAAGCCCGTTACCAGACGCGTCGACCGGGACTCGACTTCAACCGCCCTTGCATCCGGGAACTTTCCGTAGGCAAAAATCGGATAGCCATAGAAATCCGAAAAATCACTGGTAGGCGCGTCAGGACTGAAAGAACCCTCTTCCACGATATCCGCTTTCAATTGCTCCGGCCAAAGCGGGCTCTCCGGATCAAAGGGCGCTCGTGAAAAATTGGCAGGAGAAGACGTACCGCGAGATGCTGTTGTCTGCAGCATCAAGGTATTGAACCACTCGAGGTTATCAGAAATGTCGTAATTGAAGGTACCTACTACGCTCGCACTTTCGTACTCATCCTGAGTCGCAGCAATCGCGTTGGTATTGAACGCACAGTATTCACCGAAATCACCAAAGCCAAACTGATCCGCAGGACAACCGCCTTCCTCGGGAGACTGGGTTTGATCGTAGTACATCGAATAGAAATCATTGAAGCTGGGGTAAATCCCCTGCTGGCTCGGGCGCACGGAGTTCGCGGTCAATTTACGGTCGCGGTCGTACATCGCATTGCGTGAAAACAGGTCCACCACCACCATGGTATGGCTGCGTTCGCCCTCGCGGCCCCACACCCAATTCAGGTTGTACTTGCCTTCATCGCTGCCAGCGGTGGAATTACCGTGCGTCAGCGTGACTTCATTACCCGTAAAATCTTCGCGCAGTACAAAGTTCACCACGCCCGCCACAGCATCAGCGCCATAGGTAGCAGCGGCGCCACTGGGCAATACCTCCACGCGCTCGATAGCAGACAGGGGAATGGAGTTTACATCGACGAAGGACTCCTGCCCCTTGGCAAATGAGCTGACGGATACGCGGCGGCCGTTGACCAGTACCAGGGTGGAACTGGCACCCAGCCCACGCAGGGAAACACCCGCTGCACCGACCGGGGTATTGCTGGATAGCGGCCCACCAGTTGCTGTAGAAAAGGTACCGCTGCCACCACCAGTCTGGCTCAACTGCTGCAATATTTCGATCGCCGACGTTGCCCCGGAGGCTTCGATATCGTCGCGGTTGATCTGCACTACCTGTACCGCGCCCTCGGTATCCAGGCCTTTGATGTGGGTACCGGTAACCACCACCTCTTCTACGGTGGACTCCGCCGGTTGCGCCACTCCCTGCGCCATAACAAGCGCGCTACTACCCATCAGGGAATAACCGACTGCCATTTTTACGGCGTTGCTTAAAGGCGATTTCTTCAGCTGGGTTCTGTTATCCATTTTATGCCCTCCAGGAACCTGGTTCCTGTCTCTATTGGTTCTCTGTGATCTTCAGTTTTGGCCAGCGCCGCTCATCGACATCTGGCGATTTCGTACAGGAAGAAAACCGGCGGCATTGCAGTACAACCCAATCACCAGGCAGCGCGAACGACGCGCGCAAATGCGCGACGAACTGGCACAGTAATTTGGGTAGGAGATTTAAGAACGGAAAATCCGACTTATAGCTTCCTTGCGCCCGCATACATTTTTAGTGGCTATGGCTATCTTGGATTTGCTTTTGGATACGAAAACGTTCGCACAGAACATCCGTAACACTAGGCAGGAGAAACCAGACAGGAAAGCCCAGAAAATGCGGAGCCCCCGGTTAAACCGAGGCGGGGAAGCTACTCGTCAAACCACTCGCTGAGGTAGTAGTTGGAAGAGCAGCGCTCAATGGCAGCAATATTATTCATTTTGCTCTATATGCCTTGCACTTTGCGCTTGATGATTGAAGCCCGATTAGCCGCTGTTACACCTACCAGCCAATCTTGACCTAATTTTTATCACGCTGAAAAAATACTGTAAAGCATTTCCGCAGAGCAATTTTATCTGCACTTAAATACACGGGACAGCCGAATTAACTGCAACATCCCCGATTCAATGAAACGCTTTCTTTCGTGGAAACAACCGGAATTTCAGGCCACAAAAAAAGGCCAGGAAGAAACAACCTTCCCGGCCTTTCAGGCTTACCCACACTTTAATGCTCGAGAAGGTAGCCGGCTACTGGTAGGGCTGATTCAGGTAAAAGTTGGACGATCGACCGTCTATTCCCACGCGCTTGGGCGAAACAGTACTCGCTCCGGTTGAGATATTGAACTGGTCAAATTCACTGAGCTTGTATCGCAACACATCCTCATAAACGACCGGTAAGCCACATTGAGCCTGGGTTCTGGATGTCTGCCCGTCTTCCTGCAAAATATAGACATTGCCGCTGCCATCTACGATGCCGCTGCCATCCGGGGTAAAGAAAATAGACGTCGCTTCATCGACACCAATACCCTGGATACCCGTGGGCAAGCCCGCCATAAATGCCATCAGCCGCCCCATGCGATCGCGCTCGCTAAAATGGGTATCGACAATCACGCCCTGCATGATGTTGGTGCTCAGGAAATCCGAGGAGATATTGATGTATTCGTGACACAAGTCGGTGACCGCCTCCGACGAATAGGCGCCGAGTACACCATCGGGATCATAGATGGATTCTGACTGCACGGCGGCACCAGCCGATGTACCACCCAGCACCCCGCCACGGGCCATAACCTGATCCAGCGCTTGATGCAGCGCAGTACCCTGCCACTGATTGAGATAGTCAGACTGGTCTCCACCGGCGATCCATACAAACTCCGCAGAATTCACCGCCCAGGTAACATAGTCATCATTGGCGTATTGCGGGCGATCCACAATGAGAGTTTCCACAGAGTCGGCGTTTAGCAAACCCATCAGATAATCGTTGTAGCCATCGCTGCCGCTGGTACGCAGTACCACAACGTCGCCACCGCCTATCAACGGTTCAACCCTGCGCGTAAAGGCCGCATCCACATCGCTGCCGCCCCCCATTACCAGCAGGCCACCTGCACCCTGCTCCACACAAATGTCCGCTTCGCTGCCGGTGATATACCGGGTGAGGCCGCCAGGCTTATCGGGGCGCGCTCCCAGCTCGCAGTTTCCACCGCCGCTGCTGCCGCCACTACTGCCACCGCTGCTGCTTCCACCACCACTGCTGCTCCCGGTATCGGGGATGCCATCCACGGTGAGGGTGTAATCTCCACGGCCACTGTAGCGAGTCACCTTGAGTGTATACAGGCCGTTTCCATCTACATAAACACTGGCGGCTTCAGGCCGATCGCCGGTTTCCGCACTGTAGAGTCGCTGGGACACGTCGTACAGGTGCCAATCGAAATCATCGCCACTGGCATGATCCAGGGAAATATCCAGATTCGCGGGGGAATCGATATTGAAGTAGTACCAGTCCTGATCGCGGCGATTGGCGATATTGCCTGCGACAGCCTGGGTAGAACACAGAGGGCCATCGGCATCGGACTCGGCGTCATTCGATTCACTTTCCGCGGACACGCAGGCAAAAGCGCCGTGACTAAATACGGAAAACAACAATACGGGTATCAGTTTACTTCCCATGATTGGCTCCTTGAGGCTTGTTTATTTTTATTGCCACGCAAGGGTACCCAAGGGATCGACCCCGAACATTGAATTCGGGGTCGACGGGAAAAAACAGTCAAGTTTGGGAAAAAACAGAACAGTTTGCAGCGCGAATCAGAGTCCGCAGTCAAGTGCATCCAGCAGCATATGCGTGACCAGACCAATACCCAGCCAGCGTACCGGCTTCCAGGGTAAAAACATCATGGCCCCGTAAAAAGAGATGGGGAACATTTTGTGCAGGGGATGAAAATTGATGCTGCAGCGGCCTGGATCGTAAATCGGGGAAGCCAGTAAATGGTCGAGATCTACCAGATTGGCTGCCAGCATCACCAGTGCCGCTTTCTTCCAATCATCGCGAAAGAAAAACCACGCAAGTGCCAGTGGAACCAGGACATGTAAAACAATATGGATATAGCTGAACATCAAGACGGCATCAATTCTTCGGCGGAAATGGAACCCAGGCCCTCTTCGATATCCTGGCGTATGGCGGTGCGGACCTTCTGCTCATGGCCACTGGCGATGGCGGCAATCAGGTCCTGGTGTCGATCCGGTAACTCCTGTACACCAAAACGCTGAAATACCAGATGCTGCAGCGGGGCGGTCTGCAGCCACAGACTTTCGATCAGCGACAGGATGATGTGCGGTCGGCCGAGACGATAGAGAGTGAAATGGAACTCGAGGTTGGCGGTGACGTATTCCTGGATGTCGTTTTTATCCAGGGAGGCGGTTACCCGATCATCCAGGGCCTTCAGTACCGCCAGCTCTTCCTCACCGACGAATGGCAGTGCCTGGGCCGCGGCCTGACACTCCAGAGCCACCCGCGCTGCACAGATTTCATCCAGCTTTTCACGGGTCATGGTGGGCACGGTGACACGGCGGGTATCCGACAGCTCCAGCGCGCGCTCGGAGGTCAGTCGACGCAGCGCCTCGCGCACCGGCATCGGACTGCAATCCAGATCGGCGGCGAGACCGCGAATGGTAATCGCCCTGCCCGGCAGGAACTGGCCGCGCAATATGGCGTCGCGCACCTGATAGTAGACACGCTCCTGGGTGGTGCGAAACTCTTCCTGCGGCTCGGTAAACTCGGCGTTTGTCAAAGGCAGCCCCGTAATACTGGTATCGAAAAGCGCCCGCAGGTGCGCGCCGCGCGCCTCAGGCAGACATCGCCAGGGCCAGTTTGTGTGGCGCCTGGTCGCTGCCGACTGCGATCAATGCATCGGCAATGGCGCCAGTTTGCCACATTTCAAAGAAATCCTCCGCTACCTGCTTGCCGGCCTCAGTCACAGCATTCCAGTATTTGAGGCGCTCCTCGGTGGAGAGCTTCACAAAATCGTCCCGATCAGGGATCTTGCCGAATGGTAACTTGGCCACCCAGGCTGGAGAGGGAGCCACCAGAATCACATTGTCCATGGCCCCACCGCGCACCCAGCGCCAGCGGAAACTCTTGTCGAACCAGCCCGGCACCATGTAGGGAAAGAAGTGCGGATACAGCACCAGCCCCTGCGGATGCTCAAAGCCGAGGTCGAAATGGTAGTCGGTAATGCCACCATCCCGGTAATTACCCGCCGGCGCCCCGGTCGGGGTGGGTACACCGGCCATCACCAGCGGGATGGAGCCCGATGCCAGCACGGCCGGACACACATTTTCCGCACTGAGCGGGGTATTGACCGTGGAGAGATTACGGAATGCAACGGAGGGCGCCTCCCCGGAATGGAACACAACCCGGTCCCAGAAGGCCCGCAGGGTCCGACGGCTCACGGCATTGGCCAGTGCCGATGCCAGTAGCGCCGGCGCCAGCACCGCCTTGTTATCGCTGCCGAGGGGGCCACGTCCGCGCACGGTGACGAAATGGCTGCGCCACACGGGATTGGCCGCCACCTGGGCTGCACCCTCCTCGCCCAGCACATCGAGCAGGATTTTCTCGCCGGCAGCGGTAATCTCCCCCGGCGTGGGGCGCTCACTGGCATAGGTCTGGTTTACGTACCCATATTCCAGTTTCTCCAGAGAAGCCATGGGATCTGACGTGGCGTAGCACATATTGCGGAAACTGCCGATGGAAGACCCTAATGTCGCGATGGGCTCCTTGCGGCCGCGAAAAAATTCACCGATCAGCACACGGTCAAGCTGGCTGATAGACAACCACTTGGGGCCACCGGACGCGCCCACCAGGGTGGACACCATCTGCTGCTGCAGGCCTTCCTCGCGTACCCTGCGCGCGGCACTGGCCCCGGCCAGCACAACACAATTCTCGAATTTTTTCGCTTTCGCCATCTTTGCGCCCACAAACTACTGTCTTTCGTGATTACCGCTCGCTAGTGATTACCACTCGCCGGTGTTTTCCATTGACGCCCACGGCTCCTGCGGCTCGAGCGCATCGCCCTTCTGCAGCAGCTCAATGGAGATATTGTCCGGTGAGCGCACAAAAGCCATGTGACCGTCGCGGGGTGGTCGATTAATGGTCACCCCCATATCCATCAGTCGCTGGCAGGTTTCATAGATATTGTCCACGCGGTATGCCAGATGGCCGAAGTTGCGGCCGCCGGAATAGGTTTCCGGGTCCCAGTTGTAGGTGAGCTCGAGGCATGGACGCTTGTCACCATTAGCGGTGTCTGCATCGCCGGGGGCGGCAAGAAATACCAGGGTAAAACGTCCTTTCTCGTAATCATTGCGAGTGACCTCGTACAGGCCCAGTTTGTCGCAATAAAATTCCAGAGATTTCTCAAGGTCGGTGACTCGCACCATAGTGTGCAAATATTCCACTGCATCGCCTCCTTTGGGGGATTACAATCCCAGTACATCAATCAGGATGACTACTTTAGCCACCCGCCACAAAGTTACCAGAGCGAAATGTACCAAAAATACTATCGACAGTTTTTACAGGCAGCCCAAAAGGCGGCCTCACCAGATTGCGACTTACCAGTTTTGCACATGGCGTGTCACTCCCACCACTACTGGCCCGACGTGACCCTCAACGCTGTCAATGCCTACTGGCAGGACGCCGCCGAGATGGCAGACAGCAAATGGGACAAGATCTTCGGAGAAAAGATACCGGCCTTCCAGCGCGGTATAGCAAGTACCCTGAACCTGCCGGATCCGGCACAGATTGCCCTCGCGCCCAACACCCACGAGCTGATCTACCGGCTGCTCAGCGCTTTCGACCTGAGCCGGCCACTGCGTATCCTCACCACGGATGGAGAGTTCTACAGCTTCGCCCGCCAGCTGATGCGCCTGGAGGAACTGCCCACCGTGGAGGTGCACCGCATTCCTACACAACCTTTTGACTCCCTGACCGAGCGCTTTGAGCAGGCACTTCATAGCGGGGACTACCAGATCGCCTATGCCAGTCAGGTCTTTTTCGATTCCGGCGTGGCCTTTCCCGGTCTGCTGGAGCTGGCCGCGCGCAAACCGGAAAGTACCGAGATGGTCATTGACGGCTACCACGCTTTCTTCGCCCGCCCCACCGACCTCAGCGCCATCGCCGACAAGGTGTTCTATACCGCGGGCTCGTATAAATACCTGGGCGCGGGCGAGGGTATGTGCTTTATGAGCATTCCGCGCAACTGCCAATTGCGGCCGCTCAATACCGGCTGGTTCGCGGAAATGGCAGAACTGGAAAACCGCACGGAGGGTGTGGGCTTTGGCAACGACTGGCTGCGTTTCGCCGGCGCCACCATGGACTACTCTCCCCTCTACAAGGCGCTTGCGGTACTGGATCTGTACCACCAGGAGGGTATCAGCGTCGATGCCATACACGCACATGTGCAGCAAAACCAGTGCCGCTTTCTCGCCGCGATGGATGCCGCTCAGCACCCGCTGCTGAATCGTGAGAACCTGATTGCCCACGACCTGGAAAATGGTCACGGGCATTTCTTCACCTTCCGTTGCGGCAGTGCGGAAAACGCGGAATTTCTGCAGGCACAGCTGCGCGAAAAAAATGTGCTGTGCGATCGCCGACAACAGCTGTTGCGACTCGGTTTCGCCCTCTACCACCCGGAAGGCGAAACATTTGCGCGAATATTCAGCCAATGACTTGTCACCATTCACCTGATATTCATCTTCACAGCGTAACAATAGACACAATAGCTCAGAAGCAGCTATGAAGTATCACTGGCAATATTAAGGATTGGCCATGCAAAGAACCCTGAAACTATTTACCGCTGGCCTGCTGGCCGGACTTGTCGCCTTCACCACTGGCTGCGGCAGTGACGATAAAAGCCGCACCGCGGGCACTCTGATTTCAATCTCTGCACAGGGAGAGGCAAGCCAGGCGCCCGATATCGCCAACCTGTCCGCAGGCGTCGTGACCGAGGCCGATGACAGCAATGCGGCAATGCAGGCCAACGCGAAACAGATGGAAGCCTTGATGCAGGCAATCAAGAAGGCCGGCATTGAGGATAAAGATGTGCAAACCAGCGGTATCAGCCTCAATCCACGCTACGATTACCAGCCTAACCGCGAGCGCAAGATTATCGCTTACCAGGCGCGCAACACCGTCAGCATTACCGTGCACAAGCTGGATGAGCTGAGTGCAGTGATCGATGCAATGGCCGCTGCAGGTGCCAACCAGATACACGGCCCCAGCTTCTCGATTGGCGAACCCGAGCCCCTGCTGGCAAAGGCGCGCGAAAAAGCACTCGAGCAGGCTCAGGCTCGTGCGGAATCCTACGCTGAATCCCTGGGCACCAAGATCCGCAGAATTGTGAGCATTTCTGAAGGCAGCCACGGCGGTATGCCGCGACCGATGGCCCGCATGGAAATGGCGGCCGCCAAGGATAGCGCCAGCACCCCCATCGCACCGGGCGAGAGCAGTGTTTCAGTGAACTTGGAACTGGTGTTTGAGCTGGAAAAATAAATTTTCTGTGACAGGCTCGCATAAAAAATCCCGGCAAATGCCGGGATTTTTTATCGCTACTTATTCAGGCTGCTTGTAAACCTCCCCGCCCTTCATCACGAAACGCACCCGCTCCAGACTGGAGATATCTTCCAGCGGGTTGCCCGCAACTGCCACCATATCCGCCCACTTGCCAGCCGACACGCTACCCAGTTCATCCTGGGCATTGAGCAGTTGCGCCGCATTCCAGGTGGCCGCGCGGATGGCATCTGCCGGACTCATCCCACCCTGTACCATCAAAGAAAACTCCCTGGCATTGTCTCCGTGACGGCTGACACCGGTGTCGGTGCCAAAGGCGATTTTCACCCCCTTGCGGTGCGCGCGATAAAAGGTGTCCTGGATCAGCGGACCTATCTTCGCGGCCTTACTGCGCACCATCTCCGGGAAGAACCCATCGATGGCGGCCTTCTGGGTCACCCAATCGCCAGCCATCAAGGTCGGTACATACCAGGTGCCGTGCTCGACCATCAGCGCCATGGTTTTGTTGTCCATGTAAGTGCCGTGCTCGATGGAATCCACCCCCGCACGTATCGCCCGCTCCATACCTTCTTTGCCGTGGGCGTGTACCGCTACGGTAAACCCGTAGTCTTTTGCGGTGGCGACAATCGCTTCAACTTCATCTTCCATGAATTGAGGATTCTGTCCACTTTTTGCCACACTCAGCACGCCGCCCGTTGCGGTAATCTTGATCAGGTCCGCGCCGTCCTTGTAGCGCTGTCGCACCGCCTGGCGGGCACTGGCGACACCATTGACGACACCCTCTGCCGGTCCAGGACTTCCCATCAGCGTGTGGCGATAACCGTTTGTGGGATCTGCATGGCCACCGGTGGTAGCAATAGACTTGCCTGCGGTAAACACCCTGGGCCCCACAATCTCACCGCGATTAATGGCATTGCGCAGACTGACCGTGACATTGCTGTTGTCGCCCAGATCCCGCACCGTGGTAAACCCGGCCATCAACGTGCGCTCGGCGGTATTGACCGCACGCAGAGTGTAATCCGCCGGGTTCCAGGTAAAGGTTTCGGTATAGGTACGCGGGCCATATTCGTAGGCCAGATGGGTATGCATATCCATCAGCCCCGGCAATACGGAAAACCCGCTGAGGTCGATCACGCGCTCGCCATCGCGCTGGGTAAACCCCCGCTCTACCGATTCCACCTTGCCATCCACCACATGTACCGTGCGCTGTTCGAGCAGGCGCCCGTCCTCGCTATCGAACAACCAGCCGGCGTGGACAGCAATATTCTCTGCCTGAACCAGGGAGGCAAATGCCACCAGGCACAATCCCAGTAGGCCGTGAAATACACCTTTCGCAGGCTTTGAAATGTTTTTGGGTGTGATCATGAAGTATCCAGTTTTTCGGGCGAATTGGGACATGCCCTGTTTATTGTGTCACTCGCGGGCATCGGTCGGCATGAGCTCGGTGCGCCGCGGCAACCCAATTTACCGTATCCAGCGGCCATAAAAAAAGCCCGACACATAGGGCCGGGCTTTTACAACTGCACGAAGATCCACTATTCAGCCGCCGGGAGCACCTCTACCTCACCGATGCCCAACTCCTCGATGGGCTTCTGAATCTGGCTCAGGTCACCCACCACCATCCAGGTGAATTGCCCTGGCGCAAGGTACTCTTTGGCCGCCGCCTCCACCTGCTCTTTGGTCAATGCGCTGACCCGCTGCGGGTAGTTGGCGATATATTCCGCGGGCAACCCCTTCTCTATCTGCCAGGCAATACTGGATAACAGCTGCCCTTTGGTCTGGAAGCGTGCACTCTGCTTCAGGACTTCATCGTCCTGATAATCTTTCAGCTCCCTTTCTTCTATCGGCCGTTTGCCTAAATACGCATTGTACTCTTTGAGCAGCTCTTGCATCGCCGGTGCGGTCTTATCGGTCTGCACGGGTGCGAAGACGATATACGGCCGCTGCGCCTCGGTATCCAGAGACACCGCGCGCGCGCCGTAAGACCAGTGTTTGTCTTCGCGCAGGTTCATGTTGACCCGCGAGGTAAATTTGCCGGCAATGGCTGAGGCCATCGCCTCAAACGCCTCAGCCCCTTCGGGTTGCCACGGTGGCATAACCAGCCCGGCCATAATATAACTCTGCTGTGCACCCGGCCGGTCGAGCAGGAAAATACGCGCTTTTTCCGGGCGTTGTACCACCGGTATTTCCAGTGCCGGTAGCGGATCGTTCGGCGCATCCCAACCGCCGAGGGTATCGTTCAGCAACTTCTGAATCTCATCCCTGGTAACGTCCCCCACAACTGTCAGCTGCGCGTTATCCGGTCTCAGCCAGGTTTTGTGAAAATTCACCAGGTCTTCGCGGGTAATAGACTTGACTGCCTCCGGCGTCCCGGAGCCAGTCAGCGGTGCGCCGTAGGGGTGATTTTCCCCAAACAGCAACGGCGGCAGCTTGCGCATAGCCAGCCCCTGGGGTTGCGCCTCTTCCTGGCGGATAGAGTCCAGCCAGTTGGACTTCACCCGGGCCAGATCCTCCTCCGGAAACAGGGGACTGGAAATCACATCCCGAAACAACTCCAGCGACGGCTCGAGCTGGGTTTTCAGGGCACTGAAACTGAGTGTGTTGTAATCCAGGCCACTGCCCGCGCCGATAGTTGCGCCCAGCTCTTCCTGACGCGCACTGAAGGCGAGGCTGTCAAAATCTCCCGCGCCTTCACTCAGCATACGCGCCACCACCGATGCCAGACCCGGTTGTTCGCCATCAGCGGAGGCGCCGCTGCGATATTGCAGACTCATAAACACCACCGGAGTATCGTGCCGCTCAGCCAGAACCACTTTGAGGCCGCTATCCAGGGTGAAGGACTGTTGCTCCGGAAGATCCAGCTCAACCGTCTTGTCCACCGCCGGCAATTCACTGCGATCCACATCCTTACCGGTAACCGCGAACTTTTCTTTCGGCGTGATGATCATGGTGAAATGATTGGGTTTAAGCCACTTGTGCGCCACATCCTGCACATCGTCCGCGGTCACCTTGGCGTAGTCTTCAATTCCCTTTAGCAGGGCTCCCGGGTCATCGTAATAAAACTCCGATCGGGCGAGCAGATCGGTTTTGCCGCCAAAGCCTCCGATTTTCTCCAGCCCTTTGACCAGGCTGGCAAACTCACTCTGTTTGATGCGGCGCAATTCCTCTTCACTCACACCGGTCTTGGCAAACTCGCGCAGCTCCTCATCAAGCAGCTTCTCGACGTGCTCCACCGATTGACCCGGCTTCACATCCACTATCACGATGACCTGCCCGGCGAGCTGGCGCGCGTAATAAAACGCGCTGACGCTGGTAGCCACCTTTTCATCCCGTACCAAGCGCCGGTACAGCAAGGAATTTTTACGATTGGCCAGCAGTGAGGTAAGCAGGTCCAGCGCGTCTTCTTCCTCACTGCCAATCGCCGGCACATTCCACACTTTGTAAATACGGGTTTGCGGTACCTGATCCGTGGTGACCAGGCGCTTATTGACCTGTATTGGCAGCTCCCAGTTCTTGAGTTCGTCCGGAACCGAGGTGCTGGGAATATCGCCAAAATACTCGCGTGCTTTTTTCATTGCCTCGTCGACCGTAATATCCCCGGCGATAACGAGAATGGCATTGGCGGGCTGGTAGTAATCGGAAAACCACTGCTTGACGTCGTCCAGGCTGGCCTCGTCGAGATCTTCCATGGACCCGATTGTGGTCCACGAATATGGATGGTCTGAGGGGAAAGTATTGGCGGCGATCAGGTCAAATGCCTGACCGTAGGGACGGTTCTCTCCCTGGCGTTTTTCGTTTTTCACTACCCCACGCTGCTCATCGAGCTTTTCCTGGCTGATGGCCCCCTTGAAGTGCCCCATCCGATCGGACTCCATCCACAGCGTCATGTCCAGCGCACCCACAGGCACGGTTTCAAAGTAATTGGTGCGATCGTTACTGGTAGTGCCATTCATATCGGTGGCACCGGAGCGCTGGAAAGGTTCGAAGTACTCGCCGGGAAAGTTCTCCGAACCATTGAACATCAGGTGTTCAAACAGATGGGCAAATCCGGTTTTGCCACGGGTCTCATCTTTCGACCCGACTTTGTACCAGATATTGACGGCCACAACCGGTGCCTTGTCGTCCTCGTGCACGATCACTGTAAGGCCGTTTTTTAGCTTTTCCTTGTGGTATGGCAACTCCATTTTGGGGGGCTGGACGTAAGCACCGTTACCACTGGCTGCAGCTTTGCTACTGGCGGCAGCTTCCTTATCCATGCGCAGGGCCTTGTGCACATTTTCGGAACGTTCACCGCCCTCCTCGTGCCGATCACAACCGCTCATCCCCGCAAGCATCAATAGGATGAACAAGCCGACGGGTCCCAGGGCACTTCGCATTTTCATTGTCACTTATCCTGAATTTGCATCCGTTCAATGCAGGCAAGTGTAGGCAAAAAAAACGGGCGCCGTGGCGCCCGAAATATACTTCACAGAGAGACGATGTCATCGCCAGAGAAAATCATTTGGCCGCAGGGCGGCCTTAGTGTTCCAATGTTCTGAAACTTTAAAGAGGTGGCCGATCAACGATCCTTTCAAGCCGCCGCGGAGTCTGCGTTGTTCAGTGCATCCTTGTGGCCGAAACGCTCTTCAGCGATACGGTCGGCAACATGGGCAGTGGTCTCACCCGATTCATCGGCGCGCTGGAAAACTTCTTCCATGGTGGTGCCGATAGTCTCGATATGGGCCTTCACCTGCTCAGCGCTGTATTCACCCAGCTCCTGACCCATCTGCTGGTAGTAAACATCGATGATGCCACCGGCGTTGATCACGTAATCCGGCGCGTACAGGATGCCTTTCTCTTTCAGTACCTGCGCGTGGCGCTCTTCGGCCAGCTGGTTGTTGGCCGCGCCGGCGATGACGCCGACTTTCAGGCGATCAATGGTGTTGTCATTGAGGATTGCACCCAGAGCACAGGGCGCAAACAGATCCACGTCCAGGTCAAAAATTTCATCGGCTCCAACAGCAGTGGCGTCCAGCTCATTTACTGCGCGGTCGACGTTGTCCTGGAAAATATCGGTAACATACAGTTCCGCGCCCGCCTCTTTCAGCAATTTGCCCAGGCGGAATCCCACATTGCCCACACCCTGGATGGAAACCTTCAGGCCGTTCAGGTCGGTACGGTTCCAGCGGTGTGCAACCGCGGCTTTCAGGCCCACAAACACACCATAGGCAGTGGACGGAGACGGGTCGCCACCGTGTTCCTGACCGGCGATTACGCCAGAAACAAATTTGCTGCGCTCAGCGATGATTTTCATATCGGCAACACTGGTGCCGGAATCTTCCGCAGTGATGTAGCGGCCACCCAGAGTATTGAGGAAGTCACCCATCGCGCGCAGCAGTTCGGGGGTTTTCTCTTTGCGCGGATCGCCGATGATTACGGACTTGCCGCCACCCAGCTTCAGGCCGGCCATGGCAGATTTGTAGGTCATTCCACGTGACAGACGCAGAACATCGTTGAGCGCTTCGGAGTCGTCGGCATAGGGCCACATGCGACAACCACCCAGTGCCGGCCCCAGATTGGTGTTGTGCACCGCGATAATCGCTTTCAGGCCGCTTTTTGCGTCGTGATAAAAGGCGACTTCTTCGTGGTTATCGTAGGCGGGGTGGGAAAAAATACTCATAACAATCCTCTCCGGAGGCCGGTTTTACGTCGGCGCCAGACGCGGCCGATTGTGTCAGCTCTGTCCGCAACCGTGTTTTATTGTAGGCTCTTAGAATATAGCCACTGGGCACTTACGGGCATTGCATTCTTTGCAGCCATAGACCGTTAAGTATTGAACTCATCCTAATTTTCTAATTATTTTGGGATGAGAACACCCGCGAAAACCAAATCGGCGCACTGGTCACTTCTTGCACAAGATTGGTGCCCCGCCCCACAGGCTGCCCCCGCGTCACCTCGATCACCAGCCAATGGCGACTGCGCTGGCCTGTCACCGTCCGTCTGGTAGAATCCGCGCCCTAACAGACTTACCCCGAGTAACAGAGAAACTTCCATGCTCAACGCCGACGCCCTGAAACAGCTGTCCCAGCTGAAGACCGACATCCGTTCCACCAAGGAATTCGCCGAAGGGCGCGTGCGTGGCAGCAGCGGAAAATTCGGGTTCGTGGTGCTGGACGACGGGCGCGAGGCATTCCTGCCACCGGCGGAAATGGACCGGGTATTTCCCGGGGATCGGGTAAAGGTCAGCCTGACCGAAGAGGACAAGGGCAAACTCTCCGCAGAGCTTGATCAGCTGGTCGAGTCCAACCTCAAGTATCTGGTGGGCCAGTACGTGCAGCGCGGCCAGGGCCACTTCATCCAGCCCAGCGAACACGGTCTGTCGCGCTGGATATTCCTGCCCCCGAAGGCCCGCGGCAAAGCACAGCCGGGTGAATTCATCGCCTGCTCGATCACCCGCCACCCGTTCAAGGACGGGAAATCCCAGGCAAAAGTTGAAACCGTGATCGGCAAGCCGGAAAACGCCGGTATCGAGCACGCCTTTGTGGTCGCCCAGTACCAACTGCCGAACCAGTTTGGAAAGGAAGCACTGGCGCAGGCGGAATCCATCCCGGCTCAACTGGAAGCGCTCTGTGCCGAGCGCAAAGACCTGTCCGATCTGGGTTTTGTCACCATTGATGCAGAAACCACCAAGGATATGGATGACGCCCTTGCCGTCACCGAATCCGGCGATGGCTGGACCCTGCATATCGCAGTGGCCGACCCCTCCAGCCTGATCGAAGCCGGTTCTGCGCTGGATAAAGAAGCCCGCAAACGAGCGAACAGTGTTTACCTCGCAGGCGAAACCCTGCCCATGCTGCCTGCCAACCTGTGCGAAAACAGCTTCTCACTGATCGCCGGGGAACTCCGCCCGGTATTGGTGATGCGAATTGAAGTTGGTAAAGATGGTGCTCTGACCGGCTTTGATTACGAGTTTGCCGCCATCCGCTCCCAGCACAAGCTGAGCTATGCCCAGGTAGCACAATTCATCGAGGGCGATGCATCTGCCGCACCCGCAGAGCAACACGACAGCCTGCGCCACCTGGATGCCCTGAGTAAGGCCCGCGCTGCATATCGCGCCGGTCACTCCCTGGTGATGGAAGACCGTCCGGATTACGACCTGATCCTCAATGACCATCGCAAGATCGAGCGCATTGAAAAACAGCATCGCACCGCCGCCCAGCGCATGGTGGAAGAAGCTATGCTGGCAGCAAATATCTGTGCCGGTGAAAAACTCGCCGAGCTTGGTGGAGGCTGTTTCTCCATCCATCTCGGTTTCCGCGACGAACGCATGGCAGAAATCCGCTCACTTCTGAAGGACACCCTGCCTGAATACGCGGAGCAGGATCTGCACCAGCTGGATGTGTACCTGAAGCTGGTCAAAGCGCTGGAATCCCACAGCGACGCCGAGATGCACAACGTACTCGCAGTTTTGAAACGCATGCTGCGCCCGGGCGAACTGAGCAATAGTGCCGCAGCGCACCTGGGACTCGGCCTGGCACACTATGCGACCGTTACCTCACCGATCCGCAAATTTAACGACCTGCACAACCATCGGGTGTTGCGCGCTGCACAACTGGGAGAGGCCCGACCCACCCTGAACGATGCGCAAAGCGAAGCCCTGCAGCAAAGCGTCGGCACGGGCCGCCAGGCAGATCGCGCCCTGCAGCAGTGGCTGTTCTGCCAGTTCCTGGAAGGGAAAACCGGCGAGGACTTCAGCGGCACCATCACCCTGGTCAACGGCGCCGGTATCGGTGTGCGCCTGGATGACTTCGGCATCAACGGGTTTGTCCGCTTCAACAGCAAAAAGAATCCGTTCGAATTCGATGGCAAACGCCTGCGCATCACCCGCGGCGAAGAGACCTTCCAGCTGGATCAACAGGTGCAGGTGAAGGTGGCCGCGGTCGATACCGAAAAACGTCGAATTGCGTTCGAACTTGTCTCCGAAATTACCAGTGCCGAGTAATCTCGCTAACCCGTGATACCGGGTGACCGGTATCACTCGCCCCCAGACTAGACTTCCAGCTGTGGAGCCAAAAGCTCCGCGGCCGTCTCCGGCCCATCCGGATTTATCTATCCACGGTCAAGATCAAGGAACCACCATGTCGACCATTGCCGAACTCAACCCGCAGCCCCTGTGGAAACACTTTGCCAAGCTGTGTGAAATCCCCCGCCCTTCCAAGCATGAAGACAAGGTGGTGGCGTATATCCTGGACTTTGCCAATGCCCGCGGCCTCGATGCAAAGCTGGACCAGATCGGCAATATCATCATCAAAAAACCCGCCACACCGGGTATGGAAGACCGCAAAACCCTGGCAATGCAGAGCCACGTGGATATGGTGCCGCAGAAAAACGCGGACACGGATCACGACTTCCTGACAGATTCCATCAAACCCTACATCGACGGCGAGTGGGTAACTGCCGAGGGCACCACCCTGGGCGCGGATAACGGCATCGGTGTCGCTGCCATTCTCGCGCTGCTGGAATCGACTGACATTCCCCACCCGCCGCTCGAAGCACTGCTGACCATCGATGAAGAAGCGGGCATGACCGGCGCCAAGAACCTGCAGCCAGGTCACTTCGAAGCAGAGCTGCTGCTTAATCTGGACACCGAAGACGAAGGTGAACTCTACGTGGGCTGCGCCGGCGGCGTAGACGTGAATGTCGCACTGCCCTACACCGCCGAACCAGTACCTGCAGACCACAAAGCATTCAAGCTGAGCGTGCGCGGCCTGCGCGGCGGCCACTCCGGGCTGGATATCGACAAGGGCCGCGGCAACGCCAACAAAATAGCCAACCGCATTGTCGACGCAGCGCAAACCGAACTGGATGCCCTGCGTATCGCAACCCTCGATGGCGGCAGCCTGCGCAATGCCATTCCGCGCGAGTCCTTCACGGTCATCACGGTACCTGCAGGCAATGCAGCACGCCTGATGGAGATTGCCCTGCAGCAAATCGCGATCATCAAGGCAGAGCTCGATAATGAAGCCAAACTGGATGTCGCCCTGGACGAGTGCGAAGCGCCCGAAAGTGTTATGGACAGTGCCAGCCAGCGCAAACTGATCCTTGCACTGCGCGCCTGCCCCAACGGGGTCGAACGCATGAGTACCGCACTGGACGGTATTGCAGATACCTCCAATAACCTGGCGCGGGTAGTGACAGAGACCGAAGACGGCACCAGCCGCGTGCGTATCCAGTGCCTGGTGCGCAGCCTCTCCGACAGCGCCCGCGACCAGCACGGTCTCAACGTTGCGGCGGCATTTGAACTCGCCGGCGCCGACGCTTCCCTGGACAACGCCTACCCGGGCTGGACTCCGAATATGCAGTCCCCACTGCTGGCACTGATGAAAGACGTGTACAAGGAGATGGAAGGTACAGATCCGGAAGTCAAAGTGATTCACGCGGGCCTCGAGTGCGGCCTGCTGGCAAAGCCCTATCCCCACTGGGATATGGTTTCCTTCGGCCCCACCATCCGCCGCGCCCACTCACCGGAAGAGCGGGTACATATCGAAAGCGTGGGCAACTTCTGGGATTATTTCCTGAAGGTGGTCGAGGCCATTCCAGAGCGCTGATAGCGCATCCAAGCCCGGCCTCAATGCCGGGCTTTTTTGTATCTGCCGCATGTGGATCAAAGCCTGAGAACAGGATCTTCGCACCGCCCCAAATAGGAATTTAATTCCCCGACAAAAACCTTCAACGGAACTTAAATCCAAAACACCAGTCCTATCCCGTCGATAACAACGCGAAGGACACCCCCTACCATGAAAGCACTCTACCTGCTTTTCGCTCTCTTTCCCTGTATCGCAATGGCCAATGAATCCAAGATCGCAATTGGCATGGGCACACCATACGGCGGATTCGCCGGCTTGAAATACTCGGTAAAAGCAAATGATGACATCTTCTATGCCGGAGCCGGTCTCGCCCACATCGACGATTCAGACATCGGCCTGACACTGGGCTGGGAGCGCGCCCTGAATGAAAAGCATGGACTCGGGATTGCTTTGAGAACCCGGACCGTAGACGGCGGCAATGCTTACTATCCAGCGGGCTATTTCGGGCTGGATGAACCCACTGTCCGAAAGGACGGATATGAAGTGGCGCTGTACGGCAATTACACGTATTACTTCAGTGGCGCCAGTCAGTCCGGTTTTCTCGCGGGTGCCAATATCGGAAAGCAGTACCGTAAAGACAATGTAAGAAGCTATTTCAGGAACGGGACGTTTATCGGGATACATCTCGGGTATCAGTTTTAGCGTCTGCATCCAGCCTCGACAGTGAATGAGCCTGAAGGACCGGAGCTAATAATGCTCCGGATCAGGAAAGCCACCGCCAAGCACTTTCTTTACGACAAAATCTGCGCATTTTGTATTCCCAGGCTATTAAAGACAAAATGGGAAAAAATCTGATACCCACACAGTATGACACCCGCTATCAACACAGCCAAGAAGGCCAAGATTCGTCACACTATTCACGAATATGCCCACGATCCGGGCGCCGAGTCCTATGGACTTGAAGCTGCGACAAAGTTACAGCTAGATCCTGCACAAGTCTTCAAGACTCTGGTGGTGAGCCTTGACGGGAAGCAGCTCGCTGTGGGGATTATCCCGGTGGAATCCCAGCTCAGTATGAAATTGATGGCCAGGGCTGCCGGTGCCAAAAAAGCGGAAATGGCGGACAAGCAGCTTGTGCAGCGATCCACCGGTTATGTACTCGGTGGCGTCAGTCCCCTTGGGCAGAAAAAGCCCCTGCCTACATTCCTGCACGATTCTGCAAAAGCCCATGAGTCCCTGTTCGTTAGCGCCGGCCGCCGGGGACTTGAGATAGAACTCACACCGCTAGACCTGCTCGCACTGACGCGCGGCAACTTTGCCAACCTCTGCCAGTAGCGTCGCACACGAAACCTGTAAGGAGACTTATGCCTGCTTATCAATGGCTACTTTTTGACCTGGATGGAACCCTGAGCGACCCGGCAGAAGGCTTTGTGAACTCCATGAATCACGCGCTGCTCGCTCACGATTATGCGCCGCGCACCGCCAGCGAGTTGACGCCCTATATCGGCCCGCCACTGGAAGTTACCCTGGCCAAGCTCACCGGCTCGGAAGACAGCAACCATATCCGGGCCCTGGTAGACAAATACCGGGAACGTTATGCGGATACCGGATACGCGGAAAATTCCCTGTATCCCGGTATCACCGAGATGCTGGAACGCCTTAGCCAGGCTGGAGGTATTCGACTCGGGGTATGTACTTCCAAACGCGCTGACTTTGCAGAACGTATCCTCAAGCAATTCGACCTGTATCACTATTTCGAGTTTGTGAGCGGCGGCGATGTGGGAATTGCCAAGTGGCAGCAGTTGCAGGGGTTGCTGGCAGATAACAGGATCTCTATGCACTCATTGATGATCGGCGACCGCCATTTTGACCTGTCCGCCGCAGCAAAAAACCAGCTCCCCAGTGCCGGGGTATTGTGGGGTTATGGCTCCCGCGCGGAACTCGACGAGCACGCCCCCGCACACCTGTTCGCCCGTCCCGAGGAAATCCTGAACATTGTCTGATTGCTGATGCCCGAAGCCCCATACCAACAAAAAGGAAACCCTGTGAAATATATTCTTGTTGCTCTGTCCCTCATCGCGCTGTCCGGCTGCGGCACTGTTACCACCCTGAGCAGCTCCGATGCTGAAATTGCCCGCAACCTGAAAAAGCAAAACTCTGGCTGTGTCAGTGTACCCCGTGTATACAGCGGTGTTGCTTACAACATGTGCAAGTTGAACTCCAATGGCAGCTCCATTTACTTCTTGCCGATGGTTGGGATCTATCTGGTGGACAGTGTATTTTCCGCGGCCACAGACACCGTTGCGCTCCCCTACACCGTTTACGCACAAAGCCAGAAAGGCAGCGTAGACCTGTAACCATAGCGCTCAAATTTTATACGGCTGCGCAAGACTCACCGGGAACCGCCAGTCCCGACTTTGACTGGTTCCCGCGTTGCATACATCGCATAATGCGCGGCCAAATTTTCAACCCGACGATTGGCCTGCTGTATGTGGTTTAAAAACCTGCGCGTCTACCGCCTTACCCGCGAATTCACCCTTTCTGCCGAAAAATTGAACGAACTGCTGGAACCGGACACCTTCGTTCCTTGCGGCAGCCAGGACATGGCCCGCTACGGCTGGGTACCGCCATTGGGGCGTCACGGCAGCGAGCTTGTGCACGCTGCCAACGGCTACCTGATGGTATGTGCCAAGAAACAGGAAAAGGTGATCCCCGCAGCGGTGATCAACGAGAGGGTCGAGGAGATGGCCCTGGCCATTGCCGAGAAAGAAGCCCGCAGTGTGGGCCGCAAAGAACGTCAGAATCTCAAAGACGAGGTTTTGCTGGAGATGCGCCCCAAGGCCTTCGCCCGTTCCAGACTGCAATTTGCCTATATCGACCCCAAGGATGGCTGGATCGTGGTCAACGCCTCCTCCGCCAAGGCCGCGGAAGAGCTGCTGGAAAACCTGCGGGAAGCCATCAGTAGCCTCTCCGTGGTGCCGCTGGCAGCAAAGAATATTCCCCAGCAATCCATGACCCATTGGCTCACCGCCCCGGAAGCACCGCCCAACTTCGAGTTCGGCCACGAATGTGAGCTGCGCGACCCACAGGAATCCGGGAGTGTGATCCGCTGTAAAAACCAGGATTTGTGTGCAGAGGAGATCCACAACCACCTGGTAGCGGGCATGCAGGTACACAAGCTCGGGCTGATATGGCGAGAAGGTGTCGAACTGATGGTGGACGACCAGCTGTCCATCAAGCGCCTGAAGTTCAGCGACGCGGTTACCGAAAAGGCCGACAACGCGGACGCAGACAACGCCGCCCAGCGCTTTGACATCGAATTCTCGGTGATGACCCTGGAGATCTCCGCGCTGCTCAAGGATCTGCTGACCGCATTCGGTGGACTCAATACAGACACCGCCAGCGTAGACGAAATCGTCGCCCGCGCCTCCCGCGCCGACAGCGAACAACAACTGGCGGCTGAAGTGGAAGAAGTGGTGTAAAAGCGCCACAACCCTGGTCGGTGACAGGCCGACGGCAGTAACGCGACACGGCCATGGATGGCCGAGCGCATCTTGGTCGCCGCTATTCCATCAATCGCAAAACAGATCGAGGTTTGAGATACTCGGGGACAACAAAGAATAACAATCAGGGAAGGAAGACTATTCATGTCCACCAATGCCTCGGCTTCCACTCCAGAAGTACCCCCCGGATCCGGCTGGGACGCCGATAAGCCGGTTGCAAACCACCCTGGCCTGTCGCAATTCGAGCTCGACAAGATCGACCCCCAAAGCGTTGCCAAGCCGAGAGCAACGGGATGGGAGCTTGTGCTGTTTGTGGCCACCTTCGGGCTTTATTTCTCCTACTACCTTTACCATTTGACGAAAGACTGCCGAACGATCAACCGAGAGCCGGTTTCTCCCGGCTGGTGGATTCTCACTCCCTATTTCCTTCTTGCTCAATTCTTCGCCTATCCCCGACTGCTACGGCTGCTCGAGAATGCGGAAGCCCGCTGCCACCTGCCGCTCGCTTGGGGCGGGTGGCAGAGGGCCTGGCTGATCGGCATGTGGGTAGTGACCCTGCTGATCAATATCTCCGACAAGGTGCCAAATTCCGATCAGTGGTTTGTTGCCGTTTTCTTCGTCGGTGCTGCCCTGTTTTCCGTCTTACACACCCGGGTAAACCGTATCCGCAGCGCATACTGGGAACAGCTGTCAGAAAGCCCTCTCCCTGCGCGACGCTTCCATGCGGTTGAGTGGGTCATCTCGGTAGTTTGCCTGCCGGTTGCCATCACACTGCTGTGTATTCTGCTGTTCTACACACAGCTTTTTGGTGGAGACCAATTGCAGCAGTTACAAAACGGGGATATTGCATCTCAAGAGGGACACCCGTTTTCCATTGAGGTTCAGGGCGACCACTGGGCGCGCGTCGAAATCGGTTCCTACTCTGACGGTACGGCACTGATGGAGCTGGAAGGGGCCAGTACCGACGCCTACTTCGTGGTTTTCCCACACGGAAAGGAATCTTCGCTGGACCAGATCTCCGCATTCCGCACTGAAGAGGCCGCCGCCGAATTCATGCAGACAAGCTGCACGGAAAAGCGCGAGTTCCTGGATGGTGGTGATCAAAACGGCAGCCATATCATGTCCTCCCTCACCTGCGAAGGATCGCTACTGGGTAACAAGGTGCTTGTCACTAGCCGCGCCATTGAGACGGATCAGGGGATATACGAACTCTACGGGCAACTTGTCGCCACCAAAGCCGATTTCACCCATTCGCTTGCGGATTATCAGAGCACGGAGAAAGGATTTCGCCCACTATGAAATCGATCGCAACCCGCTTCTTGCTGCCGCTGGCAATCGTATTGCCGATGAGTACCGGTACATCTGCCGCAGAATCCCCGACAGACAACATCCGCTGGACCGGGGAAACCAATCAGGCCTTGATGGACTTTTCAAAACAATACCTGCTTGGTGATGTCCCATCCCGGTACACATTGGCGGGGTTCCGTGCGGATGTTCACGTTGGCGAATCGGAGGTCAAATCCAGAATCCAGACCGTCACCTATTACGCAACATCCAGCGAGATTGAAAGTCAGGGTAACGAGCTCATCTACTTCAACCGGAGTAACGAGCGGGTCACCATCCACTCTGCGGGCTCCATTTCCCCGGAGGGGAATATCCAGGTATTCGACCCGGCCAATATCCAGGTGGTGGAATCCAACCAGTACAATACGTTCACCGACACCAAAATTGCGGTGATCCCAATCCCGGGCCTTTCCAGCGGCGGTCTCAGTTTTGTCGATTACGAAGTCACCACGGACAAGTCGCAACTGGAAGCGCCCTGGTCGAGGGTTTTCTATCCCCGGGGCACCTACGAGTATCAGAATTATCACATCCAGATCAACAGCGCCCCCGGGGTCGACCTGCAATACCAGAATGCCAGTGATTCGCTCCTGTGCAGCGCAGAATCCGACACCATCACCTGTGCGGCCAAACAGATTCCGGCACTCAAGCGTGACAATACCGTTTATTGGCGGGATGTAATCAATCAGCTGGTGGTTACCGAAGGGGATTTGCCCTGGTCAGATATCGCCTCATTGATGCAGCACAAATTCGATAATGCGCGGGTGTCGTCGGCCGAGGTCGACAAGCTCTTTACCAGGCTCACAGAAAACCAACCCTCGCTGGAGGCAAAGATTTCCGCGATCCACCAGTTTGTCTCCCGCGAAATCCGCTACAACTCCATGTCCGGGCTCGGCAATGCGATTACCCCGCACAATATTCACGAGACCCTGCACAATCGCTACGGAGACTGTAAGGACAAATCGGCGCTATTACTGGAACTGTTGCAGAGACTCGGACTGAACCCAATTCCGGTTCTGGTGGCGACCGAGCGCAAAAGCCTCGAGAACCTGACACTTCCTGCAACCAATTACTTCGATCACGTCATCGTGTGTAATGACCAGCCGGAAATGAAGTTCTGTATCGACGCCACCGATACGGATACCGACTGGAGTGCACTTCCCGCCTGGATTCAGGGCAGCGCTGCGCTGCCAATTAAACCGGTCACTGAGCCGATGATGCTGCCGCTGAACAAGTACCGCTGGCAGATGCACGCCAATACGGAAATCGCCTTTGACGAGAAAGGTGGGCAGGTAGAAAAGACGACACGAAAGTACTCCGGGGAGTATGCGGGCTCGATGCGCTCGATACTGTCCGCAAGGACGCCGGAGGAACAACTGGAATGGGCGCAGAAGCAGTATCAGGAAGTCTACAGCTCCGATAAGGAACCGCAGTTTTCGTTTACACATTCCGACCAGATCGCACCCGAGCTTCTGATTCAGTCGGAAGTCCAATACGAGCCCTTGTCGGACCCGGAAACGGATCTGGCCTATACCGAATACGACAGCTGGATGCGGGACGAATTACAGAGCGTGGTCATCGACAACGAGCACTATGGCTATCAGTTTCCCGGACTCAGCATCGAATCCCGCTATGCATTTGATCTGGGAAAACTCTGGGCGTTGAGCTTCCCCGGGCAGACACTGGCCCTGAATCACAAGTACGGCTCACTTTCCCGTACCGTCCACAAGGTATCCGCCAGGGAACTCGAAGTCGTTTCCAAACTGGAAATACCCACGCGCTATGTTCCAGTGGAGGAAATTGAACCGTTCAACCAGTTCCTGGCCACCCTGAAACGGGAGGCCAACCTGCGGTTTGAAGCAGAAAAACTGGATTGATAGCTGAAGGCCAGGACTCAGAGTTTTTTGACCGGCCTTCCCGTTTCACTCCACAGCACGTGGTATTTTTCCTGCTCCGGGCGATCCACACGTGAGAAAGTGTGCGCGCCAAAGAAGTCCCGCTGCGCCTGCAACAGGTTGGCCGGCAGCGATTCGCGACGGAAGGCATCGTAGTAGCTGAGCGCTGAAGACAGCGCCGGTACAGGAATTCCACCGATGGTGGCATCGGCCACGGCCCGGCGCCAGTTCCCCTGGTGGCTTGCGATCTGTTCGATGAAGAAGTCGTCCAGTAGCAGGTTGGAGAGCTTGGTATCCCGCTCGTAGGCATCACTGATGGACTGCAGGAATACCGCACGAATAATACAACCGGCCCGCCAGATTCTGGCGATTTCAGCAAAATTCAGCTCCCAGCCCTGCTCCCTGGCAGCGAGCTTCATCAGGTCAAAACCCTGTGCGTAGACGCAGATTTTGGCGCAATACAGGGCGTCGTGCAGTTGCGCGATCACTTCCTCGCGTTTTTCCTCAGGTACCGGTGCTACATCCGGCCCCACCAGCTTTTGGGCCGCGCGGGTGCGCAGTACCTTGCGCGTAGAGAGGGAGCGGGCGAATACCGCTTCGGCGATACTCGGCGCCGGGCAACCCACCTGCAACGCGCCAACCGCGGTCCACAGGCCAGTCCCCTTCTGCCCCGCACGATCGAGAATCACATCCACCAGCGGCTTGCCCGTTTCGGAGTCCAGGGTGTCCAGCACTTCCGCGCTGATGTCGATGAGGTAACTGTTCAGCACCCCTTTGTTCCACTCGCGGAAGACCCCGGCGATTTCCTGTGGGGTCATCTCCAGGGCACTGCGCATCACATCGTAGACTTCGCAGATCATCTGCATGTCGGCATATTCAATACCGTTGTGCACCATTTTCACAAAGTGACCGGAACCAATGGGCCCGATATAGGCAGCGCAGGGTTCGCCCTCTTTCACCGGATTGCCGGGCTCGAATCGTTCAATGGGCTGCCCGGTTGCGGGATCCACCTTGGCGGCAATGGCGTGCCATACCGGTTCAATACGCGCCCAGGCGTAGCGATCGCCACTGGGCATCAACGACGGCCCGAAACGCGCGCCCACTTCGCCACCGGATACCGCTGTGGTGAAGAAGATCAACTTGCCTTCATAGCGTTTACAGCGCTCTACGGAATCGGTCCACAGGCTGTTGCCGGTGTCGATCACGATATCGTCCGCCTGCAGCCCGGCATCGAGCAACTTGTTGCACACGTCGTCTACGGGTGCACCGGCGGGAACGGAGAGAATCACCAGATGTGGCGCTTTCACGCGCGACAGCAGCTCGGTGTAGGAATTGCAGACTTCAACCCGGGCCGGCTGATCGCCGCGCTCTCTGGCATCCTGCTCCAGCAGCGCCTCGAGTCGCCCGTGGTCCAGGTCAAACGCGCAAACGCGGTATCCGTTGTCGACGAGGTTGAGAATCAGGTTTTTCCCCATGACCCCCGCGCCAATAAACCCGATATCGCAAAGTGCATCTGACATGAATCTCTCCAGAAAATTGGTGCTATTTGAAGCGGGCGGAGTATAGCAACCCGAAGCCCGTGCCGGGAGGCGGAATTTACCGCTGAGGTGACCGGGTATTTCTCCGCTTTCGGCCAGGGATTACAATCTGGGTCAGCCCATTTCATCCCATCGGATCTGCACTATGACCGCACAGCCAACCGCCCCGCACGTTTTCTCCGCTCCCTGGGGGCGCCAACTGGTGCTGATCACTTCCCTTTGCGGTGTCATCCTGTTTGGAATCAGCACAGTATTGCTGGCGAGAGCACCGGAAAATCCGCCCTGGACCTATCAGGTGGGTACCTGGATGCCACTGGCGATTTTCGCCCTGTGCGCGCTTTTTTCCGTGCGCGGTTACAGCTTGCAGGGTAACTATCTTATTGTGCACAGACCGGGCTGGCGCACTCGGGTCAATCTGGAGGGTTTACAGTCGGTATCCCATCAAGCGGATGCGACCCGGGGATCCATCCGGATCTTTGGCAACGGCGGCCTGTTCGGCTTTACCGGCCTGTTTCGCAATCAAAAGCTGGGACGCTATCGCGCCTTTGCCACGGATATTTCTCACACGGTGGTGATCCGGCTTCCCATCCGCACAATTGTGGTCACACCGGACAATCCGCAAAAATTTGTGGACCTGCTGCGCCCGCTCGCCAGCGACGCGGACACGAATTAATTCTCGGCTCACTGCCAATAGGTCACAGCCTGCTGGCGCTGAACTACACTCAAACCCAGTGATGTAATTTCGACTGGCCGCGCCACTGGCGGGAGGATGTATGCAGTTTATGACCCCATCAAGGCTCGTGACCACGGTAATATTTGTCCTGCTCTGTAACTTCGCCTGGGGAGATGAATCCCGCACCGAAGTCCTGCGCTTTACCAAGGGCGCCACCGGAACATCGGTCTCTAGCAATATCACCGGCTACAACACGGTAAATTACAAGGTCACCGCCAAGGCGGGCCAGCAAATGGTGGTCAAGCTCACGACTAGCCATACGGCGACCTATTTCAATGTTTATGCGCCGGGCAGCGGCCCAGGCGATGCCGCCATATTTATCGGCTCCACCAATGGTGACCGCTACGCAGCTTCGCTCCCCCAAAACGGGACTTATACCATCCAGGTATACATGATGCGCAGTGCCGCACGCCGCAATGAGTCGGCGGACTTCAAGCTGCGCGTGGATATCGACAGTACCAAGAGCAGCGACTCCAGCTCCGATCGCAGCCAGAGTCGTATAGCCTGGAAATACGATGCCAGTGGTTATCTGCCCTGCTCTGCCGGAGAACCCAACTTCCGTCGCCAGTGCCCCATGCAGGTTAAGCGCGCACCCGGCTCTGCAGAAATCAGGACTCGCAAACCGATAGAAGAGCATGGCCAGCGGGTGCTTTACTTTGCCAACGACCGTTTCAGCACCGACGATGGAAGCCCACTAAACTGGCAGCGTCAGGGAGATAACTGGTGGCTGGCGGCGGGAAAACAGGAGTACTACCTGATTCCAGATGCCGTGATTTATGGCGGCTGAAGCGGGTAGAATCGGTGTTATTCCATTCAGACACCGGTACTCCTTTTATGGCTACTCACTCCATGACGCGGTATTTCCCTATCGGTAAATTTGCCGCGTTGCTTTTTAGCAGCCTGCTTTCAGTAGTCGCCAACCCCGCACTGGGTGCTCCAGCTCAAGCCAGTGATTGCGTGATCCTGTTGCACGGGCTGGCCAAATCCGACAGTTCGATGGAGAAGCTTGAACAGGCCATCGACAACGCGGGGTATATCGCGGTCAATGTCGATTACCCTTCGACCGATTTTCCCATCGAAGAGCTCGCCGGTCCGGCAATCGCCCCCGCACTGGACGAATGCGCCCGGGCGACGCGCGACAGCAATGCACCGGCATCGCAGGTGCATTTTGTCACCCATTCGATGGGTGGCATCCTGGTGCGTCAGTACCTCAGCCGGGTGAATATTGAAAACCTGGGGCGGGTGGTCATGCTGGGCCCGCCCAATCAGGGCAGCGAAGTCGTGGACAAGCTGGGCAGTTTCCCGGGATTCCACTTTATTTTCGGCGATGCCGGTTTGCAGCTCGGCAGTGGCAAAATGAGCGTTCCGAACCAACTGGGTGGCGCGAATTTTGATGTCGGCATTATTGCCGGCACACAAAGTATCAATCCAATCCTCTCCGGCATGCTCCCGGGTAAGGATGACGGAAAGGTCACCGTCGCACGCACGCACCTGGAAGGAATGCGCGATCACCTGGAAATGCCGGTGACCCACGTGTTTATGATGAAAAATTCAAAGGTCATCCAGCAGGTCATCCATTACCTCGAGCATGGCCGTTTCCAGCGTGAGGCGGAACCGCATAGTGACGTTTAGGTCGCAAAAGCGTCTTGGCCGCTTGAACCACACGCAGAACGACTATTAGCCCCTCCGCGAACCTACACTGGTTGCCCTGCTTGATTTGTTATCAGGGCTACCAGTGCAAAAAAACCTTCTGCTCCGTTTCTCACTATCCGTGCTGCTAGTGCAGCTGATGTTGTACGCACTGCCCAGTGCTGCCGATACCAGCGCTACCCAGGCCCACCGGGAAAGGGTGGAGCTCCACGAAGACAGCCCGACATCCGAAGCCCCATCCCGAACTGCGCGGGTTACCGCGACCATCAATGGCCACCAGGCCATCGAATATCTGATCGACGCCAAAACCGGACAATCGCTGGAACTGGACGTGCACAGTAGTAATACCCAGGCCGGTTACCGCATTACCGCACCTGCAGCGCCGCGCGCACTGCACCGGGGCCACGGCCAGCACTCGCGCTTTTCCGTGACTCTGCCGAGAGACGGCACCTACAAGGTACTGATCTACCTGATGCACAGCGCCGCGCAGAATGGAGAGAGCGCCGAGTTTGCCCTGGATATCCGCCTGAGCTACCCGGGCTGATTCATGACTTGCCGAAGGCATTTCACAATGCAGAACACAGGTGCTCAAAATAGCGAAGCCGGACTACAGGAGAGTGTTTCTGCGGACTACAGCGCGGCAATAGACCAGGTCGATAGCTGGGTAGATGGTGCCATCAAGCTTCTGCCCAATTTCACCGTCGCCCTGCTGGTACTGCTGGTTGCCTTTATTCTAGGCAGTATTTTTCGGCTGGTTGTACGGCGGCATCTCACCCGCAGAGATCGGGGCAATCTGGGAGAAGTACTGGGGAGCCTGGTCAAGTGGTGCGTGATACTGGTGGGTTTTCTCCTTGCCGCCACCATCGTTATGCCCAGTCTCAAGCCCGGTGACCTGATCGCCGGATTGGGTGTGGGCTCAGTGGCAATCGGCTTTGCGTTCAAAGATATTCTGCAAAACTGGCTCGCCGGCCTGCTGATTCTCGTCCGCCAACCTTTTGAAATCGGCGATCAGATCAAGGTCGCGGGCTTCGAGGGCACCGTGCACCGCATAGAAACCCGCGCAACGCTCATCGACACTTACGACGGCCAGCGGGTGGTCATGCCCAACAGCGATATCTACACCAATGCGGTATTGGTAAAAACGGCCCATACCAACCGACGCAGTGATTACGAAATCGGCATCGGCTACAGCGACAGTATCGGCCAGGCGTGCGACGTGATCCGCAATGCGGTGAAACGGGTGGAGGGTGTTGAGCAGTCACCGGCGCCGGAAGCGCTGCCGTGGGAGCTCGCCGCCAGCTGGGTAACCATCCGCGCTCGCTGGTGGACCAACAGCACCCAGACCGATGTCACCCATGTTCGGGCGCGCGTCATTCAGTCCGTAAAAGAAGCGCTGGATGAAGCCGGTATCGACATGCCGTTTGAAACCCAGGTACACCTGTTCCATGACCAGACCGACGAGTCCGATGGGAAACCGGGTGAACAGAGGGAAGGTTGGCCTGCGCCCTCGGCTGACAAAGGAGAAATGCGGGCGGGTAGCCCGGAGACCAGGCGCGGATCCGGAAAAACCGGCCCCGAAAATAAATAAGCCCACTGGATAGTGGGCTCAGGGATAAAGTGCGAGGCCGGCGAATCAGCCGATCTTGCGGATACCTACCGCTTCGCGCAGCTTGGCGAGGAAAGGACGGGAATAAGCACGCGCCTTTTCGGCCCCCTTCTCCAGCTCTTCTTCGATCTGCGCCGGATTGGCAAGCAGTGTTTCATAACGCTCACGCGCTTCACCAATCTGTCCGTTGATCAGTTCAAACAGCTGTTTCTTGGCCTCGCCCCAGGCGATGCCCTCTTCAAATGCCTTGCGCATCTCCGCGGTCTGTTCCGGCGTGGCAAATGCCTGCCAGATCTGGAAGACGGTAGAAGTATCCGGATCTTTCGGCTCGCCCGGCTCCAGCAGATTGGTCTTGATCTTGTTGATGTGCTTTTTCAGTTTCTTTTCCGGCAGAAACAGCGGAATGGTATTGCCGTAGCTCTTGCTCATCTTGCGGCCGTCCAGGCCCTGCAATACGGAAACATGCGCATCGACCACGGCTTCTGGCAGCGCAAAATGCTCGCCGTAATGGTGGTTGAAACGCGCAGCAATATCCCGCGCCATTTCGATATGTTGAATCTGGTCCTTGCCCACCGGCACCTTGTTGGCATTGAACATCAGGATGTCCGCGGCCATCAGGATCGGGTAGCTGTACAGCCCCATATTGATTCCGAAGTCTGAGTCCTGTCCATCTTCGCGATTGGCATCCACCGCAGCCTTGTAGGCGTGTGCGCGATTCATCAGGCCCTTGGCGGTCTGGCAGGTCAGCAGCCAGGTCAGCTCGGGGATTTCGACGATGTCGGACTGACGATAGAAAACCACATTATCGGTATTCAGCCCCAGCGCCAGCCAAGTTGCGGCGATTTCCAGTGTGGACTGATGAACCTGTTCCGGATCCTGACACTTGATCAGCGCGTGGTAATCCGCCAGAAAATAGAAAGACTGGTTATTTTCTTCCTGGCTGGCGGCAATGGCCGGGCGAATCGCGCCCACATAGTTGCCCAGGTGGGGAGTGCCGGTGGTGGTAATGCCGGTAAGTACACGCTGCTTGCTCATAAATCCTAGAGGTTCCGTTCTTGCTAATCGTCAATCGGCGAATCAGGGCCGAATGATACCCGTTTCCCGCGGGGGGTTGTACGTTCAGGACGATTTCAGCTGCCGCTGGCACACGCACCCAGTAACGCGCGGTACTGTGCCGTCATTTGATCCCAGCTGAAATCCGATATATCCGGCACTGAAGCCACCCCGCCCGCTTGTATCTGTCCGGCACAGCGCACCATGGCCTTGCACAGGTTGGCAGCGCAGGACTCCACATCCTCGGAATAGCGCCAGCCTCCGCGCCCGAACCATTCGGGGTAAGCGAGATGGTCTGGCACCAGCGGCTGACAGCCCGCTGCCACCGCCTCCAGCACCGCCAGGCCCTGGAAATCGTGCCGCGCGGTGGAAATCACAGCATGACTCTGCCCCAGCAGCTGGCGATACTCCGCAAGACTCTGGCGATAGCCCCAGGCACCCAGCGCGCCCAGCTTTTCGAGGGACTTCCGGATATGGGCGAATTCCGCCGGTTGCCGCCGGAACTGCTGCCCCACCACATGCAGAGTAAACGGAATCTGCTGACGCCCGAATCGCCGTACTGCAGCCAGCAGAATATCCGGGCCCTTGTCATACTCCCAGCGGTGATTCCAGATAAAGGTCGGGCGCGCAGGCTTGTCTCGAGGGACCTCAAAGGCGGCGCTCTCCAGCGGTACCGGGAGTACCCTGGATTTGTCGACGATCTCCCGACAGATACCAGCGGGCACGTGGTCGGGTAACTTGTGCAACAACGCTTCCGCCCCCTGCAGCAGGGTATTGCGGTTGTATTCAGAATTGAACAACAGCAAATCCGCACTCAGCGCCGTATAAATGTTTAACAGCTGGGGCTCCACCGAGGGCACAGCCTCTTCACTGCGAGGGTAGTCAAACTGGTTCTCGTGGAAATACACCACCGAGGGTACCCGGGCCAACTCTGGCACCAGGCCGCGCAGCGAGGACAGGTCAGTCATCGAGGTGGCAACAATCAGATCCCACGGTTCACGCAGGGTCGACAGGGCCTCTCCCCTGCCCCAGCTGAGGCTGTTGCCGCGCACCCGCCAGCTGAAATAGCGTGGCGGCAGACTGAGTACGGTCCACTCCCAGTCGGGAATGGCGGCCACCAGGCCGCGCCGCCAGCGCTTGTGACTGTCGGCATCGTAAGCGGAAAGCAGAAGCACTTTCACGGAGTTACCTGAAGATTCAAGAGTGGAGTTGGGAAATGGTGCCGGCCGAATGACCGGCAGAAACGAAAATCAAGACTCGCTTTATTCAAAGTCCCGCAGGTTCGTCAAGCGCGCAAACAGGCTGGAGGTATCCCAACGTCCGCCGCCGAGTGCCTGCACTTCGCTGTAAAACTGATCCACCAGCGCGGTAACCGGCAGCAACGCACCGTTGCGCTGGGCCTCGTCGAGGACGATCCCCAGGTCTTTGCGCATCCAGTCCACCGCAAACCCATGCTCATAGTCACCGGCCAACATGGTTTTATAGCGGTTTTCCATCTGCCAGCTCTGGGCGGCCCCCTTGGAAATCACCTCTACCACCTGCTCGGGATCCAGCCCGGCAGCACGGGCAAAATGTAGTCCTTCTGAAAGCCCCTGCACCAGCCCCGCAATACATACCTGATTGACCATCTTACAAAGCTGGCCACTGCCTACCGGGCCCATCAGGTTGAGCGCGCGGGCATAGCTCTGTAACAACGGTGTCACGCGCTGATAGTTGGCCTCGTCGCCGCCCACCATAATGGTCAGCGCGCCGTTCTCCGCGCCCGCCTGGCCGCCAGATACCGGCGCGTCGAGAAATCCAATGCCCAGCTCTGCGGCCGCGGCTGCCAGTTCCCGGGCAACATTGGCAGAGGCGGTAGTGTGGTCGACAAAAACACTACCGGATGCCATCCCGTGAAAAGCACCATCACTGCCGGTGGTCACCTGGCGCAAATCTTCGTCGTTTCCGACGCAGGCAAATACAAACTCGGCCCCACTGGCCGCTTTTGCGGGTGTCGAAAATGCTTCACCGGCGTAGGTTTCCAGCCATTCGCTAGCCCGGCTATCCGTGCGGTTGTAGATCTGTACCCGATAACCGGCGCGCGACAGGTAGCCAGCCATAGGGAAACCCATTACGCCGAGCCCGATAAATGCCACTGTAGTTGTCATAGAAATACCCGGTCTTGAATAAGATTCGACGCTAGATGTGTCATTGCTGCAACGTTCACATTAAAGCCCGCAGCGTCAGTTGGTGAGGATCAACCAGATCAGCGCGCCGCCAAGAAAGAAGCGGTAAATGGCGAACGGGCCCATGCCAATACGGCTGATAAACTGGAGGAAAAAGTGAATACACAGATAAGCACTGATTCCGGAAAGTACCACCCCGAGTGTGATACTTCCCCAGGGCACGACCTCTGTATCGAGCAATTCGAGGGTAAGCAGCAATGCACTCAGGGTGATTACCGGGATCGACATCAGGAACGAGAAGCGGGCTGCAGCTTCCCGCTTCATACCCAGCATCAGGCCTGCAGTCATGGTGATACCTGAGCGTGAGGTGCCCGGAATCAGCGCCAATGCTTGCGCTACACCGATCATTAATGCCTTTTTCCAATCCAGCTTGCCCAGTTCGTCCCGGCGGGCACCGTGCACATCGGACCACCACAACAACGCACCGAATACGATAGTGGTGGCGGCAATCACAGCCGAGGAACGCAGGTGGGTTTCGATAAAGTCCTTGAAGATCAGCCCCACGAGCCCGGCGGGGATGGTCGCCAGCACAATCAGCCAGGCAAGGCGCCCTTCGTCGGTGAAACGGCCAGTCTTGAATCCACCGAGTCCATCGACAATCAATTGCCAGACGTCCTTGCGGAAATACACAAGTACAGCAATCAGGGAGCCAAAGTGCACCGCTACATCAAACGCCAACCCCTGATCCGGCCATCCCAGAACCTGGTTGGGCAGAATCAGATGCGCAGAACTGGAAATCGGAAGGAATTCGGTCATACCCTGAATCAGGGCCAGAATAATGGTCTGAAAGGTTTCCATATTTTTTACTGCATTCGCCAGCGGCTGGTGCCCAGATCTGGCTTTTGTTAATTGTTATACGGCGGTGTTTCAGCGCGCGCGAATGCGCTCTCGTTTTTTCCAGGTTACCTCGTTGCGCAGGTAAGCCGGTTCCAGGGCCTCGGCAGCAACATATTCACCCTTCTGCCACAGATCTGCCGCCAGCGTAACAATATCCTGCGCGTGAATGGCCGCCTCTTCCCAGATTCCCAGCGGGTTCAGGGCCGCGAGCTGCGGATACTCCCACCCGGGCCCCGCTGCATAAAGCGGGCATGTTTCCCCGGCAGCCCCCAGAAACCCGCCCCGCTCCAGGAACGCTACCACCTGCTCCGGGCTGGATACCGCATCCGGCAGAATGGCCTCCCCCGGCCGTTCTGACGAATAAAGTCCCCAATACACCTCCTGCATGCGCGCATCCAGCGCCGCCAATACCGGAGCGCCGCTCCATGCCGACTGTGTACGTACTGCACCCGCGGCCATTGCCGCAAGGCTGGATACCGGAACCACGGGCTTGTCCGATGCAAAAGCCAGGCCTTGTACGCAGCTGATCGCGATGCGCAGGCCGGTAAAGGAGCCCGGTCCCTGACTGACCGCGAGAGCATCCACATCAGCCAGAGAACTCTCGGCTTGCGCCAGCACAGACTGCACCATGGGGAGAAGGCGACGGGTATGGTCGCGCTCGGCCCGAACAAATTGCTCGCAGACGCGGCCATCCTGGTACAGCGCCACAGAGCAGGCACCGGACGTGGTATCAACAGCCAAAAGTTTCAAAACTTGGAATCCGTGGTGAATAGCAGATACGCCCCCTTCCCCACTATCCGCAGAATGCGGGACAAGCTGGGAGCGGGGCCAAAATCAGGGGCGAATTGTGGCACGCCCAGCGACAAACGCAACTGGCCGCATATGCGGCATCCGATATGCCTCACCGCGATGGCCCCCGTGACACCGATACTCCTGATAGCCAACACCCGTTTTCCCTCTCCTAAAAAACAAAAGCCCCGACCATAGAGGCCGGGGCTGGGTGGACTACACTGGGCAGATACTTGAATCGCCGGTAATCAGGACTTCTTCGGTGGGCGGCCCCGGCGAACCCCGGCCTTCTTGGCCGCAGCCTTGGGCGGACGCCCGCGACGAACAGATTTCTTGGGTGCAGACTTGACCGCCTTGGTAGCAGCCTTTTTGGCCGCAGCCTTCTTCGGACGACCGGGGGATTTCTTAGCAGCTGTCTTTTTGGCCGCAGGCTTTTTAGCTGCAGATTTTTTCGCCGGGGTCTTTTTGGCCGCCGACTTCTTAACAGCTTTCTTCTTTTTTGCAGCCTTGGACGCTTTTTTGGCTTCGGCTTTGGCTTTGGCGGCGGCCTTTTTCTCCAGCGACTTGGCTTTGGCTGCGGCTTTCTTCGCCGCCGCCTTTACCTTTGCGGTCGCCTTCTTCTCCGCCGCCTTCACCTTTTTGGCATCGGCCTTGGCGCGGGCTTTTTTCCAGCGACTTTCGAAAGCCTTTACCGCTTTCTCAAGCTCTTTATCAGCCTTGGAGGAAAGCTTGTCAGCCATCTCCGTGACTTTCTGCTTGGCGGACTCCTCGGCCTGACGCACGGCGTCCATCGCGCTGGCCTTGGCCAACCCTACCTTGGCCTCAGCCAGCTTGGCGCGTTGTTCACGCAACTTACTATTTGCAGAACTCAGTGACTGCTTGGCAGCAGCAGAACCAGTTTTCTGGACCCTTGCCCGTGCTTTACCCACGCGATCCAGCTGCGCATCCAGAGCCTTCGCAGCCGAATCCACGGCTTTCTGCGCCTTGGCCACCACCGGTGAAGTGCTCGCAGCGGCCTTGGCTGCCGCCGGTTTGGCTTTGGCTACACGTTTTGCCTTGGCCTTTTTCTTTGCGACTCGTGCCATCCCTTGTCTCCTCTTTCTCTGTAAAAGAAGTCACCTGAACACTCAACTACGTGCTGGCCGACATTTCGGATCAACCCCTGAGATGTCCTGCCACTCTCGAATACGGTAAAAAACCCTGAGAGCCTCCCTGCCGGAACCTCACTCACTGATATGGGCCAGGGGAAATAGTGATTCCCCTCTGTAGTGCCTGACAGTGATACCCGGCAGTGGTGCCTGGACCGATATCATCAAGTTGAAAACCGTCTGCAATCCATTGAATTTTGGACGGCGCAACCATTCAAAATGACACGGTTGTATCAAAGTTAATAAAAAAAATAGGGTTTGCAAGAAAATGGATCAAAAAAAACCGATTTTTCGGAAAAAAATCGGTTTTTTTTGATTGTCGGAGGATGTTTTAAGCCTTTTCCCGGCTCTGCGATAAATCGGGCTGAAAAAATTACTTCGCGGGTATCCCCGGAGTTCGCTCCAGGGCGATCGCCTCCAGCAATCGAATATGGTCTTCGCGCGCGTTCAGTGCAGGAATATATCGATATTCCCGACCGCCAGCTTCGATAAAATTAGCGCGATTCTCTACCGCGATTTCTTCCAGAGTTTCCAGGCAATCAGCGGCAAACGCCGGGCAGATCACATCCACGCTGGGCACACCACTCTGCCCCCATTCGATCAGGGTTTTGTCTGTATAGGGCTGCAGCCATTCCGCCTTCCCGAAACGAGACTGGAAGGTAATTTCCCATTTCTCCCGCGACAGGTTTAACGCCTCTGCCAGCTTCTCTGCGGTACCACAGCAATGCTGATAATAGGGATCGCCCTTGCGGGTATTGGCTTTGGGAATGCCGTGGAATGACATCATCAGCTTTTCCGCCGCGCCGTTCTTTTCCCAGTGCTCACGTACCGAGTTCGCCAGCGCCTCAATATAAAGAGGGTGCTGCCAATAGTCGTGGACCACGGCGATGTCCGGCACGTTACGTGCGCTGCGGATGATATCCGCCACCTGATCATATATAGCGCCAGTCGTGGTGGCGGAATACTGAGGATAAAGAGGAATGACCGTAAAACTGGTAGCTCCCTCCTGCCCCAAACGCGCGACAGTATCCCCAAGGCTGGGAGCCCCGTAAGTCATCGCATGGCCAACCCGCAGCTGGCCAGCCGCAGGATAATCAGCATGCGCGGAATCGCGGGCAGAATCAGCGTCCAGTCGCTGCTTTAGCAGCTGTACTTGCCGCTGTGTGTAATAGGTAATCGGAGACCCGGTCACCGCTTCACCGTCCAGCCCCTGGTTCCAGATTTCTTCGTAGGCCGGCGCGATTCGCTTCGGCCTCAACGGCAGCACAAAGAGATTGAGGATCAATTTCCACAAAGGCCGCGGTATTTCGACCACACGGGGATCAGAAAGAAACGCCCGGAGAAATTGCCGTACTGCCGCCGGCGTCGGTTCCGCGGGCGTGCCCAGGTTCATCAGAATGATCGCGTGAGCCATATTCGTTTCACACTCCAGTAGGTATCAGTGGCCAACAACAGGCATCCAAAATCGATTTTGAATCGTCCGGTGCGGACAGCCTGCCCGGCTCTCCTCCGCCCGCGATTCAGGATCAATTCGATTGGTGGGGCAGGAGTATTTCAGAAACTGGCAGAAAAGTATTTAGCAGGCTGCTTATGCGCACACATAGTCTGGGTCAATCAGGTGAACATGCCCCGCTCTCGCGACTGTACGCTACCAGAACCTAAAAAGGCTCCCGAAGGAGCCTT
>NZ_LZDE01000345.1 GCF_002009015.1 Microbulbifer mangrovi | reverse complement strand
CCCCCAGGGATGGGTTTACGGCGAGTCTCACAAGGCTATAGCCGGTAGCGGCTCCGCCACCGGAGTCGGCTTGGAGCGCTACTCGGCGGTTCGGAGCATTATGCGGGTTGCTTGCAACGCGGTACAGAGGGTTAAAAAAACGCCTGCAGGCCAGTCTGCGCGCGCCCCAGGATCAGCGCGTGCACATCGTGGGTACCTTCGTAAGTATTGACCGCTTCGAGGTTCATCACATGGCGAATCACATGGAACTCGTCGGCGATGCCGTTACCGCCGTGCATGTCGCGGGCAACGCGGGCAATATCCAGGGCCTTGCCGCAGTTGTTGCGCTTGACCAGGGAAATCATCGTGGGATCGAAGCTGTCTTTCTGTTCGTCCATCAGGCGGCCGACGCGCAGGGAGCCCTGCAAGCCAAGGGTGATCTCGGTCTGCATATCGGCGAGTTTTTTCTGGAACAGTTGGGTCTGGGCCAGTGGCTTGTTGAACTGCTTGCGATCGAGACCGTACTGGCGTGCCGCGTGCCAGCAGTATTCTGCAGCCCCCATGGCGCCCCAGGAGATACCGTAGCGGGCGCGGTTCAGGCAGCCAAAGGGACCGCTGAGACCCTTGATGTTCGGGAAGCGGTTTTCTTCCGGTACAAACACGTTGTCCATCACGATCTCACCGGTGATGGATGCGCGCAGGGAGAACTTGCCTTCGATTTTCGGGGCGCTGAGACCCTCCATGCCTTTTTCGAGCACGAAGCCTCGGATATCCCCTTCATCGTCTTTCGCCCAGACCACAAAAACATCGGCGATCGGGCTGTTGGTGATCCACATCTTGGAGCCGCTGATGCGGTAGCCACCATCGACTTTCTTTGCGCGGGTCTTCATGCCGCCGGGGTCTGAACCTGCATCCGGCTCGGTGAGACCGAAGCAGCCAACCCATTCACCGCTGGCGAGTTTGGGCAGGTACTTTTGTTTTTGCTCCTCGCTACCGTAGGCATAGATCGGGTGCATGACCAGGCTGGACTGAACACTCATGGCAGAGCGGTAGCCTGAGTCCACGCGTTCAACTTCCCGCGCAACCAGACCGTAGGAAACATAGTTGAGGCCTGCGCAGTCGTAGCCTTCGATCGTAGAGCCAAGCAGTCCCAGCTCTCCCATTTCACGCATGATATCGCGGTCGAAAATTTCGTGGCGGTTGGCTTCCAGCACCCGCGGCATCAGTTTTGATTGGCAATACTCGCGCGCGGTATCGCGGATCATGCGCTCTTCGTCGCTCAGCTGGCGGTCCAGCAGCAGGATGTCGTCCCAGTGTGCCAAAGGCTGGTTTTTGCTCATGGTTTGGTCCGTGCGAAAAGGTTGAGTCTCAATTGGCCGGTCAGGTGCCGTGCAGCGGCAGCAGCCGGTCTATCTTTATTCAATCTTAGGCAAATGGCCTGGGACTCCTAAGTGCCGCCGAAGACCAGATGCCGTTGTCAGGCCGGTGAGCGGCCCGCAGATGTTCGTTTACCGGGTCATCATAGCGAACAAGGTCCGTCACTTCACTAATGTGATCACTTTTTTGTGGGGCAAAAGCAGTGGAAAATCGCGGTTCCCACTCTGGACGTGCCGTAGAGCTATGAATGTGGGTGTGATTTCGCGCCAATTGGGGTTGCATACTCCAGCGCCATCCCCCGCCTGTCAGGTGACAGCCCTTCTACAAGTAAACAAACGTAAATCAACTTGGCCGCTGTAATAGTTGTTTCGATAATGAAAACAAATGTTGTTATATCGAATTAGCTTTATGGAGCTTTCTCTAAAAAGCTGCTGCGTGCCGTTTTCAAGGCTCAGTATCCTTGGTTGTGCTGTGCTGCTGACTGCGTGTAGCAGCCAGCTATTGCCCCCGGAGCTGCCGGAGCAGGCGCTCGGGCTGCCACAGCAGTTCCAGGTGTCCGGTGCCGACATGCCTGCTCAGCGCTGGTGGCGAAGCTTTGGTGATCCGGAACTTGATCAGCTCGTCGCACTCGCACTCGCATCCAATCCCGATTTACAGGCTACCTACTGGCGGTTGCAGCAGGCGGATGCCGCCGCGGCGCAGGCGCGCAGCGGTTTCTGGCCGCGCCTGACTGGCGCTCTCGAAAACACCGAGCAGCGCCGCGGTACCGGTGATGACTTTGATTTTTCCGGCGCGGAGAACGAGGGGAACAGTTGGAGCGGCAGTCTTGCGGCCGGCTACGAGGTGGATCTGTGGGGGCGAGTGCGCAGTGGCGCCCGTGCGGCAGAGGCGGGGCGTCTCGCCGAGCGGGATAACCTGCAAGTGGCGGCATTGACCCTGGCTGCAGAGGTCACCAATGTGTGGCTGCAACTGCAGGAATCCTGGGGGCAACAGCAATTGCTGGAGCAGCAACTGGAAACCAACCGTAAAACCCTGCGTGTACTGGAATTGCGCTTCGGTGGTGGTGTCAGCAGCGCGGCGGATGTATTGCAACAGCGCCAGCTGGTGGAGCAGTCCCGCCAGGAACTGGTGCAGAGCGGTGCGGATATTCAAGTGTTGCAGTTGCAGTTGGCTGCACTACTCGGTATGAGTCGCGAGCGCTTGCCGGCGTACGCAGTAAGTCTCGGTGGATTACCACAATTGCCGGTGCTGCTAAATACCGGTGTTCCCTCCGACCTGCTACTGCGCCGGCCAGATGTTCGGCGAGCACAGCGCGAACTCCTTCAGGGGCATTATCTGGCCAGCCAGGCGTGGGCGGAGCGCTTGCCGGCGTTGACCCTGAGCCTCTTTTTCAGCGGAGGTGGCCGTTCTATTTCCGATATTACCGAGGACTGGCTGCTCAATTTGAGCGCTGCCATCGAAGGCGTCATTTTTGATGGCGGCAGCCTGGCCGCGACGCAGCGTCAACAGGGCGCAGCAGAGCAGGAGCGCTGGGCAACCTTTCGCAACACCGTCATGCAGGCCCTGTCGGAAGTAGAGCAGGCTCTGGTCAATGAGCAGGCCATCCGCGACCGACTGCAGTTTCTGGAAGCTCGCGCGCATCTGGCGGATCAGATAGTGGTGCGCCAGCGACGCGCATACGGGCAGGGTACTGTGGACTTTCTGAACGTGTTGTCCGCCACGGACAATCAACAGTCTCTCGAGCGGCAGTTGCTCACCGCGCGCCGCGAATTACTGGAAAACCGGGTAACACTCTATCGCGCTTTGTCTGGTGGCCTGCCGGAGCAGGACCTGCCGCATCCGCCCGCGGAAGAGCTGGAAGTTTACCGGGTGGAGAATAATTAATGGCGAAGCATTCGGTGCTGAACAAATTCAACTGGGGTATTGCCATTCCGGTGCTGCTGATCCTGCTGGCTGTTGCAGCCTCCAGCTGGCTGTTGCGCGAAAAGCCCACAATGCAGCGCGGTGAGCGAAAGGCACCGCCACTGACCGTGGAAGTGGCGAAAGCGGAGTACGGACAGTTTCCGTTGACCGTAAAAGCGCTGGGCAAGGTCAGCGCGCGGGAGCTGGTAGAGCTCCAGCCGCAAGTCGACGGCCGTGTCGAATGGCTGGATTACGATTTGGGTCCGGGCTCCACCCTGGCCCAGGACCAGGAGTTGCTGCGTATTGAACGCGAGCCGTACCAGCTGGCCCTGCAGACTGCCCGTAGCACTCTCGCAGAGCGCCGCGCCGAATTGCAGCAGGAGCAGGGGCAGCGGCTGGTGGCAAAAGAAGAGTACGAATTGCTCGGCGCTTCCCTTCCTGAAGCGGACCGCTCACTGGTATTGCGGGAGCCGCAATTGGCGGCGGCGCGCGCCCGGGTGGATTCCGCTGAGGCCCAGGTGAAGCTGGCGGAGCGGGATCTCCGTCTCACACGTATTTCTGCACCCTTTAATGCTCTGCTGGTATCCCGCAGCATCGATGTCGGCGACCGCGTGGCGCCGGGGACGGTAATGTACACCCTGGCCGGTGCCGACCGATTTCAGATTGAAGTTGAAGTTCCGGCAAGCCAGTTACCTCAGTTGAATACCCCGAACGCGCGGGTGCGTATTCGCGGCAGCCAGTGGCCCAGGGGGGAATATCGCGAGGCGCGTTTTGTGCGGGTGATTCCGGTGCTCGAGGAGCAGGGCAGGCTCGCCCGGGTGCTGGTGGAGCTGGACGATCCGCTGGGTATCGAGGGGCCGTCACATCCACAGCTTTTACTGAATGATCTCGCGCGCGTAGAGATCACCGGTCGCGCGGATGGCCAGCAAGTGCGGATTCCGTTGACGGCACTGCAGGACGGTAATCAGGTCTGGGTGGTGGCGGATGAAAAAATAAAAATCCGCACCGTTACGGTTTCCCATTTCGACGAAGAATTCGCGGTGCTGGACTCGGGCCTGCGCGGCGGTGAACTTCTGATCACCACGCGTCTCACCAGCGTGACGGAGGATATGCCGGTGCGTATTGCGGGCGGGGGGCGCGACACTGGCGGTAGTCGCGCATTGAACCCGGAGTTGAAGCGGCGGCCCGGTCGCGAAGGGGGTGCAGTAAAAGATTCTGCCCCCCCGGAATTGCCGGCATCGACGGAAAAAACTCGTAAGCAGGGCACCGATGGTGAGCGCGGATGAGCAGTAATTACGGCCACAGCCCCAAAAAAACACCCGTGGATACCAGTCGCGGTGCCATTGCCTGGATGACCCACAACCATGTGACCGCAAACCTGTTAATGCTGGTGTTTCTGATCGGCGGGCTGATTTTTTCCCTCACCATCAAGAAAGAAGTGTTCCCGGAGTTCAGCCTGGATATGGTCACGGTCAATATCTCCTATCCGGGCGCAAGCCCGGAGGAGGTAGAGCGTGGTGTTCTGGTGCCCGCCGAACAGGCCGTGACCGGCCTCGTAGGCGTCAAGGAGCTGCGCGGTAGTGCAGGCGAGGGTAGTGCCAGCCTGACTCTTGAGCTGGACGAAGATGCGGATGGCAACAAGGTGTTTCAGGATGTGCAGGCGGCCATCGACCGGGTCAGCACTTTTCCGTCGGATATCGAGCGCCCGCAGGTCAGTCTCGCTGAGCGCAAAAGGGACGTACTGGACCTGGTGGTACACGGCGACGTCGACGAGCGTACCCTGCGTGAGTTTGTCATGCAGGTGCGCGACAAGCTGGAAGCCCACCCGGATATCACCCAGCTGGAAGCCTACGGGGTCAAGGATTATGAAGTGGCGATCGAGGTCGACAGGGACGATTTGCGCCGCTACAACCTCTCGCTGCCAGATATTGCCCAGCTGGTGCGCAACGATGCTGTGGACGTGCCAGCCGGTGGTGTGAAGTCACAGGCAGGAGAGATTCTGGTGCGCGTCACCGAGCGCAAGGACTGGGCACGTCAATTTGGCGATATCGCCATCGCGCGCAGCGAGGGGGGTGGCACGGTACGGTTGCGGGATATTGCCAGTATTCGCGATGCGCTCGTGGACGAACCACGCAACATGGTGTTCAACGGTGAAGCCGCTGCGGGTATCGATGTGTATCGTATCGGCGACCAGACGCCGATGAGCGTCAGCGATGCCACCCACGAGGTACTGGCCGAGCTGCGACAGACGCTACCGCCGGGCATTCATATCAGTGTGCGCGACGATGATTCGGAAATCTTTAAAGAGCGCCTGTCGCTGCTGCTGAAAAATGGGTTTATCGGTCTGTTGCTGGTGTTTGTCGTGCTCGGTGCCTTCCTCGAGTTGCGGCTTGCGTTCTGGGTAACCCTCGGAATTCCCATCAGTTTCCTCGGGGCGCTGCTGTTCCTGCCGGCGATGGATATCTCCATCAATATGGTGAGCATGTTTGCCTTCATCATTGCGCTCGGGATCGTGGTCGATGATGCGATCATCGCCGGTGAGAATATCCACGAGTGGCGCCAGCGCGGCTATAGCAACTTTGACGCGGCGGTGGCTGGTGCCAAACAGGTGGCGGTGCCGCTCACGTTTGCGATTCTTACCAATATTGTGGCCTTTCTGCCCCTCACCGAACTTCCCGGGTTTATGGGGAAAATTTTCGGTGTCATTCCCTTTGTGGTGGGGGCGGTATTCATTATTTCCTGGGTCGAGGCCCTGTTTATCCTGCCGGCGCACCTGGCGTATTCCAAGCGCGGCTATAAAAGCCGCTCAGCGCGTCGTTTTGCTGCCCGTCAGAAAATGCTCGCACGGGGACTGGACCGGTTTGTAGAGTATCGCTTTAAACCATTGCTGGATCTGTGTGTGCACCATCGCTACATCACCATTGCGGTATCCGTGGCGATCCTGATTGTGATGAGCGGCTACGCCGCCAGCGGCCGTATGGGCTTCACCCTCATGCCCAAGGTCGAACGGGATTCGGGGCGCGTGCAAGTCACCTTCCCACCGGGTACGGCAGAGTCACAACTGGATCGCGCGCGCAAGCAGATCATGGGTGCCGCGGACCAGATTCTGGAAGAGACTGGACGCGAAGGATTCTTTATTGGCATGCGCGGCCTGATTCGCGACGACTCCGTACAGGTGGATGTTTACCTGACGCCGGGAGATCAGCGCGAAGTCTCCACCGGAGAATTTGTGCGTCGCTGGCGGCGGGCTGTTGGCCCGGTACCGGGTGCGTTGAGTTCCAGTTTTGCCAGTGACCGCGGCGGCCCGGGTGCCGGACCCGCATTGACGGTGGAGTTGCGGCACACGGATACGGATCTGCTGGAGCGGGCGGCACTGCAACTCGCGAATGCACTGAAAGAGTTTCCCGCGGTAGGGGATGTGGATGCCGGGGTTTCCGAAGGCAAACGGCAGCTCGACCTGACATTGACCGACACTGCCAAAAGCCTGGGTTTGAACGCGGAAGATATCGGCCGCCAACTGCGCGCCTCCCTTTACGGCGCGGAGGCTTTCCGTCAGCAGCGGGGAAGGGACCAGGTGAAGGTAATGGTGCGTCTGCCCGAAGAGGAGCGTGTCACCCTGGATGATGTGCACAAGATCATGATTCGCGCCGGCAATGGCCTGTGGCTGCCGCTGCCGGACCTGGTGGAGATCGATCAGGGGCGCGCCTACGCGACAATCAATCGTCGCGAGGGGCGGCGCGTAATGACGGTCACTGCGAATGTCGAGCCGGCGGATCAGGCTGCGCTGGTGATTAACGAGTTGGACCAGACGGTAATGCCCCAGCTGCGCGCTCAGTATCCGGGGCTGTCGCTGTCCTACGAGGGGCGTCAGGCGGATGAGCGGGAAGGACTGTCGTCCCTCGGGCTGACATTTACTCTGACCCTTGCGGTCCTGTACTTTCTACTCGCAATTCCCCTGAAGAGTTACATTCAGCAGTTGACCGTGATGGTGGCGATTCCATTCGGCGTGATCGGCGCAATTCTCGGGCATCTGGTGATGGGCTACGGTCTGAGCATGGTGAGCCTGTTGGGTATGGTGGCGCTGGCAGGGGTGGTGATCAATGACACCCTGGTGATGATCGAGTACGGCAACCGCCTGCGTGCCGAGGGCATGCCCATCACCGATGCCATCAAGGCCGCCGCCGCCCGTCGTTTTCGTCCGATCATCCTGACCACGGTCACCACCTTTTGCGGGTTGATGCCGATGATTTTTGAAACCTCGGTTCAGGCCAAATTCATGATTCCCATGGCAATCTCGCTCGGTTACGGCATCCTCGCCGCCACCACCATTTCACTGCTGTTGGTGCCCTGTCTGTTTCTGATGTTTTCTCGTGATATTCCGGGATTGTTCGGAATGCTGAAAACCCGGGCGATTGGGCGGGCTGGTACATAGTCTTCCTCGACGAACTAGATAACCGAGCGGTACCTTGGTGAATACCTTGGGGTGTGGTACGCATAGGCAAGAATCAATAAACTGGGCTTTGTGGGACGTACTGCCCCAGCAATCAGGCGGGTCCTGCCCGGGTGATGGTCATCTAATCAAGGAAAAAGCGTGTCACATTGGGTTTATCTTTCCATTGCAATTGTTGCGGAAGTCGTGGGTACCTTGTTTCTGAAAAGCTCAGACGGGTTCTCTAAAGTGATTCCGAGCGTGATCGTCGTCGTATCGTATGCACTTGCCTTTTACTTGCTGTCAATTTCCCTGAAGTCTATTTCGGTCGGTATTGCGTATGCGGTGTGGGCCGGGGCAGGTGTTGCCCTGATCGCTCTGGCTGGTTTTGTGTTTTTTGGTCAAAAGCTCGATATGGCTGCAATCCTTGGAATGGTGCTGATCATTTCCGGGGTTGTGGTGATTAATGTTTTTTCTGCTAGCGCCGAGAGCTGAAATTCAAAGGCCGGTTTGTTCCTGCCCTTTGGAAATTTTGCTGTTTATGCTTATTACAACGAGGTAAAGGAGTACGGAGATGAAACAACTGAAAATCGTATTGTTTGGTGCTTTGATCGCGATGACATTTACTGCTCATGCCAGTGGATCCTTTCGGCTTCAGAACGGAAAGCTTATCCAGGAAGGGAAAAGTAAGCAGGAAATAATCTATATAGCAGGTGCGCCGCTGTACCAAGAGGTGGAGACCATTGCCATCGATGAGGGCTTGGGGGGAGATCCGGTAAAGCGGGAAGTCTTAACCTACCGTTTGCCGGGAGATATCGGCGGTATGTATCTGGTCGTGGTAACCATTGAGAACAATAAAGTTGTTTCCGTGGATTCCAGGCAAGAGGGCAGACTTTAATGCCTGCTCAAGCCCGGTAGATATTTCTATTCCCGCTTTTGATGCCCATCTATCGGCAGCTCCGGAAACTCAATCCCGCCGCAAATGATCCTTGATGGCAATCGGGTTGGGGAAATTCAGCACCACGATATACGAAGAAACCAGGAACGTCAGAATTGCGGTCGCCTGAATCAGGTGCGAGGCCTTGCTGCCAATCAGCTCCTGGCTCGCCGCAAGGAATGCAATCAATAACGAAAACTCACTGATCTGGCCGAGGCGGAAGCCGATATCCCAGGCCAGGATCTCCCGCTCGCTCTGCTGTCCCAGCAGGTATCGAAATACCACCGGTTTGATGACCAGTACAGCGACGGCGGCCACCAGTGCCGGTACCGCGATTTCCGGCACCATATCCAGGTGGAACTGCGCCCCCAGGCTAAAGAAAAACAGGATCAGGAAGAAGTCGCGCAACGGCTTCAGGCTGATGGCGATGTACTGGGCTATGGGGCTGGTGGCGAGGGTAATACCGGCGATAAAGGCGCCGATTTCATGGGAGAGGCCGACAATCTCCGCCAGCTCTGCCAGTCCCATGCACCAGCCGAGTGCGAGCAGGAACACGTACTCGTGAAAGCGGTCGAACTTGCTCAGCAAAGGTTGCAGCACGTAGCGCACCGCCGCCCACGCAAACAGGATCAGCAACGGCAGGGCAGCGAATGAAAGGCCGAGCTGGGCAAAATCCACGGAGCCGGTACTGCCGCTCAGCAGGATCATCAGGCAGGTGATGGCGACGAAGTCCTGGAACAGCAACAGGCCGACCATCATTTCGCCCAGGTGTTTGTGGTGCAGTACGGTCGTTGGCAGGAGTTTGATGCCGATGATGGTGCTGGAAAACATCATCGCCATACCGATCACCCAGGATTCTGTGTCGGTAAAGCCGAACAGGTGGCCGATGCCGTAGCCGAGGCCGAGGAAAATACCGCAGCTGATCAGGCCCACAAAGGTCGCTTTGCGCAGGACCGAAATCAGTGCCTTGGGCTGCATATCCAGGCCAAGCAGGAACAGCAGGAAGATGATGCCAATATTCGACATCTCAGCCATCAGGTTGACGTTGTCGATGACGGCGAGCCCTGAAGGACCGAGCAGACAGCCGAGGGCGATGTAGGCGACCAGCAAGGGTTGGCGGCCCCATAGCGCGAGGGAGGCGACGACAGCAGCGCCACTGAAGATCAGGAAAAACGACTGGAACAGGGAGGTCTCAGGCACTGCGCATCCTTGTAGCAGACTGGGCGATTACGATGGCTTTCATTATCGGTCCTGAACCCCCGGTTTTTCAATGGCGGTTCGAGGTAGTGATGCCAATCGGGCGCCGCGAGAGTCGAGCAGCGTTTCCGCCGCCCGCCCCTAGGTTCGTGTCCTGCCTTCCTTCAGTGAGGGGTGGCACCCGTCTTAAAGTTTGAACCAGCGCAGATTCTCGCCTTCCTGAGACAGGATCGGCTGTTCACAATGTTCTCCCGGCGGGTTGGCCAGGATAGCGCGTGCCAGATGGATATACTCTTGCAAAGGCGTGGCCAACTTCTCCGGTGCCGTTGTATCCAGCGAGAATTGTAGTGGCATCGGTGCATCGGCTTCGATGCCTTGATAGCGCCAAACACCGTGGCCGGCGTCGTATTGATAGTAGGGCAGCATGCGGTGGCCGTATTCCGCAATGAGTTCAATAGCGTCGATCAGGTAGTCGACGGTTTCCTCATCCAGAAAGTAATTGAAGTTCAGCCGAACCCAGCCGGGCTTGAGGATATTTTCGCCTTCACTCACCAGCTTTTCGATGGCCGTGCTCTGCTCGTCGGTGAGGTGGAGCAGGTGGTGGCCGTACGGGCCTGCGCAGGAACAGCCTCCGCGCACCTGGATGCCGAAGAGGTCATTGAGCAGGGCAACAACAAAGCCGTGATGCAGGGGCTTTTCTTCGTGCAGCAGATGAAGGGAGACGATACTGACGCGCTCCGCTTCGGTGCCGCCGAGTATCTGGATATTCTGGTTATCACTCCAGCGGGCGAAGGCACGGTTTATCCAGGCGGCCTCGCGATCTTCAATGACATTGGCTCCTACCTGGTCCTTCAGCGCAAATGCCATGCCGGCGCGCACGGATTCGACAATCGCGGGCGTACCGGCTTCTTCCCGGCGTTCCCCGGCGGGAAGGTAGGTGTGCCGCGCGGCGCTCACCCAGGACACGGTGCCGCCACCGGTGACGGCAGGCTGGCTTTCCGGTAACAAACTGCGGCGCACGACCAGTATTCCGGGAGTGCCGGGGCCACCCACAAACTTGTGCGGTGAAATAAACAGGGCATCTTTGCTGGAAAGGCTGTCTTTGCCCTGCACGTCAATACCCACGTAGGGCGCCGCTGCGGCGTAGTCCCAGAACGACAGGGCGTCGTTCTTGTGCAGCAGACGGGTTACCGCTTCCACATCAGTGCGGATACCGGTGACGTTGGAGGCGGCGGAGAAACTGCCAATCTTCAACGGGCGCGCGGCGTATTGATCGAGCGCGTCTTGGAGTGCTTCAAGGTCTACACCACCGGAAGCGTCTTGCGGAATGGTGACGACCTCTGCGACGGACTCGCGCCAGGGCAGGTCGTTGGAATGATGCTCGTAAGGACCGATAAACACTACCGGTCTCTGCGCTTCCGGGATACTTCCGGAGGTGCCGCCAAGGCGTGCATACCCATCGACGCGCAGGCCCAGGCAGTCCACCAGCCGGTTTACCGCGGCAGTCGCGCCAGAGCCGCAAAAGATGATTGCGTGCTCGTCGCCCGCATTCACGGATTTGCGTACCGCAGCCCGCGCCTGTTCGCGGAAGGCGGTGGTCTGGCGGCCGGTGGCAGAGGTTTCGGTGTGCGTGTTGGCGTACCACGGCAATACATGGTGGCGGATGCTGTCTTCGATAAAGGCAAGTGCGCGACCGGATGCGGTGTAGTCCGCGTAAATCAGTGGGCGCTGGCCGAAGGGGGTGTCCATTGGCATGCGTTCGCCGATGACATTGTCGCGGATCTGCCGGAGCAGGGTTTCGGTTTTTGCATCGGCGGAAGGGGCGGTCGATACCGGTTGTGCATGGCTGTGCATGGCTACCTCAATCTACTGTGCCCGCGGGGATCGCCCGCGGGCATGGCTAAAACAGTAATTGAGCTGCGGGTTTAATCTCCCGGCGGTATGGGCAGTTGCGTAGTGCTTTTGATCTGCTCCATAGCGAAATTGGAAGCCACGTCGGAAATCCCCGAGTGGGCGATCAGCTTTTTATAAAAGCGATCATAGGAGGCTACATCGCTGACCACGACCCTGAGAATGTAGTCGTAGTCTCCCGCCATACGGTAACAGTCCACCACTTCCGGTAAATCTGCCATCGCGTTGGAAAAGGACTCCGCCCATTCCGCGCTGTGCTGATTGGTTTTTACCTGGGCGAACACAGATACCGGCAGGCCGAGTACTTCTGCATCCAGCAGGGCAACTTTCCGGCGGATGATGCCGCTCTTCTCCAATTTCTGAATCCGGCGCCAGCACGGGGTCTTGGTGAGGCCCACGCGCTCGGCCAGCTCTTCGATGGAGAGACTAACATCAGATTGAAGTATGGCAAGAAGTTGTCGATCAATCGCATCGAGTGAGGACATAGTGCTACTAATCTCCCGAAAACGCGGGGATGTGTTCCATTGGAGTCGTTCAGGCGGCTCTCCTTAGCAACAAAATACCCCAGTGATTTTGGCGGGCGCGGCGGGATCCGACTTTCACTGGCTGCAAAAGAATCCTTTACCGTGCCCCTTGTCTTGCCCGTAACGATAATCTCAGTTCAGCGGCATCAGTAGTGGAATTATTCTCTGGTGCCTGGACGCGCGAACAGGGGGATCAAAAAAGCCGGGCAATGCCCGGCCAAACAACAGGGGTATGTTGGAAAATTGTCCTGAAGCCTTATGCGGCTTCCTTCGGCGGGAACAGGGGTTCGTAGAGGCCCGCGGCCATGGCCTCGCGCACACGCGCCATCAGGTCAATCTCGGTGAGTTGCTGCAGTGTTTCAAGCTGGTCGAGCACGTAGTAGATCGGCTGCACGATATCGATCCGGTATGGGGTGCGCAGGGCGTCGACCACCTCGAAGGGTGCGCGAATGGGTGCGTCGCTGAGTGCGTACAGCGTCTCCTTGGGGGAGGATAGGATGCCGCCGCCGTAGATGCGCAGGCCGTCTTCGGTGTTCATCAGGCCAAATTCGACCGTGAACCAGTAGAGCCGGGCAAGGTAGGCGCGCTCCTTGGGAGAGGCCTTGAGGCCCAGTTCGCCGTATTTCTGGGTGAAATTGGCGAATGCGGGATTGGTGAGCATGGCGCAGTGGCCAAAGATCTCGTGGAAGATATCCGGCTCTTGGAGGTAGTCGAACTCCTCGGGCGTGCGGATGAACGTGGCGACCGGGAATTTGCGCTCGGACAGCAAGCGGAAGAAGGTTTCGAATCCGATCAGGGCAGGCACCCGGGCGCATTCCCAGCCTGTTTCTCTGCGCAGTACATCACTGACCTCGGCCAGCTGCGGGATACGGTCGCGGGGGAGGTCGAGCAGTTCCAGACCGTGCAGATACTCGTCGCAAGCGCGTCCGGGCACCACCTCCAACTGGCGCTCAATCAGGCGTCGCCAGGTGTCGTGTTCCAGCGCGGTGTACTCGATAAAGCCGTCGGCGTCCGGTTCTCGGGCGACGTACTTGCTGGGCTTTTTATCACTGCTCATGAGGATCTCCTGAGTGCGCGGGCGGTTCAGATGCCGCCTCGTCTGTTTTTATCTTCTCTCTATTCTTAGACACTCCGAGCGTCGTATGGCAGTGGGTGGGGCGCAGAATGCGATGTGGCGTTGGGGTTGGAGCTACACTTTTTGTAAATAAAAGTTTACATTTGCGGTATGAGAGTAGAGATAACCTGCAGTGATCGTGTGGGAATATTGCAAGAAATCATGTCAATATTCTCAGACTATCGCGTTAATGTGAGATCCGGTGAGATCGGCGGCGACAGCGGAGATAAGGTCTACCTGTCCGCGCCCGGTCTGCTGGTGGCCCAGTACCAGTCCATCGAAAAGTCACTTTACCGGGTGCGCGGTGTGCGACAGGTGCGCCGAATCGAACTGATTCCCTCGGAGCGACGCCATTTTGAACTGGATACGCTGCTGCGGCATGTGTCCTATCCGGTACTCTCTGTGGACAGAGATGGTCTTATCGTGGCCGCCAATCAGGCGGCGGCAAGGGTCTTTGGGGTGAGCCACAGCCAGGTGGCTGGAATGGCACTGCAGCGATTTATGCCGCGCCTTCAGCTGGCGGAACTGCTGCGCGGGATTACTGCGCCGCGATACGGGTTTCCGGTCACGGTGCGGGGGCAGGAGTTTGTGGTGGACTGGTCGCCCATCACGTTGGCAGAGGCCCCGGGGGCGGTGGCCTCTCTTGCCGGGGCGGTACTTACTCTGCAGGCGAGGGAGGATTCCACCGCCCAGGAGGCGCCACCGCAACAGATTTTGTGGGACCTCGACAGGCGCCGGGACAGCTGCCTGCGACTGCAGCAGATGGCGCCGCTAGGTGAACCGCTGCTGATCTGCGGTGAGAACGGCGCCGGCAAGAGCACCTTTGCAAGAGCGGCCTACTACCTGAGTCCGATCGCGGCCCGGGGACGGCTTCACGAATATGCCGGTAAGGATTTCGGCCCACGCCAGCTGGAAGATTTACTGGCGTTGCCCGTTGACACCATGGTGTTACTGGATGATGTGGACCTCGTACCCGCTCCCCGACAGCAGTCTCTCGCGGACTGTATTCTGCGCGGGAAAGTTCGCCCGCGCCTGGTTTTTTCCGCCACTTCGCTTGCCGCTCTGGCGTTGCCATTGCGCCAGTTGCTGGAGCCCCAGCAGATTACCTTGCCGCCACTCCGGGCCATGCGTCCGGCACTCGCAGGGTTTATCGAATTGATACTGGAGGACTCGGCTGTCGCCCTGGATTCCACCGCGGCCCACGCCCTGGCGTTACAGGATTGGCCGACGAATTTCGCGGGGTTGTCCGACTGCCTTAGCGCGGCGCTGGCGCATATGCAGGGTCGTGGTGGCGCTACTGTGACTCCCGAGGATCTGCCCCTGGCGCCTGCAAGTGCGCAGTTGCCCTGGCGGGATTGGGGGCGGGGGCTGTCCCTGCCGGAACAGATGGAAAAGGTGGAGCGGGCGATTCTTGTAGAGTTGCTGGAAGCACTTGGCCCTGGACGCCACTCTACCCGGGAGCTTGCACAGCGGCTGGGAATTTCCCACACCGCTGTTGCCAATAAATTGCGTAAATTTGGGCTCAGCCTGGGCCAGACCAAGCGCTAGCGTTCAATTCGGCCCAGCAACATATCCTTGAACATGACGAAATCGCCCCACAGGGAATAAAAGGGGTTTTTGAAGGTGGCGGGGCGGTTGTGCTCGAAGAAGAAATGGCCCGCCCAGGCGAATCCGTAGCCGGCAACGGGCAACACCGCCAACAGTCCCCAGCGTTGTGTGACGAGTGCCGTAATTAGAAGGCCAATCACCAGCGCGGTGCCGACAAAGTGGAGGCGTCGACAGATGAGGTTGCTGTGCTCGTTCAGGTAGAACGGGTAAAACGCCTTGAAGGAGTCGAACTGCGGGGTGTCCGCGGTTTTGCTGTCGGACCCGGTTTCGGCTTTAGGGGTGTTCATGGCTGTCTCCGTTGGTTGTTCTTCGTATTGTGGAGTCGGTTCATTGTATGCGGCATCCGCGGCCTACACTGGTTTACACAGGACACTTGTCTGGCAGTGGTCTGGAAATGTAAGTGACCAGCGAATTTAGACCAATCAGTTCCAAATCTGTTAATGTTTGCGCCCTGTGATTTGTGATCACGTTTTAATTCTTACACGCAGGCATACACAGGGTAAAACTATGGCCGGCCCTCTCGCACATTTAAAAGTCCTGGATCTCAGCCGCATACTCGCAGGCCCCTGGGCGAGCCAGGTGCTGGCGGATTTTGGAGCGGAAGTGATTAAGGTCGAGCGCCCCGGAAAAGGGGACGATACGCGACACTGGGGGCCTCCCTTCCTCAAAGATGGCGATGGCAATGAAACAGGCGAGGCCGCCTATTACCTGAGTGCCAACCGCGGTAAAAAATCGATTACCGTGGATATCACTCAGCCACGTGGGCAGGCGCTGATCAAGCAGCTCGCCGCGCAGTGCGACATAGTGCTGGAAAACTACAAGGTGGGCGGTCTCAAAAAATACGGCCTGGACTACCCGTCAATCAGGGCGATCAATCCTAAAATCATCTACTGCTCCATTACCGGCTTTGGACAGACCGGCCCGTACGCGGCGCGCGCAGGTTACGATGCGATGATTCAGGGTATGGGAGGGCTGATGAGCCTGACCGGTGTGCCCGAGGGGCAGCCAGGGGCCGGCCCGCAGAAAGTGGGCGTGGCCGTGGCCGACCTGATGACCGGTATGTATGCGGTTTCCGGTGTGCTGGCAGCGGTCATTCATCGGGACAGAACCGGGGAGGGGCAGCAGATCGACCTGGCCCTGCTGGATACCCAGGTCGCCTGGCTTGCCAACCAGGCCCAGAATTTCCTCACATCCGGAGTCAGTCCGCAACGCCAGGGCACCGCCCACCCGAATATTGTTCCCTATCAGGCGGTGCCTGCCAATGATGGCTACTTCATGCTCGCGGTGGGTAACGATGCCCAGTTCAAGAAATTTTGCAGTATTGCCGGACTCGATAGCATTGCCGAGGATCCGGCTTACGCGACCAATTCTGCGAGGGTAGGGGCGCGGGAGACATTGGTTCCGCTGATAGAGCGGGCTACGCAGGAGAAACCCGCGGCCTGGTGGCTGGAGAAGTTGAGTGATGCCCACGTACCCTGTGGACCAATCAATAACCTGGAGCAGGTTTTCGCCGATCCCCAGGTGCAGGCGAGAGGCATGGTGGTGGAGCAGCAGCACCCCACTGCGGGTAGGGTGAAAACCGTGCGCAATCCCGTCGGCTTTTCCGAATCCGCGCTGGAATATGAAAACGCGCCGCCCACGCTCGGGGCGCATACCGACGAAACGCTGGAGACAATGTTGTCACTCAGCGCCGACGAAATTGCGCAACTGCGACGGGACGGTGTGATCTGATTTTTATTTTTCGGGAGGTCCGGCATGTTGAATCTACGACGCTCAATCCTGTTTTCACTGGTTTTCGCAGTTTCCGCGACGGGGTGCAGCAAGAGTGATTCGACACCGCCGCAGGCTTCCGAACCCCAGTCTTCTGGAAGCGGGGCCTCAGAGCAGCCACGGCCAGTTACCGCCGGATCTGAAAATGAATCCTCGCCAGGGGAGGTCAAACCCACCTACGACTGCAATCAACAACTCAGCAGTTCTATCGAAGAGTTGATCTGCGCGGACAGCGGGCTTGCGCAACTGGATCAGCAGATGGCGGAGGTTTTTGCGGCGGCGGCAAAAACGGACAAAGCTCAGCAGGACCGGTACTTCAAGGCGCGCCAACGCGGCTGGATCAAAGGACGCAACGACTGCTGGAAGGCGCAGGACAGGCGTGCCTGTACTGAAAACAGCTACAAGCGACAGATTGCATCCCTACAGGCGCGGTACGCGCTGGTTCCCGGCCGGGGGCCTGTCACATATATCTGCGACGGCAGCGAAGTGACGGCGACCTATTACCCGACGGAGCCGCCCTCCGCAGTGGCCGAGCACAAGGGTGAGGAATCCCTGATGTTTATCGAACCCACCGCCAGCGGCACTCGTTATCGCGGCCGCAACGAGATCATCTGGGAGCATCAGGGGGAGGCAAAAATCACCTGGGGCGTGGACGGCATAGAGATGCAATGCAAAGTCCGCAGCTGGTAGCCGGATTTTTTGCGCCAAAAGGGAGGTAATCGCGCCAGTTTGCCACGATGTATAACGCGTCTGGGCTAGTATCAGTGCTGAATGCGCGGCTTGTCCCGTGGTCTTCCTGTAGTCTTTAAGGCGCAGCGCCCGCGAAATAATGCATAACAGGGAATGTTGGCATGAATGCGATCCTTCTGATGGTACTCGGTCTTGGGGGTATGGCGGCCGGGTATTTTTTCTATTCTCGGTTTATTGCCGACCGTATCTATCGTTTTGATCCCGAGTTCGTTACTCCTGCGCATGAGTTTGATGATGGGGTGGACTATGTGCCCACCAGCAAGTTTGTGCTCTGGGGGCATCACTTCACTTCCGTTGCCGGTGCGGCACCTATTGTGGGGCCCGCCATCGCTGTTATCTGGGGTTGGCTGCCCGCGTTCCTGTGGGTGGTTTTCGGTACCGTATTTTTCGCCGGCGTACACGATAGCGGGGCCATCTGGGCCAGCGTGCGCAACCGCGGCCTGTCGATCGGCTCGCTGACCGGTCATGTTGTGGGCAAGCGCGCCCGCAGTATTTTCATGATCGTCATCTTCCTGGTCCTGCTGATGGTCAATGCCGTTTTCGGTGTGGTGATCGCAGGATTGCTGATTAAAAATCCGGGCTCCGTGGTCCCCATTTGGGGGGCGATTGCGGTCGCCCTGCTGATCGGCCAACTTATTTACCGCTTCAAATTCAATCTTGGGCTGGTTTCCCTGTTCGGTGTAGCGGCACTCTACGGATTGATCTTTATCGGCCCGTCCGTGCCGGTCTCCCTGCCGGAAACAGTGGTCGGGCTTTCTGCCAGCGCCGCCTGGATCCTGATTCTGTTTGCCTACGCCGCCATTGCATCCCTGCTGCCGGTATGGGTGCTGCTTCAGCCACGGGATTACATTAACGGGCTGCAACTGTTTGTGGGCCTGATCCTGTTGTACGCCGCGGTATTGATCGGGAGTCCGGAAGTAGTGGCACCTATGTTCAATCACAATGTACCGGAAGGCGCGCCGCCGCTGATTCCGTTGCTGTTTGTCACCATTGCATGCGGAGCAATATCGGGTTTTCACGGGCTGGTTGCCTCGGGGACGACTTCCAAACAGCTCAACCGCGAAACTGATGCGCGCTTTGTGGGTTACTTTGGCTCGGTGGGTGAGGGCGCCCTGGCGCTGGCGGCGATCATCGCCGCCTGTGCAGGTTTTGCTTCTCTTGAAGACTGGCAGTCGGTGTATAGCGCATTCGGGCAGGGCGGCGTACAGGCATTTGTCGACGGTGGTGCGGTTATCCTGAATCGCGGTGTCGGCATCGATACGGCGATATCTGGCACCATGCTGACGGTAATGGCTGCCCTGTTTGCCGGCACCACCATGGATACCGGCTTGCGCCTGCAGCGCTACATCTTTCAGGAGTTTGGTGAAATCTACGGTATTCGCTGGCTCGGCAGACCGCTGCCCGCCACGCTGATGGCGGTAGGTTGCTGCGTGTTGCTCGCCTTCGGTGCCGGCGGCGCCGATGGCAGTGGCGGCTTGCTGATCTGGCCGCTGTTCGGCACCACCAATCAGCTACTGGCGGGGCTCACTTTGCTGGTGATCACCGTGATGCTGGTGCGGTTGAAAAGACCGGTGTGGATCACGCTGGTGCCACTGGTATTTCTGTTGATGATGACCCTGGCGGCACTGCTAATCCAGTTGAACGAGTTTTACCGCAAGGAAGACTGGTTCCTGTTAAGCCTGGATCTGGTGGTGTTGATAGCAGCGATTCTGGTAACGCTGGAGTGCGTTGCCGCTTTTCGTAAAACTGAAAAGCAGCCAGTTGGGGATGAGTTGTAGTTTCCCCCGTTGTTTCTGTCAAAGTGTCTGGACCGACCTGAAGTCTGATAAAGGGAGTTGAGGGTGAGTGGATGGAGCCATCAAACAAGACGGTATTGCCGAGAAACCTGAAACTGGTTTTTCGCAGGATTGGCGAACAACTGGAAGCCTATTACAGCGGCCCCTATCGCAGTGTGCTGGCTCGTGCGGAGCGGGATGAAGAAGACCTGTTTATGCTTTTGGTGTATGCCGAGTCCCTCGGGATTCCGAACCCGGTAAGCTTGTATACCCTGGAATTGCAGCCGCTTATGCTCGAGCGCTTCCACGAGTGGCACCAGCGGATGGGGATGGAGCGCTCTCCGCTCGATGAGATGCGGTGTTGCTAATGGCCGAGAGAGTGGCAGTGGCCCAGAAACTGGATCTCGACGCGCTTTTCAAGCGGCGACTGTTAATGGTCGGTGGCAAGGGCGGTGTCGGCAAGAGTACGATTGCGGCAACCCTGGCGTTGATGGCTGCACAGCGCGGCCTGAAAACCCTGCTGGTTTCTACCGATCCCGCGCATAACCTTGCCGACATCTTTGGCTGTCAATGCGACGGTGATAAAGGTCGAGTGCCGTGGCAAGGCGTTGGGCTCCGGGTCCAGGAAATACATCCGGATAGCGTACTGGATGATTATCTGGAATCCGTACGCAAGCAAATGTTGCCGCACATATCCCTCAATATGCGCGGTCCGCTGGAAAAACAATTACACCTGACCCGTCACTCGCCCGGCGCGGAGGAGGCCGCGCTACTCGACGCACTTACCCGTTTGATAAAACAGCGCGAAGACTACGACCTGATTGTCTTCGATACCGCGCCCACCGGACATACCTTGCGCTTGATGTCCCTGCCGGGGGTGATGAATACCTGGGCCACGGGCCTGCTGCAACAGAAGCAGCACGTGGGACGATTCCGGGATATTTTGTCTCGCCTTGAGCCCGCTACAGATGACGCACAGCCAGGAAATAGTGATGCGGCACCCGCTGTCCTGGCGCCGCTGCTTGAGCGACAGGCCCGCTTTCGCGACGCCGCGACCGTGTTGAAGGATTCGGAGCTTACCGGCTTTCTATTTGTCATGACCCCAGAGCTCTTGCCCCTGCAGGAAACCCGCAGGGCGGTAGCGGCGCTGGATAGCCATCAAGTGCCGGTCGCCGGGCTGGTGCTCAATCGTATTCTGCCCGCAGAGGCCGAGCAGGTGCCGTTCTTGCGAGGTGTCTATCGACAGCAGGGTGCGGTGCTTTCGCAGGTCGCGGAGCAGCTGTCCGCATTGCCGCAAATTCAAATTCCCATGAGCGGGGACGTGATTCAGGGGAGGGAAGGGTTGCAGCAGATGGCGGATGTGATGGCAGCTGCGGCGAAACCTGCGGCCCACAAACAAAAAATGCCCGGCAGGGCGCCTGCCGGGCATTGATCGTATCCGTTGGCGGTGTGGCTCAGGCCAGCGCGCGACGACGGAAGATCGGCAGTGGCTGGTCCACTGCAGCCTGGTAGCTGTCGGTAAAGTCTCCCAGGGATTCCAGCAGGCCTTCCAGCGGTTGATCCCCCTGATAGGCAAAGGCGTTAAAGCCGCAGCGGGTCAGGTAGGTCAGCTGGTCGCGGATAAAGTTGCCCACCGCGCGGACCTCGCCGGTAAAGCCATAGCGCTCGCGCAGCAGGCGACCGACGGTAAACCCGCGGCCGTCGGTAAATGCCGGAAAGTGTGCGGCGATCAACGGTAGCTCCGCGGCATATTCGCCGATCAGGTCTGCGGTTTCATCGCTGTCCAGCCATACACCGATCTCTTCCTTGCGTTCTTGCAGATCTTCGCGCAATTCCAGCCATACACTTAGCGGCAGAATAACCTTGCCCGGTGCGAGGTTGTCGGCAGTAATTTCCGCTTCGTCGCCCAGGGGCAACAGGTTCCACTGGTTGTCTGCCACGGCGCCATCCAGAATCAGTTGCGCCGGGTTCTCCGGTTGTGCGCCCACCGGCTTCTTTACAGAGGGCTTAGCTGGCTTTGGCATATACTCGCTCCTTGAAAGGCTGAAGCCCGATGCGGTTGTAGGTGTCGATAAACAGTTCTTCCGGCTGGCGGTTTTCCGCGAATACATCGAGGATTTTGCCGATGGTCTCCGGCATTTCCTCGCGGGAGAAGCTCGGGCCCAGTACCTTGCCGAGGCTGGCTTTTTCGTTCGAGCTGCCGCCTAGCTGTACCTGATAGAACTCCTCGCCTTTTTTGTCCACGCCAAGAATGCCGATATGACCGATGTGGTGGTGGCCACAGGCGTTCATGCATCCGGAGATGTTCAGGTCGAGGTCGCCCAGGTCGTACAGGTAATCGAGATCGTCAAACTTGCGCTGGATTGCCTCCGCAACCGGGATGGATTTCGCATTGGCCAGCGAGCAGTAATCGCCACCGGGGCAGCAGATCATATCGGTCAGGGTGCCGATATTCGGGGTGGCAAAGCCCTGCTTGCGCGCGGCCTGCCAGAGTTCGAACAGCTTTTCCTGCTCGACATCCGCCAGTACCACGTTCTGCTCGTGGGTAACCCGCACTTCACCGAAGCTGTACTGGTCTGCCAGGTCGGCAATTGCCTCGAGTTGGCGGTCAGTCACGTCGCCGGGTGGAATGCCGGTGGGTTTGGTGCTGAGGGTGACCGCCTGATAGCCGGGCACCCGGTGCGGGAAGGTGTTGCGCTCGAGCCAGCGGGCAAAAGCCTTATCTTCGCCGGCCTGGTCGCGCAGCACGGCTTCGCTGTGCCCGCTGTCGATAGTTTTGTAGGCGGGCTCCGGGAAGAAACGCTGGGCCCAGCTGATTGCTTCCGGTGTTAGCTGGTCGGCGCCATCTTTGATCTGTTCCCATTCCGCTTCCACGCGGCGGGCAAATTCTTCCGGACCCAGTGCTTTCACCAGAATCTTGATGCGCGCCTTGAACTTGTTGTCGCGGCGGCCCAGCTGGTTGTAGACGCGCACGATGGCTTCCAGGTAGGAGAGCAGGTGCGTCTCCGGCAGGAAGTCACGGATCGCGACGCCGAGAATCGGGGTGCGGCCCAGGCCGCCGCCCACCAGAATCTGGAAGCCGGTCTCGCCCTGGTCGTTCTTTACGATCTGCACGCCAATATCGTGGGCGCGGATGGCTGCGCGGTCTTGCTCTGCACCGCACACGGCGATCTTGAATTTGCGCGGCAGGAAGGCGAACTCCGGGTGGAATGTGGACCACTGACGGATCAACTCGCAGTAAGGGCGCGGGTCGATCAGTTCATCGCGGGCGACACCGGCAAACTGATCGGTGGTGGTGTTACGGATACAGTTACCGCTGGTCTGTACGGCGTGCATCTCCACTTCAGCAAGCTCGGCCAGAATGTCCGGGACATCTTCCAGGTTTGGCCAGTTCAGCTGCACGTTCTGACGGGTGGTGAAGTGGGCATAGCCCTTATCGTACTTGCGGGTGATATGGGCCAGGCGGCGCACTTGCGCGCTGTTCATCAGGCCGTAGGGCACTGCGATACGCAGCATCGGTGCCAACCGCTGCACATACAGGCCGTTCTGTAGGCGCAGGGGCAAAAATTCTTCTTCTTTCAGCTCACCGGCGAGATAGCGTTCGGTCTGACCCCGAAACTGGGCCACCCGTTCCCGAACCAGTTTGCGGTCCTGTTCGTCGTATCGATACATAAGAGCTTGATTCCATTGCTTTTTTTACGCCGCTACGGGGCTTCCGAAGGGTACTTTGGACCCTACCTGATACCCTGAGTGGCGCATAACATACCAGCCGCCTTATACAAAAAATAACAATTTTTTTCGCTACCTTAGTAACCGACGGTTATAAGAGCGGGGCAGGCTGACCAAAGGCCGTTTGCTGCGCTATTGCGCCCCCTGCGGGGATTTGATCTACTTGAGAGACCGCGTTTTTAAGCGGTACTGCTACCTTTAAAACAATAATGATTTCTTGAGTGACGGAGTATTCCGATGAACGATCAAGTAGCACGAGAAGTAGTAGTTGTATCAGACGATAGCGATAATGCAGTGGACGCCATTGCGGCGGTTGCCCTGGTGGCAATTTTCGTCGCCACCTGTATTTTCTGGGTCGCCTCACAGGGCTAAATAAGCCCGCGGGCTCTGTCTGGAATAGACTGGGGTGCGTAGGTAGGTCCTGATGATCCGCTTTTCAGTAAAAGCGGATCACAAGCTCGCTCCCGGATCCTTATGGTATCTGGGCGCTAGCCCATATTGCTCAATACGGTCTTGACCACCAGGACTAGCGTAATCACAAAAAGGGCAGTGAAAATCAGCCCTGCGGCCACGTACGTCTTGATGCTGCCGCCTTTAAAATCTCTCTCCCGATTCTTATTCGACTGTACGCCGATCGCGGCAGCCAGGGTGCTGAGCACTACCTGGCCGAAAGACGGTTTCTGTTTTTTTTCTTCGTCCATGACTGAATCCCCACTGTAGGAGCCTGTCTTGCAGGCGAGCTTCACCCTTGAAGTGAACCTGAATAACGGTTGGCCTGCAAGGCGGGCTCCTAACGCTTGAGATGATTCTGTGTCAGTCCTCGAGGTTCGGACGCAACCAGCGTTCCAGCTCCTGTTCTGTCATGCCCTTGCGCTCTGCGAGGCTCGCGAGCTGGTCGCGGCTGATCTTGCCCACATTGAAGTACTTGGACTCCGGGTGGGCAAAGTACCAACCGCTTACCGCGGCAGCGGGCATCATCGCAAAACTGGAGGTCAGTTCGATGCCGGCATTCTCTTCAGCGTTCAGCAGGTTGAACAGGGTGGCCTTCTCGGTGTGGTCCGGGCAGGCCGGGTAACCCGGGGCCGGGCGGATGCCGGAGTAGGCTTCCTTGATCAGTTCTTCGTTGCTGAGGGTCTCCTCGGCCTGGTAGCCCCAGTAGCTCTTGCGCACTTCGCGGTGCAGATATTCCGCGAAGGACTCGGCGAGGCGGTCGGCCAGCGCCTTGACCATGATGGCACTGTAGTCGTCGTGTTTGGCTTCATACTCCGCCGCCAGCTCGTCGGCGCCGATCCCGGTGGTAACGGCAAAGCCACCGATATAGTCGGCCACGCCTGAACCTACCGGGGCGATAAAGTCGGCAAGTGAACGACACAGGCCGTCGCCGCCGCGCTTCTGTACCTGCTGGCGCATCTGGTGCAGGCGCGCAAGTTCCTCACTGCGGCTCTCATCGGTGTAGACAATAATGTCGTCACCATCGGCATTTGCCGGCCACAGGCCAAACACCGCGCGGGCGGTGAGACGCTTGTTGTCGATAATGTCGGCAAGCATGGTCTGGGCATTTTTGAACAGGTCCGTGGCGGCTTCGCCGACCACTTTGTCGTTCAGGATGGCCGGATACTTGCCCGCCAGATCCCAGGAAATGAAGAACGGGGTCCAGTCGATGGTGTCGACCAGCTTTGCCAGCGGGAAGTCGTTCAGCACGGTCAGGCCCGGATTGTTCGGCACCTTGGGCTCAAAGTTGGCCCAGTCGAGTTGCGGTCCCGCCTTCAGTGCATCCGTGTAGGTAAGGCGCGGGTCGTTGCGCTTGCGGTTGGCGGTGCGCTCGCGCACTTTGTCGTACTCTTCCTGGATGCCTTTCACAAAGGCCGGGCGCAGCTCGTCAGACAGCAGGTTGCTGGCCACGCCCACGGCGCGGGACGCATCCGCCACGTAAACGGTCTGGTTGCGATTGAATTGCGGATCAATTTTCACCGCAGTGTGCGCCTTGGAAGTGGTGGCACCGCCGATCATCAGTGGGATATCGAAACCCTGCCGCTCCATTTCCGCAGCGACGTGTACCATTTCATCCAGGGAAGGGGTGATCAGGCCGGACAGGCCGATGATGTCACAGTTCTGTTCCCTGGCAGTCTGCAGGATGGTTTCCGCGGGAACCATCACACCCAGATCAATCACCTCAAAGTTATTACAGGCCAGCACCACGCCGACAATATTCTTGCCGATATCGTGTACATCGCCCTTGACCGTCGCCATAAGGATGCGGCCGTTGGGCTTGCTATCGACGGTTTTTTCTTCCTCGATATAGGGCTGCAGATAGGCCACTGCCTGCTTCATCACCCGCGCGGATTTTACTACCTGGGGCAGGAACATTTTGCCCTCACCGAACAGGTCACCGACGATATTCATACCGTCCATCAGTGGGCCTTCGATCACGTCCAGCGGGCGGGTGGCCTGCTGACGAGCGGCTTCGGTATCTTCCTCGATAAAATTGTTGATGCCTTTTACCAGGGAGTGAGCAAGGCGTTCATTCACTGGCAGCTGGCGCCAGGCGAGGTCTTCCTTGCGCTCTGTCGCCGTACCGTCGCCGCGGTATTTCTCTGCGATATCCAGCAGTGCCTCGGTGGCCTCGTCACTGCGGTTGAGGATCACGTCCTCTACCTTTTCACGTAGCTCTTCCGGCAGGTCGTCGTAGACCGCCAGCTGGCCGGCGTTGACGATACCCATGTTGAGACCGGCCTTGATCGCGTGATACAGGAATACCGAGTGGATGGCCTCGCGCACCGGGTTGTTGCCGCGGAATGAGAAGGACACATTGGAAACACCGCCGGAGACATTGGCACCGGGCAGGTTCTGGCGAATCCAGGCGGTGGCTTCGATAAAGTCCACGGCGTAGTTGTTGTGTTCCTCAATGCCGGTGGCAACCGCGAAAATATTCGGGTCGAAAATGATATCGCATGGATTGAATCCGACCTTGTCCACGAGGATGTCGTAACTGCGCTTACAGATTTCTGTTTTGCGCTCGAAGGTGTCCGCCTGGCCTTTCTCGTCAAAGGCCATGACCACTACCGCCGCACCATACATCAGGCACGAGCGCGCTTTGTCGACGAAGTCTTCCTCGCCTTCCTTGAGGCTGATGGAGTTGACGATGGGCTTGCCCTGGATGCACTGCAGACCCGCCTCGATCACTTCCCACTTGGAAGAATCCACCATGAACGGCACTTTGGAAATGTCGGGCTCTGTGGCGCACAGGTTCAGGAAGCGGCGCATGGCGGCGACGGAATCCAGCATCGCTTCATCCATATTGAAGTCGATTACCTGCGCCCCGTCTTCTACCTGGGCGGCCGCTACCTGCAGCGCGGTATCGTAATCCTCTTCCATGATCAGGCGCTTGAAGCGCGCGGAACCGGTGACGTTACAGCGCTCGCCCACATTCACAAACAGAGCGTTTTCATCCACCACATAGGGTTCGAGGCCAGACAGGCGCAGCGCCGGTTTCAGTTGCGGCAGTTTGCGCGGTGCGATGTCGGCGACCGCGTCGGCAATCGCGCGGATGTGTTCCGGGGTGGTGCCACAGCAGCCGCCGAGAATATTGAGGAATCCGCTCTGGGCAAATTCCGCCACGATCGCTGCGGTTTCTTCCGGGGTCTCGTCGTATTCACCAAATTCGTTCGGCAGGCCCGCATTGGGGTGGGCGGAGACGTGTTCCGCGCAGACGCCCGAAAGTGCCTCTACATAGGGGCGCAGCTCGGTGGCGCCGAGGGCGCAGTTGAGGCCAACGGACAGGGGGTTGGCGTGGGCCACCGAATAGTAAAAGGCTTCGGTGGTCTGCCCGGAGAGGGTGCGGCCCGAAGCGTCGGTGATGGTGCCCGAGATCATGATCGGCAGCTCGTAGCCGCGCTGCTGGAAGACTTTCTTCAGCGCGTAAATGGCGGCCTTGGCGTTCAGGGTATCGAAGATGGTTTCGATCAGGATCAGGTCGGAACCGCCGTCGATGAGATGTTCCGCGGCCTCGACATAGTTCTCTACCAGCGCGTCAAAAGTGACGTTGCGCGCGCCCGGGTCATTTACATCCGGGGAGATGCTAGCGGTGCGGGACGTCGGGCCGATCACACCGGCAACAAAACGCGGCTTCTCCGGGGTGGACAGGGCGTCCGCGGCGCGCCGGGCAACTTGTGCTGCAACCAGGTTCAGTTCCGGTACCAGGTCTTCCATGTCGTAATCGGACTGGGAGAGGCGCGTGGCGTTGAAGGTATTGGTTTCGATGATATCGGCACCGGCCTCGAGGTATTCCTTGTGCAGGCGCTCGATCAGGTCCGGCTGGGTCAGGACCAGCAGGTCATTGTTGCCCTTGATGTCGGAAGGGTAATCGGCAAAACGTTCACCCCGGTAATCTGCCTCCTCCAGTTTCTCCCGCTGGATCATGGTGCCCATGGCACCGTCCAGTATCAGGATGCGCTCCGCGAGGGCACTGTGAAGCTGTTGCAGACGCTGGTCACGGGACTGCTGAGACCGATTCTCCGACATGGTCATTTCCTTGTTACCGACTGAATTCCGACTGAATTCCGACTGAATAGTATCGGGTGTTCAAAAAAGGGCGGCAATCTTAGCACAAAGCGGCGTTACAGCAGGGCATGGGCATACTAGTCGGGCGCGCCGGGAAGATCGTCTGCGCATATACATGTAACCAAATGATCTACACACACAGGGGGGAGGGGGGTGGAATTTACGCTTACGGATCACCACCTGTGAGCCTAGAGTTATTGAAACCCGAAAACGAGTGGGCGGGAGGTCCAATGAAAATACTGATGATACTGACATCACATGATGAACTGGGGGGTACCGGTGAGAAGACCGGCTTCTGGCTTGAGGAGTTCGCCGCCCCTTACTACGTCTTCGTGGATGCGGGGGCAGAAGTGACTTTGGCGTCTCCCAAGGGCGGTCAGCCGCCGCTGGATCCCAAGAGTGATGCGGATGACGCGCAGACGGCCGCTACCCGACGTTTCCGGAGTGACCCCCTGGCACAAGAGGCGCTGGCCAATACCAAGACCCTGGATGATGTAGACACCGACTGGTTTGATGCGGTGTTTTACCCGGGTGGCCACGGCCCGCTGTGGGATCTGGCCGAAGACCAGCGTTCAATTGCCATCATTCAGGGCTTTTATCGGGCCGAAAAGCCGGTGGGCGCGGTGTGTCATGCGCCGGCGGTTTTCCGCCATACGGTGGATGAAAGCGGTGAGCCCCTGGTTAAAGGCCGCCGCGTTACGGGGTTCACCAATAGCGAAGAGGACGGCGTGGGCCTTACGGATATCGTGCCGTTCCTGGTCGAGGATATGCTGAAAGAGCGCGGCGCGGACTACTCGAAAGGGGATGACTGGCAGAGCCATGTCTGCGCCGATGGATTGCTGATTACCGGCCAGAATCCGGCCTCGTCTGAGGCCACCGCCAGGGCGCTGCTGGGGGCACTGGCGTGACGCCGGTTTAACTTGAGCGCGGTTGGGCGTAAAATACCCGACCCGTGCGCTCGGTTATTTGAAGCCCGGTTGCGCCAAACCGGTTAATTGAGAAGGTTTATGTCAGAACAACCGTCAGAATTGAACGTCACCATCACCGATTCCGCTCAGGAGTACCTGCGAGACCTGCTGGCCAAGCAGGACTGCGAAGGCATTGCCATCCGTATGTTCGTGTCCAATCCCGGCACCCCGAACGCGGAGACCTGCATCGCCTACAGTCGCCCCGGTGAAGAGAAAGAGGGTGATCTGGAAATGCAGCTGAATGGCTTCAAAGCCTACTTTGAAGGCCGCAGCGTGCCCTATCTGGATGAAGCGCGGGTGGACTACGCATCGGACAAGATGGGTGGCCAGCTGACCATCCGTGCCCCCAACTCCCGTATGCCCAAGGTTACCGACGACAGTCCAATTGAGGATCGTATCAACTACGTTCTCTACAGCGACGTTAACCCCGGCCTGGCATCCCACGGTGGTCAGGTGACCCTGGAGAGTGTTACCGACGACATGTACGCCGTGCTGAAATTCGGCGGTGGTTGCCAGGGTTGCGGTATGGTGGATATGACCCTGAAAGAGGGCGTCGAGAAAACCCTGCTGGAAAAAATTCCGGAACTGGCCGGGGTGAAAGACATCACCGACCATACGGACAAGTCCCAGGCTTATTATTGAGTTCCGTCCGTTCGGGCTTAATGAATAAAAAAACCGCGGCATGGCCGCGGTTTTTTTTGCTCTGAATTTGTCAGGTCCGCCGTTATCCAGTTACTGATAGACCCGCACGTAGTCCACATACATGCGTTGCGGAAATACACTGCTGCCATCCGGGCTGCCCGGCCAGCTTCCACCCACAGCGACGTTCAGCAAAATGAAGAAGGGGTGGTCGTACGCCCAGGGGCCATATTGCTCGACCTGTGCGCGGGAAACGCTGTAGAAGTTGTTCCCGTCCACGTACCAGCTGATACCGTTGTTGTTCCATTCGACGGCATAGACGTGATAGCCCGCATCCACATTCTGGCCGACGTTATAAGTACCCATGATGGGAGTGTTGCCTGAATAGCCCGGCCCGTGCAGCGCGCCGTGGGTCAGGGTCGGTTCATATCCTACGTGTTCCATAATGTCGATTTCACCGGAATTGGGCCACGGGGTCCCGGTCAGAATGTTCCCTCCGAGCATCCAGAATGCGGGCCAGATTCCCTGGGTCTGTGGCAGCTTGATCCGAGCCTCTATACGTCCGTACTGAAACTCTTTTTTCCCGGCGGTGATCATGCGGGTTGATGTGTACTGGCAGGCTCCATACCAGCAGTTGTGTCCGCCTTCCTGACGCGCCTCGATCACGAGGACATTGCTGCCCGCTTGCGCATCGTACTGGATAGAAGCGTTTTGGCCGGCGGTGTAGTACTGCAGCTCACTGTTGCCCCAGCCTCCACCGCCGGTCTCGAAGGTCCAGTTGGCGCTATTGATGGAGTTGAATTCGTCTCCCCAGACCAGTCCATTGTTGGCCGCGGGGCTCACCACGATAGAGGTAATGTTGTCATTGAATCCTTCGTTATTCAGGCAACCATCATCAGCGGTAACCGTAACGGAAGCACCGGAGAAGTTGTCGTTCTCGTAAAGCGTCGCTTGGTAACCGGATGAAACCCGGATGGACGACGCATCGTCGTTCACGAAGCCCAAGGCCTGGAGGCTTGCCAGGTTGTAGCTGCCCACGCCGAGCCCCGTTGACCAACCGTCAAAATTACAGTGCTGATAAATGGTGGCGACCCCGCTGGTCGGGTTGTCCGCGACCACCTCGACCCAGTTGAGATTCCAGTCGCCAGTCACCGCGTAAACACCGAGGTTGTAGGTGCCGGCATCGATGTGTACGCGATGGGAAATGGTTTGCCAGTTTTGCCAGCCGCCGGTGTTCGGCACATTGAGGTTGCCGAGTACGATGGCACCGCCATTCAGATCATTGGACAGGGTGCCACCGGTGGCACTGGCGACGCGAAAGCGGATGGTGTATTCACCGCTGGTTGGAATATTCAGGTTGTTGTACGCGAGCCATTCACCGGCGGCGACCCAGCCGACATTGTGGCCGCCACCGGTATCCGTAGTGACTTCGATATCGACGTCATCGGCGCGATACGCGCCACCGGTATTGCCCGGCGTGGTGTCGTAAAAGGCGCTGTAGTCTTCCGCCTGGAATGTGGCCGCATTGACTCCGGCAACCAAAAAGGTTGCACAAAGTCCCGCCAACGCTGAACGAAGTCTTGCGCGACGGTCTGAGTAATTCGGTATGTTCATTTTCGCCTTCTCATTTTTATTGTGAGGTGGGTGAACCCGTATTCTTCATTGCTAAACGAATGCGGGACCCGGAAATATCGGGGGAAAATGGCGGGGTGGCGTCCCAGAACGGCGCGGATTTCAAAGTGGCACGGGAAAAAATGGAAAATTGGCGCCTGCTTTTCCTGTTGGATGACATCGCTGTCTTGGAGCGAATCCACGGGCGTAAAAATGCGTGTTGACTGTTGGGGAAACGGGACGTGGCACGATGGTGACAGGTTGATCGCCGCGCGAACGACCTGGCTCCTTCGTACCAGTTATTGCGGGTTAGCGATTATCCATGCGCTTTTTGGTTTTACTGGTGGCCTGGGCGGTTAACGGTTCATCGGGCCAGAAATGTTTCTGATATTTGATCCGCAGTTCCTTTTTTACTTCCTGATACGTGTTTTTCCAGAAGCTGGAAAGATCGCGGGTGACCTGCACCGGCCTCTGTGCCGGAGACAGCAGGTGAATCATCAGTGGATAGCGGCCGTTCAGGATCGCGGGCGTTTCCCCAAGGCCAAACATTTCCTGTAACCGCACGGCAAGCACCGGTGGTGTCTCCCCGTACTGGATGGCGATACGGGAGCCACTGGGTACCTGAATATGAGTGGGTACAATTTGCTCCAGACGCTGCTGGGTTGGCCAGTCGAGCTGTGCGAGGAGAATATTCTTCAGGTCCAGTTGCCTCAGTTGATCCATTTTGTTCAAGCCGTTCAGATGCGGCAGCAGCCAGTGTTCGAGGGAATCGAGGAGCTGCTCTTCACTCCAGTCCGGGAGTTCCGTGTTTTCCAGCAGGTCGGTAAAGGCAGCGCGCTGCGCGTGCAGGAAGCGGACCCTTTCCAGCAGGTTCTCTGTTTCTTTATTCCAGGGCAGTGTGCGGAGTCCCCGTTGGCGAATGGCATCGAGCAGGGCGCGGCTTATCAGTTCCGGGGAAATATCATTTGCCGGCTTTTCTTCCAGCACTAGCTTGCCGAGAAAGGTTTGCACACTCGCGATGGCGCGGCCACTACTGTCGTCCCAGCGCACGGATTCCCGGGTTGTCATCAGGTCATCGAAATATTCATACAGGGCTTGTTTGCTGATGCGCGCCCCCAGTTGAACGCGCGCATCGCGCCCCTGGCCATCGAGATCGGCGATGACGAGAAAATCCTGCAGGGCCAGTTCGTCGTCGTGAGAGAAGTGTGCACCGCGACCGTTGGATAGCAGGAAGCGTCGCTCGCGATCGCGGCGGTTGATGGCGATGCGGTCCGGGTAGGCGAAGCCGAGCAGAATACCGGTTGCCTCCAGTTGGTCGGGTGTATCGATTGGGTGATCGGACCGGGGGCTGCCGGGTAACTGCGCTTGCCAGATTTTTGCCTGCTGACGTATACGTTGCACCGCCCCGCGATCGGCGCTGCTATTTTTGGCCGAACCGTTCAGCACCTCCATACGTTTATGGATGTCCCGGTCCCAGCGCTGCTCGCCGCGAAAGATATCCCGCTCGGAGAGCAGGGCGGCCAGCAGGCAGGCGTGGTTCTGGAGTTGCAGATCGACACTGCGCAGCATCATATGGGCGAGGCGCGGGTGGGTGCCGAGTGCCAACATGGCTTTGCCGTGCTCGGTGATGCGCAGCGCCCCATCCATTGCGCCCAGCTCTTGCAGCAATACCCGCGCCTGAGCGGTGGGGCCCGGCGGTGGCAGGTCGAGCCAGCGCAGTTCGCTGACATCACTCACGCCCCACTGGGCCAGTTCCAGCATGACCGGGGCCAGATCACTGAGAAGTATTTCCGGACTGTTTTTTGCCGGTAACTGCCGCTGGCGGGATTCGCTCCACAGGCGCAGGCACACCCCCTTACTAAGGCGTCCGGCACGGCCTGTGCGCTGTGTGGCGGATGCCTGTGAGATAGACGTGGTCACCAGCCGGTTCATTCCGGTATTGGGGTCAAAGCGGGATTCCCGCATCAGGCCCGAGTCCACCACCATGCGAATTCCTTCGATGGTCAGACTGGTTTCTGCCACATTGGTGGCGAGCACGATCTTGCGCTGTCCGCTCGGTGCTGGCGCAATGGCAGCATCCTGTTGGTTTTTACTCAGGTCGCCGTAAAGGGGCGCAATTAGCACATCCGGACGATCGTGCAATGCCTCGCGCAGATTGCTCTCCACCTGGCGGATTTCACCCACGCCGGGGAGGAACGCCAGCAGGCTGCCGTCTTCCCGTTCCATCAGCTCGCAGATTTTACGGCTCATCAGCCCCGGTATTTCCCGGGGTTTGTCAGGAACCTGCTGGTGGGGAAGGTGTTCGATGGCTACCGGGTAGGCGCGGCCCTCGCTGGTAATTATCGGCGCATCACCAAGCAGGCCGGCTACCGCGTCAGCGTCCAGTGTGGCGGACATGACCAGTAGTTTCAGGTCCTCGCGGAAGAACTCCTGGGATTGCAGGCAGAGTGCCAGGGAAAGATCGCCCTGCAGGCTGCGCTCGTGGAATTCGTCAAAAATCACGAGTGCGGTACCGCTCAGCTCCGGGTCCGACTGCAGCAGTCGGGTCAGGATGCCCTCGGTGAGCACCACAATGCGGGTCTGTTTACCGATCCTGCGCTCACCGCGAATCTGGTAACCCACGGTGGCGCCAACTGGTTCGCCCAATAGTTCCGCCATACGTGCGGCGGAAGAGCGCGCAGCGAGCCGGCGGGGCTCGAGCATGATGATCTTTTTATCGGCCAGCCACTGGCTGTTAAGCAGCGCCAGGGGAACCGCGGTGGTCTTGCCCGCGCCTGGGGGGGCCTGGAGAACGGCGTTACTGCTGTGATCGAGCGCCGCCGTCAGTTCCGGCAGCACCTCATGAATCGGGAGTCTTTTCATGGCGGCGATTATACCTGTGGTAACTGCCGCTGCCTGCGTCCGTGGATGTCCAGTTGGTTGACTATGTCACCTACTTCCCATATGGTTGATGCTGTCAACCAAGTGCGGATATGTTCAATTTATGCCGAATAGCAGCCAAAGCGATAGCAATCTCAGTGACACGCTGCACCGGCTGGTGCACGTGTATAAGTCCCGACTGCGCGCCGAAGTGGCGCAGCGGGAGCTCGGTTTGCCGATCACCCATATGCGCGCCCTCAAAGGTATCTGCAGAAATCCGCATTCCACTGCCCAGTCCATCGCCCAGCGCATGGACCGGGACAAGGCCCAGATCACCCGGGTGCTCAAAGAACTGTTGAGTGACGGCTTGATTGAGAAGCGTCCGAACCCGGACGATGGCCGCAGCCAGCTGCTTTTTCCCACCGAAAAAGGCAGTGCGGTGATGAGCCATCTGCTGCAGGCGGAGCGCGAAACCGCAGCCGCCATGACCAGAAGTCTGAGTGCTCAGGAACTGACACTGTTTGCTGAGCTGAGCGCACGCATGGTGGAAAACCTGAGCCGTGAATCTGACGGAGGTAACTGAAATGCCGAACGCCGTATCGAAAGCAAAATCCAGAGAGCTTGAAGTCATTGCCAGCCGCTACGTTACCCTGCACATGTTGCGGGTTACCCTCGGCGGGGCGGGGCTGGAGGGCTTTCCGGACGGGCAGGAGAGCGCCTATGTGAAGCTGCTGTTTGATCAGGGGGAAAACCAGCGGCCCCTGATGCGTACCTATACCATCCGCCATCAGCGCGATAATGAAATTGATATTGATTTTGTGGTGCACCGCCATCCTGGCCCCGCGGGTAGTTGGGCACTGCAGGCCGAGCCCGGCGAGCGTATTCGTATCGGTGGCCCCGGCGCCCGCAAGCTGATCAATCCGCACGGGGACTGGTTTCTGTTCCTCGGCGATATGACGTCACTGCCTGCAATCAGCGTCAACCTGGGATTGCTGCCCGAGGACGCCAGGGGCCATGCGGTCATCGAGATCCCGTCCGAGTCTGATCGCCAGGAGTTACACTGCCCGCCGAATGTTCAGCTTCACTGGGTTGTGAATAGCGATCAAAATGCACCGGGCGAGATGCTGCTGAATACGCTCCGTGATCTGCCATGGCTTGAAGGCGATCCCGCGATCTGGTGTGCTTCCGAGTTCTCAACCATGCGGCATCTGCGGAATCATTTTCGTAGCGAACGCCCGGTAGCACCTAACCTGCGGTACATTTCCAGCTACTGGAAAGCGGGCCTCAGTGAGGACCAGCACAAGGTGGTAAAGAGAGAGGATGAAGTCATATCCTCAGCGTTTGCAGGCGAGACCGCCGTTAGCTGAACGGTTTGTAAAAGGAAGTTACCGCGCTAATTTTTTGAGTCAGTTTCTGGAAAAGGAAGTCGATGGAAGTTTTAAAATGGATTGGGCAAGGTTTTGCTATCGTTGTAGCAGCAGTCTTCTGCCTGTTTGTATACGTGTTTATTCGTATGGCATTTGTGGCGCAGTTTACCGAGTTGGGGCTGCTGCGAGACAGGGTTCTGCGAGTTTTATTGCCGGGTGTGGAGATAAAAGAAGTTTCCCATCAGCTGTCGCCGCTAGAGTGGGAGCATGAATCTGGCCCGGGTGCTGTTCCGAAGGCGACCAGCTTGCTGCTTACCCCGGACGGGCAGCTGCAATCGGAAGAGACCCGATTTGATGGTGACCCTCGCCGCTACGTGGATGAACTGAGTGGTGCGGATAGTCTGGCGCCGTGGATTTTGTTTGAAAGCAGGATCTATCAGCGCAACGGCGATACTTTAGGGCAGGAAATCGCTGACCTGAGCGAGGCGCCATTTACCGGCTTTGGTTACGTCGCCGGCTTGAACGACGAATGGTTTCTGGTCGCCGGCGATGTCCGCGGCGATAAAAACAGGAACAGCAGATTGTGGCAGGTTTCGAAGAAAAATTTTGACGTAGTCCTGCTAGAGAAGAATCCCTATTTCACTTTCTCCAGGCCTCCCAAGACCTTTACTCCTGAGGGCTTCGATGGCGTGCTGGTGGCAGTGTACCGCGGCGTCGTCAGCTATGGTTTCGGTGGCGACTGCAGCAGGCCGCGATATTCAATACTTCGTGCCTATACCAGTACGTATCCGTTGGGTATTGACCTGGCTCGTTTCTCGTTCAGGGCCGGCACGATTGTGGACGTGGCGTGGCAAGATGGTGCGCTCGTGGTAACCGGGGACCCGAGCAGGCCGGCTGCGGCTGGGCGCGATCGAATTCCACCCCGGGTATGGCGGGTGGGGTTGCCCGATGGCGTTGTTGGTATGCCGCAGCGTAGTGGTGCGACAGAGCCGGAAGAAGTAAGTGAATCATTGGCAGGATAACGGGTAAGCGTTGTGGAAAAATCATTCTGGCTTGAGAAGTGGCAAAAGAACGAAATTGGCTTTCACAATCGTGAGGCCCACCCGCTACTGGTCGAACATTTCGCTCGGCTGGATTTGGAGCGGGGCGATCGGTTGTTTCTACCCCTGTGCGGAAAAACACTGGATATCGGGTGGCTACTAGAGCGCGGTTATTCCGTCGCCGGTGCGGAGCTGAGTGAAATGGCCGTGATCCAGCTGTTCGAACAGTTGGAGATGGAACCTCAGGTTGACATTATTGGAGACCTGAAGCGCTATCGAGCGCCGGACATCGACATCTTTGTGGGCGATATATTCCATCTCACCGACGAAGTCCTGGGACCTGTGGCCGCGGTCTATGATCGTGCCGCACTGGTGGCGTTACCCCTGGAAATGCGCTCTCGATATGCCCAGCACCTGGTGCAGGTGACGGGCAGCGCCCCCCAGTTGCTGATTACCTTCGAATACGATCAGGAAGAAATGCCCGGTCCACCATTTTGCGTAAGCGACGGCGAAGTCGCACAGCACTACGCTAAGGCTTATACCTTGAACTTGCTGCAGACCGTCGCTGTAGAGGGTGGCCTGAAAGGGAAATGTCCCGCAGAGGAAAAGGTTTGGCTGCTGGAGTCCAAATAACCTGCGAGTCAATCCTGAAGCGCTGGTAGCCGGTTGGGGTGAGTTTAAATCTCTGCGCGCTACGGCAGATGCTGATTCACCCACTGTACAAATTGGGCCTTGGGCAGGGCACCCGATATCCGGGTGAGCTCACGGCCGTGATGAAAAATCATCAGGGTAGGGATGGAGCGAATCTGAAAGGCCCCGGCAGTCTGTTGGTTGGCCTCGGTATCCAGCTTTACGAATATCGCCCGAGTCGCCATTTCCGAGGCCGTCTGGCTGAAAACCGGCGCGAACTGTTGGCATGGGCCGCACCAGGTTGCCCAGAAATCGACCACTACCGGTAAATCACTTTTCTCGATAATTCGCTGGAAGTTGCGGTCGGACCCGTTCAGTGGCTGACCGCTAATCAGCGGTTCGCGGCATTTTCCACACTTCGGGCGGTCCCCGAGCCGGTTGCTAGGGACCCGGTTGACGGCGGCGCAGGACGGACACAGCACCTGCATCGGCTCGCTATTGCTCATGATTGGTCTCCTGAAACGACGCTCTAATTAAGCCGCCGGTAATTTTAGCCCTTGTTGGGGTGTGGTTTTGGGTCTGGTTGATCCGGTATTCTAGATATATCGGCTTAAAAGTAGCACCTGGAGTATAAAAATAATGTTCAGGAACAGTATGCGCAGCTTTTCAGCGTTCCTTCCCGCGGCATTTTGCGGAATGCTATCAGTTGCGGGTATGGCGGAGTCTCACGCGGAGACGGCTTATCAACCGATTCCCATCGACGGCTTTCAGGATGCCATCAAACACTGGAATGATCGCACTGGCGAAAGCAGTGTTCATTACTATGCATTGCATCAGGTCGACAAGATCGCTGACAACCTGCTGCTGTATCAGCGCGAGAGTGGTGGCTGGCCCACCAACAAGCACCCGCTACGCATTGTAACGGCCGAGGAAAGGGCGCAGGCGATAGAAAACAAGCGTCTTACTGATGCGAGTTTCGATAATCGCAATATTTATCCGCAGATCAAATACCTCTCACACGCCTACCTGCAAACCGGCGCAACCAAATACCGCGACGGCGCATTGAAGGGACTCCGCTATACGCTGGATCGACAGTATGCCAATGGCGGCTGGGCCCATTCTCCAGATCGCACCGAGCGGGCCTATTACCGCCATATCACAATTGCCGATGAGGTGATGCCCGGTGTGTTGGGCTTCCTGAGGGAGGTCGCAGCCGCTGCGCCTCCATTCGAATATATCGATGCTGACCTGCGTGAACAGGCAGCGCGCGCGGTAATCAAAGGCGATGAACTGCTATTGGCAATGCAGATTCGTATCGACGGAAAGCCCACGGGCTGGGCCGGGCAATATCACGAAAATGCCCTGAAGCCGGTCAAGGGCAGGGCGTATGAATTGCCGGGAATCCTGGCCTGGGAAACAGTACCGGTACTTCAGTATCTGATGTCTATCGACAACCCATCTCCGGACACCGTTGCCGCTATACAGGGCGGTATTGCCTGGCTGCGATCGGTAAAGCTGAGCGGGTTCCGGGTCGAGCGGGTAGACAAGGCGGGGCAGCGTTTTGATTTTCACGCGGCGGATTACGATCTAGTGGTGGTCGACGATGCGCAGGCAAAGCCGATCTGGGCGAGATTCTACGATCTGAAAACCAGCGAACCGTTTCTGGCAAACAGGAACGGTAAAAGGGTCTATCAGCTTTCGGACGTGGATATCGAACGACGCACCGGTTACAGCTGGTATGGCTACTGGCCGGAGCGATTGTTGCAGGAGGATTACCCCGCGTGGAAGCAGCGCGTCGAGCTGTAGCCGCGATTCCACAGAAAATACCTTGCTAGTCGAACTTGAGGGGGCTAGCCGAATTCAGGGAGTCGAATGAATCAGAGTTCCACATGGATTGACTGGCTGATCATTGCCGCATACTGCGTAGGGCTGCTGGTCATGGCCTACTGGCTGGCGCGCCGACAGGAGAGTCGGGAAGACTACTATGTAGCGGGACGCAACGTCGGCCCCTGGCCGGTGGGGCTCTCGATCATGGCTACCCAGTGCTCCACCAACAGTATCCTCGGCGCGCCGGCGTTTGTCGCTTTCGCTGCGGGTGGTGGGCTCTTGTGGTTGCAGTACGAACTGGCGGTGCCTCTCGCCATGGTCGTGCTGATTCTGTTCGTGATGCCGCTATTCCGGCACCTGAACCTTGTGTCTGTCTATGCTTATCTCGAACAGCGCTTTGACCTGGAAACGCGACTGACACTCAGTGGACTGTTTCTGTTTGTACGCGCGTTTGCCACCGCCGTTACCGTCTACAGCATTGCGCTGGTGATAGACCTGATCACCGGGCTGGGGTTTACCGCATCGGTACTTCTACTGGGTGTATTCACCGTTGTGTACGATGTGATGGGGGGGATACGCGGGGTTATCTATTCCGATGTCATCCAGCTACTGATTCTCGCCGCCATGCTGGTGTTGGTGCTCGTGTTTCTGGTGGACGCCAGTGGCGGTTTCGGCCAGATGTGGCAGTCGTTTGCCCAGGAGCGCAAAACCACGCTGGACTTTACGCACCATGGGTTTGGTGATGGTGAGACCTTTGCCTTCTGGCCCATGCTATTCGGCGGGCTCTTCCTGTATGTATCCTATTACGGCTGCGATCAGAGCCAGGTGCAGCGTCAATTGAGTACCCGTGACATCGACGCCACTAACAATGCGCTGCTAATCAACGGGCTTCTGAGGTTTCCGCTGGTATTACTGTATTGCATGGTCGGGGTTGGTATCGGTGTCTATGCCGCGCAACACCCGGAATTCATCGCTGCACTACCGGATTCCGGCAATGGACCGGAATACAATCTCTCGGTGCCGCTGTACATGATCAATGTCTTGCCGGTGGGGCTGGTGGGTTTGAGTCTGGTGGCCTTGTTCGCCGCCGCCATGTCTTCCCTGGATTCCGTACTGAATTCACTGAGTGCCACCACTATGGAAGACTTCGTGAGACGCTTTCATCGTGGCAGCTGGAGCGCACACAAGGAACTCATCCTGTCACGGCTGCTGACAACCCTGTGGGGTGTTATCACCCTGGTGATGGCGTTCTTCGTGGATGACATCGCTCCCACGGTGCTGGAGGCGATCAACAAGATTGGTTCCCTTGCCAACGGCCCCATTCTCGCCGTATTTACCCTCGGTTTTCTCGCCCACCGGGTACGTGGCCCACATGCGATTGCGGGGTTGCTGACCGGGATTGCGAGCAATGGCCTGTTCTGGTTGTTTCTGCCGGAGATTTCCTGGCTGTGGTGGAATGTCATTGGCTTCGCAGTGACGGTGGCTGTGGCTTGGATACTGGCCCAAGTGTCAGGTATAGGCACAGCCACATCGGTTACTCCGGCTTCAAATACTGACCTGTATGAACACGCAATTCGCCATCATTTGCGCGTGGAAGCCCGCAAAAATTGGTACAAGCGCAGTGTTTGGCTCCTATTTTGGTTTTTAGGTCTTCTCGCGCTACTGCTGTATATGGGTAACTAGTTGCCCATATACAGCTTTTAGCCGTACCCGGGTCACTTGTGTCTGGTTGCCCTGGGCATCAGGTACCAAAGCACTGCTGCCACCAGGAATAGGGCGGGCACATCGCCGAGCAGGTTTGCTCGCTCTGTTTCATCGACAATCGCCTGTACCAGCATAATTGCGCCATGAACAATGCTGGACCACACGGTGAACCAGATAAGGCTGGCATTGGCCAGAGGATCTTTGGCTGCTCTGATCAAAAATACGCCAAGGGTCGCATAAACTCCCATAATCATCTGTTCGTACTCAGGCTGGCGCGGTGTCCAGCCCCATCCAGACGGCCACACCCACATCATCATCGCGTAGATCCCGAAAATGAAGATCAGGCCAAAGACGATTAGGGCAACTTTCAAATACTTGAGTTTCTGCTCTTCTTGCACGGTCGGCTCCTCTAAAGACACCTTTAGGTGTGCCATCGGTATAGCATTGGTGGCCCATATGAGTATTAAATATGGCGACGAATGTGCGTTGAATGCTACTGATACTTAGGGGAGGGGTTGTTTATGGCCAGTGGAGCGGCATTGTGGCTGAAGGGATGGATATTGTTTTTCGCCGTTGTGGTACAAGCCGGGACGGTATGGGCCAATACAGATCCGACTGCGGACGAGATCGAAAAGGCGGTCGGCGCGCAACTGGATGCGTTTCATCGGGCCGCCGCTGAGGCGGATTTTGATGCCTACTTCAATATATTGAGTAATGATGGGGTCTTTATTGGCACAGATGCGACTGAACGCTGGTCCGCAGCCGAATTCAAGGAATTTGTCAGGCCTTATTTCAGCCAGGGCAAGGGCTGGACCTATGTGCCCAGGGACAGAACCATCGTACTGCACAACGACGTTGCCTGGTTTGACGAGCTAATCGATAGTGAAGCCTATGGCGAGTGCCGCGGCAGTGGTGTTCTGGTGAAAGAAGATGGGCAGTGGAAAATAGCCCAGTACAATTTACATTTTCCGGTACCGAACGATCTCGCCAAGTCGATCACCAAAATGATCAAGGCGCATCAATCAAAGGGCGAGTAAAAGTCTCCTGTGGCAGGACAATAGTAGTGTGCGCCGTTTGATGGCGTTGGCAATTCATGGCTCGGGCAGGTTGTCGGTAAGTTCGGAATAGTCAGACCGATTTACCGCAGTAGTCCTATGGTGAATCCTGATCCGGGGCTTCTGCGCTTACATATTGGGCGATAGCCTCATCGATCGACAAAAACGCACGCCGTTCATCACAGGAGATGGTTCTCCCGCTCTGTCCTTGTCCCCGGTGAGTTTCGATCACGCCGCTCCCGTAGACGGTCACGCTGATGGATTCAAAGTCGATAGCGTCGTAGCAGTATTCTGAGGTTCCATCTGCAGGCGTACGATTTTGCTCCAGCGTATCCTTGACGATTAGCTTCAACCGGACCTCGCAGAGAGATGCCGGTCCCGCTTGATCAGGCAACTCCAGAGTAAAGGCATCGACGTAGCGCCAGCGAGCTTCGCTATCACAATGAAAATGGATGTCCTCTTGCTCTATAACAAAGTCTTGGTACTCAAACTCATCATGCACCTCAAGGGCTTTTGATACCGAGGCTTCAATCAATCCCGGAATATCTACCGCAAAACTAGTTCCTGTTGATCCAGCGTTTGTGACCGCTTGCCGCGCTGATTCTGTCTTGGCTTGCGATGTATCGAGGGCGCCTGCATATGTAAAGCCTGAAACGGCCGCCATGATCGCTGCGCTTATTAGTGTGGGGATATTGGGCATACCGTTGCCGCCTTTATGGCTGGATCATTTAGAGTTCGCGCTCTAATGCGTATTGATACACGCGTATTGCCTCTTCAATTTCGAAGTAAGGCTTCAGCGTCGCGCAGTCACCCTGCCTGCTACCACTACTTCCGCCGTGGTTTATGCCGACAATCAAGTCGCCAGTCTCAAGCTGTTCTGCACTGACAAAGTTGTAACTGAAGTGCACCTCACACTGTCCGTCATTTAACGCAGTGACATCGCTTTTGATCGTGGAGCGCAGGGGGAATTGTATCTCTGCGATACACGGACTACTGATCACTCTCGGCGCCGGACACTGCGTTTCACTGATCCTCGGAATGCGCACTTCCCGTCCGGGCCGGCAGTGAATGGATACCATGGATGTGGTGGCGACGAGTTCATTATCCTCAATGTCATCGCGTTCTCTGTAAATCGCGTCGGCTGCCCTCGCGATAAGGTCCGCGGCGTCCACTACAAACAGGCTGTTGTTGCCGGCGCCAAAGGCAGCCATCGGCGAAGCCGGCCCACTAGCCAGGGCGAATATAAGTGCGCTCAAAGCGCGTCGGGTGGATACATACATGTTCAGGTTTCGATTTGTGCTAAGGAAAACACTTCGAATCCTAGTCGAGAATCTTCTTTGCAGTGTTGATTCGATCGGGAGTGGTGGGAAGGAGTGTCTAGTACTGCAGGGATTACCTTTTCTTTTACGCCGGAGGTTTGTGGCCGAGCACACGTGCCGGCAGCATCAACACTGCACGCAAGAAGGCAAACAGGGCTTCGAAGGTAATACCGACAAGCCGGAAGGGGAGCGACAGGAGCCAGACGAATGGCCACAGCAGAAGTGCAAGTAACGCGAGGGGCCAGCAGAGTACGAAGAGCAGGAGCCAGAGCAGAAATTTAAGCATTGGATATCCTTATCGGCAGTAGCAGCGGTGCGAAACTGGCTGTTCTTATGTTTCGCTGCTTGTGTTGTACCCGCCCAGCACCCGCAGGGGGCGAGGGCAGGGCGGGCCAACATTTTACGGCCGATTGGGTTTTACTGCACGCCAATCAAGGATGGAATCAGGGGCAGTTACCTTTCACGTAGTAACCAGCAGCAGCCTCGGCCAGCGTCGAGGTTACGAACACGTTGTACAGTCCCAGGTTATCACCGGAACCGACCGCATAGGCGTAGCTGCCATTGGTGGTGGCTCGGCCTGCCTGCACATGGTTGTAGTTGCTGGCGGAGTACTCGGTGCAGGCCACATCGCCGTCGGGGGTGCTGTCGCAGGCGTTGCCAATGCCATCACCATCATTGTCCAGCTGGTCCGCATTGGCGGTGTTGGGGCAGTTGTCCACGCTGTCGGTCACGCCGTCGCCATCGGTATCTACGGGCTCACCATCCGGGGTACTGTCGCAGGCATTACCGATACCGTCGTTGTCGTTATCCGCCTGGTTGGCATTGGCCGTATTCGGGCAGTTATCCAGCGCATCTTCCACGCCATCCCCGTCGGTATCGGTAGTCGGCTCGCCGCCACCTGTTGAGCAGGCCTGAACCGGTCCGGCACAGCTGCTGTCACCATCGGCGACCCACTGGCAATCACTGCCCGAGGGATATTCGCGCATGGTGAATTCACTGGTGCCGAACGCCAGGTAGCAGGCCGAGTAACCGACTCCCCAGGTGATATGTCCCGCGCTGATATGGAAGTTGTAATCACCGGTCTGGCCCGCGTCGATATTGAAAGTGACACTGGTCTGGCTGGAGAGCGAGGTGCTGTCGGTGGCGGTAACCGTTGCGGTGTTTTCACCACCGGGCAGGTTGCAACCCTGGGCGGAGTAGCTGTTGCCGGACATGCTCGCGGTGACATTGCCGCTGGCAAACCCGACCACCACGCTCTGGAGATTCTGGTTCGCATCCACCACGGTGCCGGTTACGGTGGCGCACTGGCCGCTGACGCTAGCTGCAGTATCGCTCAATACTGGTGCCGTCGCCGCCGGCTCTGGGCCTACACGGGTAGTGACGCTAGCCGCATCGCCGTCGGCGCCTTCGTTATCGGTGGCGACTGCACTTACTTGGTACAGGCCGTCTACCAGCGTGGCGCTGGTAACGCTAAAGAAGCCAGCAGCATCCACCGAAGCCACGTTCAGGGTCTCCACCAATACCGGCGTACCGCTGTCCATATTACTGATGGTGATCGCCACACCGGTGACGCTGCCTTCCGCATCCAGCGCATTGCCGCTGATTGAGAGTAGGCTGTTGCTTTCACTAGCCGCAAGATTCGTGATCTCGGGCCCGGTATTGCGGTCGACGCGCTTGTTGTTGGCGGCGAAATACTGGCCGAGGTAGGAGGCATAGTTGATGCTGTTCGGTGAGATGTAACCGCCAGAGGCGCCTTCGCCGCCAGACCAGGCGTGATCGACATCATTCAGCCACAGCATGGAAACCCGCCCATCTTCCCACAGGGTTTCCTCTGCGGTGCGGCTACTGCCCTCGCTGATAGTGTTGGTGCCGGACAGTTTGGCAACTCCGTAAACGCCTGCCATACCGTCGGAATTCTGTTCGTTATAGCACTGGTTCACCGTGGTATCTGCATCGCCGTGGGCGATGGACGCGATCTGCGTGGCGAAATCGCCCTGGTAGCTGCCGGCGTAGGTATTACAGCGCGCGGTCACGTCTGCCTGCTCACAGGGGCCAAGGGCACCGTTGGACGAGGTGCCGATACTCGGGCCCGCACTGATGCCCATACCAGCAAAAACGTCCGGGGCCAGGCAGGCTGTGGTATTTGCGAAGGCCGCACCGGAAGACAGGCCGGCGATATACACCTGGTCCGGGTCGATATTGCGGCTCGCGTCGCCACTCATGGCATTGGCTAGGGAAATCAGGTTCTTATAGTCGCCAGAAGAGCGCGACTTGGTTCCCTGCCAATAAGACCAGCAGCTATATCCGGCCTTGTTCATGGCATCTGGAACCGCGATTACCATGCCGTACTGTTCCGCTGCCACTTCCAGGTTTGCAGTGAGGAAATTGTTTGTGGGCTGCACACAGCCGTGCAACACGATCAGCAGCGCCTTGCCATTGCCGATCGACGATACAGAATCGGGTGTATACACATGCACGGAATTAAAACCGCCAAGGGACTGGCCCTGCTGCCAGCTACCGGCGCTGGTGGCCATGGCAAAGAGCGTCGAAAGAAAAAACAGAAATAGGGCAGGGACGCCCGTATTGGACGTTCGTTGATGATTCATCGCTAGTACCTTCATTATTTGAATTATGTTCTGACTGCACAAACGAATTACACGCTAGGCAGCAGGCAAATCGCGCGGAAGACGTTTGCCACCCCAGCATATGCGCGCGTTGGGAGAGGGCCACTAGACCAAGGTTGTAGAGAGGCGCTGAAAATATCTACTGATTCGCAAAATCGGGCTAGCTGTACCAAAAAGCCCAGCCGCGGCCCTGCGATCTTTACCTGCAACCCGCTGGCGGGAGAACAACCTACGCGACCTTTGTCGCGCCGATTTCATTCATGGTGGAGGTGAAGGTGCAAGTCGAAACCCTGAGAGATGTACTGGTGTGGACCCGGGAGTCTCACAAGAATCTATCTGACTGCCTGCAGCACTGTACTGGCAAGAACCAAAACACCCGCTCCCAGATGCTACTGGCATACCTGGTGCTACGACTACACGGACAAGCACCCCATTTTGCACAACGTGCACTGTGACGCGCCTTTTCAGGATCTTGAGCCGGAAGAGATTATGGGCATTGTCACCGACCGGCACGATCAGGTGATCGAGCTTTACCTCTATCTATACGGTAGAGCGGATATTGAGGATGCCCGTGAGCTGATGGAAGAGCTGAAGTCGCTGGAGGAGCAGGAAATCAAGCAGAAGGTGCAGGGGATGAATCAGATGCAGGATATGTGAGTCAATGGTCCTTTTTGTAATGATGGAGTTTAGATGGGGACGTCACGCATTCATTTTTCGTTTCAGGGAAGGCGCTATTCATATTGGTTAGTTTAGCTGGTGGTAAGGTTTTCAAAAACAGTTTATGGCCAACCACATATTTTCTCCCATATATAGCTTTTGTAAGGGTTTAAGTTGAGTCGTTTTTGGTATTCCTGTGAACGATTTTACCCGAGGCCGCCAAAATGGAATTCCATGTGGCGGCCTTGCCAAGATCTTAGTTGTTTTTTGGAATAAATAAGCTACATATTCTGCCTAAAATTTGAGATTTTGGTTGGGAGGTTGTCAGTGTGACTGCTAAACACTCCAATTGCCTTATTCATTATCCTTTTAGCTATATTTCACTAATCTTAGAGTCTTCCTGATAACCCGCCTGAGTAGCTTCAGGAGGGTATTGTTTTTGTCTGTATGAGATTCGGAGTAACTTGATAAGTCTTCTGGAATGATTTTCATTTTTTTACAGAAGGATAAAATGCTGTCATGCCCCCATCTCCGATATGGGTCCAAGCATGTTTTGCAAATTGGCTCCAAATCCCCTCCAAACATGGTGTTTTTAAATTTCCGGTTTCTGCTGCTGTTGATGGTGGAGGTTATTCCATCTGTGACAATATTTCCGACGTCTATATCGGTTTGTGGGCAGAGCTTATTTTTCCCGCTGGCCTTTGCGTAGGTGTATTTCCAAATGGATAGGCAGTAAGGTATCTTGATGTCATCTTGATTTTTTAGCTGCAGATTTAGTTCTTTTATCTTATTTTTAAGTTTCTGAATTTCCGAATTCAGGTCGAAATTAAATTCGTAAGATGGCTTTATCCATTGCTTTAATTGAGGTGTTGTGTCTGGGGCTGGGGGCCATTTTTTTCCAGGAAGTATTTCTGGGTCTGGGTAATAGTTGAAGTTGAGTTTTTGAAAGTTTTCTTCTATTTGCTTGACAGATAACGTTTGATTGCTGGGTTTGCTGAGTTCTGAAAATTCTTCGAAAAGAGCGTTTCGGTCAAGTGGTTGATCCTCAGCCACGCAGAAGTCTTCGGGAATAACGTTATTCTGAATCTCAATTCGGTATTTTTTGGCCAGCTTCAGTGCTTCTGATAAGTTGGATTGAAAACGGCTCGAATCTGAAGGTCTAAGGCGCATGCCGGAATCATGCCAAACTGGACTAAATGCCACATGATTAATGCCAATATCACCAGCTATTTCAATGATTCTGCCTAGCTCATCTATATTGAATCGTGATACCACTACACTAAAGGCCATTTCAATCTTGGGTGCTTTGGCTCGCAGTAGCTTTGCATTTCTCACTACTAACTCAAAATTGGCGCCTCTTCGCTGAGCTTCGAAAGAGTCGGCAAAACCGCCGTCAAAGCTAATGCAGACCTTGCTAAATCGACTTAGGGCATCTAGTTGGCGATGAATCATCGATCCATTAGTGAATATCCGGCTTTCGATCTGGAATTTTTCCAAGAGCATTGCCCAAACCAGCAATCGATCACTTGTGGTATTTTCTCCAACCCCGGCAATGGTGACATGGTTTAGGAAGGGCAATATGGGTAGTAAAAGCGCGAGTTGATCATTGCTTTGGCGGTTAAAGTGGAAGGTTAGCCAGCTTCTGCCACACATAACGCACGCGTAGTTGCAGTAGCTTGACATTTCAATTTCTAGCGCTGGAGGTATGGACTCCAAATGATCTCTTTTTAAAAGGATTTCCAAATTGTTAAGCTGATCATTTAACAGTTTCAGTTGTTTCAATTTTCGCGACGAAAATTTTAATCGTCTTGTTAGAATCAATAGTCGGTCTTCGTCGGGGTCTATTGTTTCGAGCTTTTTGTGCTGCCCGTCATTCAAGAAGGCTCTGTTGCCAGCATTTACAACGGAAGCGTGGAAGGCCTGCAGTTCGTCTGACCAGGACTTGAAAGATTGAAATATGTCACCCTCTCTTATCTTTTGATAATTTTCATCAAAGTAGAGTTTGTCGAATACAAACTCATATTGCTGTGAAGTCAAAATGTAAGGGTCTTGTAAAATCGATCGTATTTTTTCCTCAACGATCGGGGCATATAGATCGCTATTTTCAACAATTTCTAAAGTTCTTCTCGCTTTGTCAATTAATTCGCCGCGGTCATCTAGCGGCAAGTCACCTCTGTCCAATATTTCATCCCTGACTAAGCGGGCATCTACATAGGACCTTTCTATAGTTTGTAAATATTGTTCTTTATTTTTATACAGGGTCAATGCTGATAGCTCAACGCCAAGTCGGATTTCATCAGGCAAATGAGCTATTTCACCCTGTTCATCGCTTGCGTTGGGTGTCTCAATGCGGAGGTTTACACTGCCGTCTTGCTCAACCCAGGCCGACGGTATTTCCAGTAGCTTTTGTTTTGCTATATCAGAATCTACCCGGAATGCTGGAAGAGGTCGATCATTTACGTAAATCACTATTTTTTCTGAATTACTTTGGCCTCTCCATGGTGACCTTAAGTTCAATGTCAAATACCAGCATTCAGTAATAACATTAGGGAAATTTAAAGAAAGGTGGGCGAAATCTCCAGTGCTCCATTTTTCCAATTGGCCCGAACCAGGATGGATCATATTGCTGATCTGACCCGGTTCTCCCAGTACTGGCCTTGATACAGTTAACCAGCCTGATTGCAAGTAATTTTGAGGTGGAATGGTTGTAGCGAGAGGTAATGTGCTGATATTTTTATTAATTTGAGTTAGCTCTGTCACGTAGTTGTCCTAAACATATTTTTTCACAGTTGATATTTTAGTTGATGTTATTTTCTGTTCTTTTCTAGTGTCAGTGCTTTATCACTTATAATTATATTTCTAGTGATTTTTTGATGTTCGCTTGTGAGGCTTGTATTTGGTTTTGCATGTGAATATGTACTCTATTCACATGGGTGGCGATTATAAGTGACCGATGCCTTCTATATAACCTGGAAATTCTTTTGTGTGCGGGGTATCACGTTTTTTGTGTGTTGGATATGGTTTTGGGAATAAAAAGGGCCCTTGTTGTGGGCCCTTTAGATTCGAGTCAATTCCAATGGTCTGACTAAGTATTAGTTCGGCCACTTTGGTTTCGTGGAGTTCTATTGGCTTTTATTTAATCCCCAAATTCGGCAGTACAAAAGACCTGGTATTGGGGTGCAACCTGATCCATAACCCCGGGTTCGCATTCAGTTGCAGCAGGGCTTCCTCGCTATCGGAGCTCAGCCGAGTGTTCAACACATTCGCATAGGTCTGGACTTTGGCCGGTGCGGTATCAGCGTCGACGACGGATTGCACCACCTTTTTCGCCTGCAGAATCGCCGCGGGACCCAGGGTGAGAATGTACTGGGCGGAACGGCATTCGGCTTCGTCCTGTTCGTTGACCGCGCTGCCGCCGGCTTTGAACTTGCTGATGTGGTGCTCCAGGATGCTGCTGGAAATCGGGATTATCCCGGCAACATGATTGCTCTGGGCGCCGGAGAAGGGCTTTATGTAGGCGAGGTGGGATGCCTGGTTTTCTTCCGGGCCGTGGCCGATGAAGAAGATGTCCAGGCCGCCCAGGGATTCCAGCTTTTCCAGATACGCGGTCAGCCCGGCCTCCAGGTCATCGGTATCTGTCTGCATCGGGGTGAAGCTTTTGATCTTCTTGAAGAAGTCAGGGCCGAGAATGCGCTCAAAATCCCGTACAAAGCTGAAGCAGTTGCTCATGCTCATGGGTGCCAGTGCATCTTGCGTGAAGACGTTCAGCCGGCCCAGCAGTTCATCTTTCTCCGATGTCTTGGCCAGTCCACCCAATAGGCGGTGCAGTTCCTGGGCGCCGCGGCCGCCGAGCAGGGCGATATTGATATCGCCATCTTTGACTGCTGCCGTTTCATACAGCTCGTTGAGCATGGCCTTGCCAACGTCCGCCTCACTGGGAAGTACCGTGGGTGTAATACTGTGATCGGTCAGGTCGAAATCTTGCTCGCTGCTTTGCGACAGCCAGTTGTTTTTAGTCATAACTAGTACCTCGTCGTTGTGGGGCTACTGATACCACAGTTGAATCTCCTTTTGGAGATTCAGCGGAAATAGGTATTTGGCCTTGTTGTTTCTTTTTTTGAGTAGTGGGCAGGCAGGAACACCTAAATCATAGATACAAAAAGGCCGGCAAAGCCGGCCTTTTTGATGGGCGTAAGAGGGCAGAGCCCCGAATCTTACCCCTGGCGTGCTTTCAGCGGTCCGCGCAGTTGCTCGGCCATGTTCAGCAGTAGGTTTTCGGTGGTTTCCCAGTCGATGCACTTGTCGGTAACGGAAACTCCGTATTCCATCTGGCTGCGATCTTTGTTGATCTTCTGGTTGCCGGGTTTCAGGTTACTTTCCACCATGATGCCGATGATGGATTTGTTGCCGTCCAGGATCTGGTGGGTAACGTTGTCAACCACGAGGGGCTGCAGCTCGTGGTTCTTGTTGGAATTGGCGTGGCTACAGTCGACCATGATGTTGGGTACCAGGCCAGCATCCTCCAGTTCTTTCTCACACACGGCGACGCTAACGGAGTCGTAGTTGGGCTTGTCGTTGCCGCCGCGCAGTACCACATGGCCGTACTTGTTACCGGCGGTGTGGATGATGGCTACCTGGCCTTCCTTGTTGATACCCAGGAAGCGGTGCGGGTGGGCGGTGGACTGGAGGGCGTTGATGGCCACTTCCAGGCTGCCGTCAGTGCCGTTTTTGAAGCCCACGGCGGAGGAAAGACCGCTGGCCATTTCCCGGTGGGTCTGGGATTCGGTAGTGCGCGCACCGATGGCCGACCAGGAGATCAGGTCCTGTAAGTACTGGGGCGAGATCGGGTCCAGTGCCTCGGTGGAGGTGGGCAGGCCCAGCTCGGAGATGTCCAGCAGCAGCTTGCGGCCGATGTGCAGACCCTCTTCGATCTTGAACGAGTCGTCCAGGTGCGGGTCGTTGATCAGGCCTTTCCAGCCCACGGTGGTACGGGGCTTCTCAAAATACACGCGCATGACGATTAGCAGGGTGTCGGAGACCTTTTCTGCCAGCGCCTTCAGGCGGTTGGCATAGTCCATGGCGGCCTCAACATCGTGTACTGAACAGGGTCCGATCACGACCATCAGGCGGTGATCTTTGCGGTCCAGGATGTCGCGCACGGCGGCGCGGCCGGCGGCTACGGTGGCCTCTGCGGACTCGCTGACGGGCAGTTCCGATTTCAGCGCTTCCGGGGTAATAAGAACGTCCTGGGAGAGGACATTTAAGTCGTCGAACTGCTGCGTGGTCATGGTATTTCTATCGCTACTGTCTGAATTTGAAATCATCTTCCTTGCCGCAGGGCGTGCGCTGCGGGGCAGTTATGCTACCCAGCCCGGGCAGGCAGGGCTAGGGTTTCATTTGAAACAGTTTTAGATGTCACTGATTTGCCAGTTGGCCGCAATATCTGTCCGGCTAACTTCGCCGTGGAAGGGATGCGATTGCGCGAGACGTCGCGCCCTTCGGGTGGATTAGGACGGGCAGTTTTTCATCTGCCCGTCCTGTGGGGCTCGATATCGGGTCGATTCACGCCCTAGTTGGGGAGCTCTGCCATGTGCTGGAACAGCGGAAAGTAGAGCGCACAGCGGACGGACTTTTCGCCGCGCTGATAAAACAGGCGGCGGTAGTTTTCCAGTTGGTTGCGGTACTGCTCGAGTTGCTGGGCTACAAACTCTTCGATGGACTCGGCAGCAGTGGGCTCTGCGGTTTTGTAATCGATGATCCAGCGGGTGCCGTGTTCATCGATAAAGGTCCGGTCGACGATGTTACGCCTGAGCTCGCGTCCGCCACTGTGCAGCTCCAGCTCCGCAGCACTTTCGGTATGGCTGGCATCCAGTAGCCAGCGTCCGGTTTCGCATTGCAGGGTTCGTACAACGGCCTGTTCCACTTTCTCCTGGGCTTTTTCCAGGCTGCTTCCATTCAGGCCGGATTGGGCAAGGCGAAGCTGCCATAGCGGGCGCAATTCCTCGATCAGCTGCTCCGGGGGCTTCGCCAGTCGCTCGGGGAACTCGGTGAGGGTAGCCAGTGTTTCGTGGGCGACGGTACCGGCGTGGCGGAACCACCGCTGGTGGACCTGGCCCAGCTCCGGCAGGTTGGCCTCTTCGCTGTCATCTCGCTGGAAGTCGCCCATACGGTAGCGGGCGAGATAGTCCTCGCGTGGATGGGGCGGGGCCTGCCAGTGTTGGGGGAGATGCAGAAGGAAGCTGTGATCCCTGTATTCATCCTGTTGTGCCGGGGCATCGGTTTCGAGCCAGTGACACCACGGGCTGGCCGAGTTGTCTGACAGGGTCGGCCAGATGCAGGCGAGCAGTGACGCAGCGGTGGGCGACTTGTAATCCTCATTTTTCTTGTCGGAAGATTTTACGCAGGCAAGCAGGTGCAGGCTGTGAATGGCCCGGGTGCATCCCACGTAAAGCAGGCGTGTGCCCTCCAAACGCTCGCGTTCGCTGTTGTCGTGTTTCACATAGGCATACAGAGGGTCTTTACCGCTGCGCGGGCTTTTGGGTGCGAGCAGGAAGCGGGTGTGGGCTTCGCTGTTCAGCCAGCTGCACCAGCGCAGCAGCTGGTCGCTGCCGCCGGCGCCGCCGGATTTGTCGAGCCCGGGAATCAGCACATGGTCGAATTCCAGTCCCTTCGACTTGTGAATGGTCATGACCTGGACCCGTGCCTCCTGCGCCGGACGCGCGAAGAGTTTTTCCAGTGCCTGTTCGAACGCTGGCCAGTCGGCGATGCCGCCACCGTGGTCGTACTTCTCCAATAGCTGGAAAAAGTCTGCGGCGTTGCTCAGCTCGCGTTTGTCCGCGACGGTAGCGGGACCACCAAGGGCGAGCCAAAGGCCTTCCAGCCATACGCGCAGCGGTTTGCGCCCTCGCTGTTGCCAGCTTTCGAGCAATTGCGGTACGCAACGCTCCAGGCGTGCGCGGCCATCGCTACTCAGTGCCGCAAGCGCTTGCGGATTGCCAAGGGTGTTGAGGATCGGCGCTACTCGCGGGTCGCGGGGGCCACTTTCTCCCGCATCGAAATTGGCGAGCGCGTACAGGTCCGGCAACTCCAGCCCACACCAGGGCGCGCGCAATACAGCCAGCCAGCTGGTCCGGTCACTGGGATCCTGCAGTGCACGGGTGAGGCTCAGCAGGTCCAGCACCACCATCTTGCTGGCGAGCGGTGCCAGATCCTGGGCCTGGTAGGGAATGCCGGCGCGGGTCAGTGCGGGCAGAATCTGTTGCAGGTGCTTTTTGTTGCGCACCAGTACCGCAATGCTGTCGTCAGGTGCGCGGGTTTGCAGGTCCTGAATAATGGCGACTGCCTTTTCGGCTTCCTGTAAACGATCTTCATCGTCCACGCAGCCGTAGAAACTCACCGGCTCGCCATCCCACACGCGGGGTTTGAAGGCGACTGAATCCAGATAGCGCACCGCGCCGCGGCTGATATTGTCCCGGGGTGGGAACGCCCGGGCAAACGTGCGGTTGACCCAGTCCACCACGGCATTACTGGAGCGGAAATTTACCTGCAGGTTGAGTGGCGTCAGCGGCAATTCACCAATGCCTTCATTGCGCGCGTCGAGGAAAATACCCACGTTGGCATTGCGGAATCCGTAACAGGACTGCATGCCGTCACCCACGATAAACAGACTGCGGCCGTCGTCCGGCTCCCAGCCGGCGGTGAGTTTCTGCAGCAGTTCCAGCTGCAGCTGGGAGGTATCCTGAAATTCGTCCACCAGGATATGGCGGATCTGCACGTCCAGTTTCAATGCCACATCTGTTGGCGAGTCGCTCTCTCCCAGTGCCGCCAGTGCGGCCTGGGCAACTTCGGTAAAATCGGTGCTCCCCAGTTGCTGGAAGACCAGCTTCAGTTCCGCCACCAGCAGCGGCAGTACCCGGGCCATGGCGCGCAGGATCTGCCACTGGCTGTCGTCCATGCCGGCGGGCAGGGTGCGTACTTCGGCGATAACCTCGAGTAACGCGGGCACATCCTGCATTGCCTCCAGCAGGGCGGTCATGCGTTCTTTATACGCTTTTGCCCGCTCGGGATCGGGAGATTTTTTGTCGGCTGCGGGAAACCCGATGGTCTTGGTAACAGATTTCCGCAGGGTGCCGGTGCCCGTTGCCAATAGCTCTGCCAGTGCCAGCCACTGTGCCAGTCCCGTATCGTCACAGGGGGGCAGGGCGCTGATGCCGGCGAGGTTGCCGACAATATGCCCCGGTTTCTCCTGCTGCATGTTGCTGCCGGCGTAATCCGCCAATTGCATCAACTCTCCGGCGAAACTGCCAAGACGATTTTTGAACGCGACCAGTTGTGCGTTGATCAGCTCTTTGATCACCTGGGTGAAATAGTCTTCTGCGACTTCATTGTGTACCGATAGCAACGGCTCCAGCCACTGCTCCCGTTTCTCCAGCAGGGTTTTCAGCATGTCGCTGACTTCCGGGAGATTGTTGTCCAGGTGCAGCAGCAGCCGGCCGAGGTCCTCGTCGAGTTCTTCCCGCTCGAGCTTTTTCAGCAGGTTGGCAATAGCCATCTCGTAGGCAATGGCCGGTTGATCCAGGGGCTCTCCAGGTGCGCCGAGACCGCTGTCGATGGGTAGCTGGCTGGCAATGTTGCGACACAGGCCGTCAATGGTCTGGATGCGCAGGCGCTGCGGGCTTTGCAGCAGATGCCACTGCTGTTGCTTGTCGTGGGCGAGCAGGTCGCGCGCCAGTTGCCAGGTGATTTTGCCGTGGGGGTTTTCCGGTTCCGGGTTGTCGCGGGCATCCAGCAGCGCGTCCAGCAGGCGTTCGCGCATTTCACCAGCGGCCTTGCGGGTGAAGGTGATCGCGAGCACTTCTTCCGGTTGCTGACAGGCGCTGAGTAGTTTCAGCAATCGCTGGGTAAGCAGGCCGGTCTTGCCGGAACCGGCGGGTGCCGATACAGCATAGCTCTCGGCAATCTCCAGGGCTTGCGCGCGTTCACTGGCATCTACGGGTATATGCGTGGTCATGGTGTTACTGCTGTCTTTCCGGCCAGCGATTCAGTGGCCACAGGGATTTCTGGTTATCGTTGTCTGCCGGTCGGTCGAACGCGAGGGGCGCGTGGCCGGTCTTGTATTCTTCTGCGAGGCCTTCCAGTGCCTGTTGCCAGTGTTGTTTGAGTTGGTCCCACTGGATCAACTCAGGTTCCTTCTCCTTCTGGCTATCTGCCACCGACTTGATGCCGTTGATGGGGTGCGTGAGTTCCCCGCAGCCCTGATATTTACAGCTGCCATTTTTCACCGCGCCAAAGGCGACGGCCTTGGCTTGCGGGTGGAACAGGGCGTAGAGCGGTAGCTGTGGTTCTCTCACGCGTTCCTGCAGCCAGTCGCTCACGGAGGTCTGTCCGGTTTTGTAGTCGATCACCAGTTGCTCGCCGTCGACGAGGCTGTCGAGGCGGTCCAGGCGCAGGGTGAAGGTCAGGCCCTGCAGGGTGACGGTGAGAGCGGTTTCCACCTGCTCGACCGTAAATACGGGGCGGTCCTGCTCGAGGGGTAGCCACTGCTCGAAAATATCCCGCAGGCGGACCTGTTCCAGTTCCCAAAATTTGGGTGGAAGTTCCGGATGCTTTTTCTTCAGGCGACCGATGGCGGTGTCGATGCTGGACCGGATCTGTAGCGCGAGCTGCTCCGGTGTCATGGCAGCGAGCTGTTGTGAACTTTTACAGTTAATCCAGAAGGCGGCGAGCATTTCATGGATAAGGTTGCCCCGTTCGGCGGCGCTGAGACCGAGCCCCGGTTCCGCGTATTCCTCGGCGCCCATTCGATAGCGCAACTGGGCGTTGAGTGGGCAGAGTGCCTGGGCCTTGAGAACGCCGGCACCGCCACGCACCTGGGCGCAGTCTTCCGCACTCAGTGGTGGCAGGTTGGTATCGCCAATCTTTTCCAGCGCGGGCGCACTTTCAAGTGCCAGGTAATGGCTGGCCAGTGAATCCTGTTCGAAGGATTCTGCCGGTTCCGGCGTGCCGAACAGTGCGCTCAGGGACTGCCCGACACCATCTTCTTCGCAGGCGTAGCTGACCACGATATCGCTGCTGCCATTTAGCAGGTCCGCAGTCAGCTGCTGGGCAAGTTCCAGCTCGCGCTCGGCGCTGGCGCGGGGCATTTTCCATTCCTTCTGCCAGAGTACCGGTAGCATCGGATTGGGGGAGGGGGGTGCGGGCCACTGTTGCTGGCCGAATCCCACCAGACGCAGATGATCGAACGCGAGGCCGCCCGCTTCCAGTACCCCGAGGATCTGCAGTGGACCGTCGCGGGTCTCTGCCTGGAAAGGCGTGCGACTGGCGATCTGCCGCAGCAGTTGCAGGGCTTTATTGAGTGGTTGGGCTCCGCTGAATTCGGTGAGGCCGGCAAAGTTTTCCAATGCCTGTTCCCACAGCATCAGCTGCTGGTATTCCTGACTGTTCGGATTGCGATTTCCCGGCCACTGCAGCCGTGAGAGTAGCTCGGAAAAACGCTGTGCCCAGATTTCTGCGGGCGCGCGTTGCCAGCGTCGGGCCCAGTCGCCCAACTGGTTCAGTTGCCCGGGAAGCGGACTGTCGGGGGCCAGTTCGGCGGCGAGCTTTTCGGCCCAGGTGCGCAGCACACTGCCCGATATTTCGCGCAGCTCCTGTTTCTGCAGTCGCCGGAACAGGGTGCTGCGCAGATGCAGTTCCTCGGCACTTTGCTCACCCCAGAATGGAGAGAACAACAGGTTGCGCAGTGCGCTGTAATCAAATGTATCGCGCAGGGTTTCAAGAAGCTGCAGGCTGGCGGCGCCTACCGGCGTTTTTGCCAGCGGTGTACCGGCGGAAAAGTTGAACGGCAGGGTGTAGGCGGCCTGGGACGGGTTGAGCCACTGCGGCTCGAGCACGCGAGCGAAAACCTGCTCAACCAGCGGACGGCACTGACCGAGGTTGTTCACCACGATTCCGATACTGCTGTCGGGGTTTTGCTGCAGTTTTTCCGCGGACCAGCGTGCGGCCTGTAAGAGTTCCTCTTCCAGGTTGTGGCACTGCGCAACCTTTACACTTGCGCCCGGCTTATCGGGAATCGGGAAGTTTTGCAGCGTGTCGCAGGCGCGCTGGAAAATCTGCTCAACCAGTGGTGAGTGCTGTACGAATCCGGCCAGGGAAATCTGCGGCAGTTTCGGCAGTTGGTTTTCCGCGAAGGCGCGTTTGATCAGCTGGTCGCGCTGATCCGGGGTGATGGCATTGCGCTGCTGCAATTGCTGGTGGAACAGCGGCAGAACCTTGAACAGTGCGTAATCATCCGGTAACAGGCCGGTTTTCTCCCAGTGCGGTGCCAGGGCTGATTCGGCTTCTTCGGGGTTATCGATCCGCTGCCACTGGATCAGCTGGGCGAGAGCGGTATCGCAGTTGGCCGCCAGTTGCTGGGTGTTGATCAGTCCCTTGTCGAGGGTCTCTTCCACACACTGCTGCCACAGCAGTTGGCGCTGCTCCTTGTTAAGCACCCGGCACATGGCGGGACGCCATTGGGACTGCTGTAACTGGAACCAGAGCTTGTCGAGCCAGCCTTGCAGGGACTCTACGGCGGGTGGGGCCCAGTTTTTACTGGCTTGCTGGCCGATGCCGTACACCTGCTGGCAGCGGTTGCGCAGGCGATTGGTCGGGGTGAGCAGCAGGCCGCCCTCGGGCAGCTGGTTGAGGATCTGCAGCAGTGGGAATGCGGGTTGCAGCATGAAAAACGCTTATTGATTTATTGGGATTGATGTTGCCGCGAAGGCGCGCGCTTACAGTCTAACCGGGATGGCGGTAGTGCGGTATTCGGGGGTGAATTCGGAGAACGCCCGCAGGATTGCGCTGTGGTTTTCACTGCTGCTGGTGAGTAGCAGGCTGTTCCCCGGCGTTTCGGGCAATGTGATATTCAGCTCTTCAAGCCACCAGCGTACCCGCCGGGCGATGGCATCGCCAGAATCCAGCCAGGTCAGGGGGCGCGGTGAGGCCGCAGCGAGTTCATCCCGCAGTAGGGGGAAGTGGGTGCAGGCGAGCACTGCGGTGTCTACGGTGTCGCCATCCGGTCCTGCGAAGATTCGTTCGATCACCGGAGCCAGGTCTGCGGGGGCAATGGCCTCGCCGCGCAGCTTGGCCTCCGCTAGCGCTACCAGTTCCGGTGCCGGCACGTTGATGACCCGGTTGCTATTGGCAAATTCTTCGATCAGCTCGCGGGTGTAGCGGCGGTTGACTGTGCCTTCCGTCGCGATCAGCGCGATGGTGCCGGAGCGGCTGGCGGCAGCGGCGGGCTTGATGGCGGGCACTACGCCGACGACGGGCTGATTCAACACTTCGCGCAGGGCGGGCAGGGCGAGGGTGCTGGCGGTATTACAGCCGACCACAAGGATGTCCGCCTCGCAGGCGGCCATCATATGGCTGGCGACTTCCACGATGCGGGGGCGCAGGGAGTCTTCTGACTTGTTGCCGTAGGGGTAAAAACCGTTGTCGATACCGAAGTGCAGGGTCAAGCCGGGTATCTGGCGACGGATCTCGCGCGCGATACTGATGGCGCCGACGCCGGAATCGAATATCAATGCACTGGGCGCCTTGTTAGAATGGCGGCTTCCTTTAGGCATGTAAAAACCTGTCTCCCGATACGGACTGCTGACCGGCAAGAATACCTCAGCCGGTGCCCTGTAATAAGTTTAAGTGATTTCGTTTATGATCACTTCCCGTAGGCTAGAATTCATGGGGGCGCCCTGAAAGCTAGCAACCGCGAGGGTTTCAGACAATTTGAGTTCCCTTCTCAATTTTCCTCAAACCTGCCCAATTGCTGCTCAAATGAGTAAAAGGTGTAGCTTTTTCCAGAAAACCTACACCCCTGATCTGGGCGTTTCTTGAGCTACCTGCGTAGATTTTAAACCTCTGATACAGGATGGCATGAACGTCTAATGATAAGGGTTTGACGACGGGGCTGCTGAACAAAATGAAGCCGGGTGAGGTGTATATAGATACCAGCGATAATGCCGGGTTGCAGGCCAAGTGCGGCAAGAGTGACGTGTAATTCATCTTCTGCTATAGGTGGCAAGGTGGAATCAAGCAGATGCGGATTGGCGGTTCTCTGAGTTGCCCCTGATCCAGGCGCGGGTTGTCCTGTCCCAACTCAAGAAGGCTCGGAAAGAGGGAATCGACCCCAAAGAGGCCATAAAGGAGCTGCAACCTCAAGCAGCGCGCATGACTAGTGAACCCAGTCCAGGGGAGCTCCGAGGCCCCACACTAGCCGATGCCGTGCGCAACTACATAAAGCAACACTTGCAAGCGAATTGGAAGCCCGAAAACGCGCACGCCGTGGAACTATTTCTTGAGGCGAACGTGGTTGACGTTATGGGTGAACGCCCGCTTGTTTCGATCACCAGCAGTGACATACGCAGACTAGCACGCCGACACACATCGAGGGGGAAAAGGTCGCAGGCAAAGAAAATTTGCGACCAGCTTGCCAAGGTGTTTGGTTACGCAAAGCTTGACGATATGCTCCCCGATGATTTTACGACTCCAGCTAGGTCGGCACGGTACGACTCGAAAGATGTCGGTGTGAAACTGAGCGGCGACAGCAAAACCCGGTTCTTTGAAGACTGGGAGATCAGGGAGTTTTATGAGTGGATACACCAGCCCGGAATAATGAATGATGAATTACGGGTGGCCATGCTGGTTTTTCTTCAGATCGGATGTCGGGGTGGGTAAATCATGAGCGCAATATGGTGGCAACGCGATTTGAAGCGCGGGGTATTCACCTGGCCCAAAAATAAAACCTCTGTTCCGCGCCGTATCATTTTACCCCGGCAGAAGGTTGAGTTATTGGCGGAATATAAAAAGGGGCGGGAAATCAATAAATGCCCGGTTCAGGTGCCATCGAGAGAAAGGCCGCTACCGCAAGCGCAACTGAGCCAACGTCTTGACTGGCTTGATGAAAAGGGGCTCCTGCTGGACTTGGAACACTGGACTCCGCACGACTTGCGCCGCACTTGCCGGACGAACCTGGGTCGACTGGGTTGTCCAGAGGCAGTAGGGGTGGCGGCTATTGGCCACACGAAGAAAGGCGTTGTAAGTATCTACGATTTGCACACTCACAAGCCCGAAGTCGGTGTGTGGTTGCAAAAATGGCGCGACAAACTGGACTGGATCCTTCGTGACGAATAAGAGCTGCAACAGCCGCTCACTTCTTCTTGTTCGGACTTCTGCAAGCCGTTTCAAGTGCAAGCTCGGGTAATCCCATAAGCTAGTTGTCAAAATCCCGCTCCAGCACCACTGACCTCCGTCCCATCTTTGTTACTCGCAACGCTCCGAGTTTCTGCTCGTCATATAAAAAAATAGGGTAAGCACTGACCTCAAGAGTGTGGCTCCCTGGGGACGCGGGTGCGCCCCCCCCCAGTCACCCCATATAGAAGCCCCGGCAAGTGCGGGGCTTTTTCGCTTCTGACCATAGTGTAGTAAACCCGTGTGGTGATTTGTTGCTGATTCGTGATACTAAGGCCAGTGATCCACTTCCAATAGCGGGCATGAAAGCGTGACGTTATCTCTAGAGCAAATACAGAACCTAGTGGACGAGACAGAGTATCCAAAGAGTTTCAGAGAAAGAATCAGAGAGATGCCAGAAAACCTCAGTAACGAGAAGGAGCTTACTGCCTGGATCAATATCAAGGAGGAAATGCTAGGAATTATTGGCAGCCTGTCGATAATCGAGGCTGATACCGCGCCAGAAGTCTGGAGCGCAACCACTGGGCCCAATCGAAAGTCACTGTTTGAAATAGTCCGCTCGGTAGTTGAAAGTCGTGTTCACGGGGTTCAGCTGAGTATTGAGCTGGAGTTAGCTAGTGCCAAAGCAGAGCGCGCTAAAGATGGTGTAAAGATGCAAAAATTCGCGCTATTATTTCGGGAATATCTGCACTTTTTGCCCTGGTTGCTGTTGGTACATCTGTGTCTGATTCAACCATTAATGCTCAGCTAGACCATCGAAAATCGGCAGGACTTGAAGAGGTGAGTGAAGATAATGCTCTCCAAAAGGGGGGAAGGAGCTGTAGCTACTGATGGCGCCGTTCGGGACCAGAGAGTTACGCCTTGCCCCCTTTTGTTGGGCCGATAAAAGGTAGTATCCTTCGCAATTCAGCTTCGATCCAGTAATACAATTCAATTAGGCGTCCGGTTTACCTGGCTGCGATCGACCAAGTCTTGTTCCCGGTAACCTTCTTAGGTTGGTGGTGTAGTGGTCTCTAGCTGTTGCGTAGAGCCCTAAGCCAAATAGCGGTCGTCCAACACACCCAGCAAATTAGCGTCCCCGCAACCGGACTTTTGTTTCCTCGCAACTGCTTCCAGCCATAACGAATCAAAAACCTTTCCATCGTAGGTATCTCTTAATTAAGAAGGATCACAGCTATTGTGTTGCATCTTTTTGTGATTTCTCGATCTGAGCGGCAGCCTCACACTGCTGGTCACGGTATGTTTATACAATTGGGAGGTAAGATATCTGGTAAGTGGTAATGCTGTACCATTGCCGGATTTTTTGATTACTGCAGGTCGGAATTGTAGAGTTTAGGCCCTCAACTATATAGGGATGGTCATATGGGTGAAAGGTGGGAGCAACCAAGGGCTCCAGAGGCACCGCCGAAGTACGCTACCGCATTCGAACTGGCTGTATATGAGTATGAGAGGTTGGTACATCCGCACCATAAATAGCGTGCAGAGAATGTTCGTAAAAATGAGTCTGAGAAATCACGGAAGAAGCGTGAGGCTGATTGGGAAGCGACTCGCCGGTATTTACAAAAAAACGGATTCGCCTGAAATCCCAGGCGGGACTTCAGGCTGAGCTTGATGTATACCGAGCGCAGGCAGCCTCCAAAGCTGCGAGTGGACTGGATGCAGAACTTACAGCTGAAAAGCACCACCGCACTCGCGTACTGATGAAGAACCTTGCTGCAGTCGATGAGCCACGCCCGAGTCCTGATCACGTTGCTCACCACATCCTTCCAGGCAAAGGAGGATGGATTCAAGCGGCAAGCTTGGATGTTCGCGTATCGTTACATGAGCATGGTGTAGGTATAAACGATCCTATAAACGGAGTCTATCTACCAGGCAAGAAAAAGGACCGTGCTCATTACTTGACTCCTAAAGCGCTGGTGCATAAGGAGTTGCACGGCTGGAACTATGAGCACTGGATTGTAGGTGCACTACCCGAAACCTTACGAAAATCTGCGTTTTTAAATCGACTCTCAGTGATTAAGCGACAATTGCAGGATGGGACTCCCCCCACCTGAGATCGTTCAACCAAAATATGCAGACTGGAACCCAAATGCAATGGTTTATAAGTTACTAAATGACTACGAATTTTTTCAGGCTCTACAATTAGGCACACTTCAAATTGTTGAGTAACTGGGAAGAAGTGATCTGTTGCGCGCGGTTGCGCTGATCACAAGCTCAAACAATTCTTCGATACTGGGCGAGTGGGGTGGTGTTAAATCGATGTTTGCTCCCATGAGTGGTACGCAGGCCGTGAAGATTCCAGGCGTATCAGTCTGAAGGGTGCGGAACTTGTACTCTCTGGGTGGGTCTATGCCTATTTCAAATTGATGCTTGAGTCGTTTGGTGAATTTCTGCCAGTAGAGGTTGATGGGCATGAATTTTATCTTCTCCATATAATGGTGGAAGGTGAGGTCGACAAGTCCAAAAGTACTCGTAAAAATGACGAGTTTGGTGAGCCTATGACAGTTGCCAAGCTTTTATTTGATGAAAGTGGTATCGAAGATAAGTTGATCTTCAAATCAGAATGCGAGTTCTACCAGGCCCCATTTTGTAATGATAAGTTTAAAGATCTATGTCAAGAAAGTGAGATTGAGGGGCTTTTTTGAAAGGAATTTCGTGAGTTCTAGTTGGCAGTGACTTGTTAGTCGAAGTTTTTGCAAGGCCCGCAGTGCGCAGGCCTTGCATTTTTTTCTTAGTCTTCTCTTCTTCGTACCGGAGCCCCCTTTCCAAAGACAAGCATTGCTCGCATCGTGTTTGAGCTCTCAGACTCGGGAAGAATGAATATATTTCCAGCAGCTTCATCTGTGAAAAACTTCTGCTGAAAATCTTTCCAGTCATCATTGTTGTCAGTTCTGAACTTTGATAAACATAATGACTCATTGCATGAAAAATTGCTTTCGATTGAGCCTTCATATTCTTCGGCAATAGATCTGGCTCGCATATTAAAATTTTCAGACTTCATGATGTTTTCTGAAGAATGTCCAGTAATTGACATCATTACCTCGTCGAAATTTTTGCTTTGCAGTACGGCTCCAATCTCTTCCACCCGTGCAGCTTTTGATTTTTTATCAATCAAGGCTTCAGTTAAATCGATGTCGAGTTTTATATTGCAGGAGTGGTGATCAAAGTCGTCGGTGCAAAGCCTGGCTTCTATATCATTTATGCTTAATTCTTTTTGGCTTTTTTTATCTTGTTTTTCAGTGGCAGGTTCCTGTGCTGATCCAGAATGACTATGGCTTTGATCGTGAGCGTGGTGGTCAACGTGCTCCTGATCGTTATCAGTATGAGATCGGTCAACCTCGGGAGGGGAAAGTGGGTCTTTCAATAAAAAAAACGCTGCTGATATTGAGATTATCACAAATGTAGCAAAATATTTGATCATGGGTTTTCTCATATTTAAATATCTAATGCATTGGTTAGCCGGGCAGTTGCTTCTATGTCTTAATTAGTTGTCGCCTGGGAACTCTTCGTCGGGATGTGGTAAGAATGTTACTGTAACTGTCCCACCACAACAATCTGTGATTGTTGTGGTGCCGGTGGCAGAGTCGTATACAACTACACAGCTATTCGAACACTTTGTTTCGCTAATGTGAAATGCATGTGCTGCAGTGCTTAATAATAAAAAACTGGCAGCGCCTAAGATCCATTTGTTGTTAAATAGTTTTATCATATTTGTCTCCATTTGTGTGCCCGGCATTTTATTAGCATACGCGCTTCTAGCTTGTGTTTGTAGTGGTTGTAATGGCGTGTAATGGAATTAAAGGTTGATTTAGAGGTGCCTGTCAGAAATCGCACACTCCCAGTGCGCTGCGCGTTGATATTTCCGCCGTTTACTCAAGTATGGTGCAGGCTTCTTGATGCTAGAAATATAATTTCGGTGCAGGAAGCTAACTTTAATACTTTGATTGTTAGGCGCGCTTTAGGGTGTCCGCTAAGGAAAGTACGGAAACACTAATAGTTATTTTGATGTGGTAGGCATGGTTACCTTCCATGTGGTGGGAGTCGGAAGGGAGGTGTCATCTAAAGAATAGGTCTGCAGTTATTCGACAATCAAGAAATTCTGCAGAATTACATGATTCCTACACGCGGTTGGTGGAGCCATTTAAATATCTATCTGGTTTAGTCGCATCGGGTGCGGAATTGTCCAAGTAGTAAGGTCTGCTCGAGTACTTGTGGCATGATTGGGTCAAATACTTCTGGGTGATGCTACTGTGAGGAGACCTAAGGGGGCCACGGCAGTGAAAAGATTAGAACTCGAAGATAAGCTGACTCAGTTGGAAACGTTCCAGGATTACGCGTCTAGGTCTGGAGAAATTAGTGAATTGCCAAGTGCTAGTGAGCGGCTCAGGCAGTATGAGCAGATAAGAGCCGAAATCATGGGTGATTTGGGCAAAAGTTGAGATCTACGAATCGGGGTGTGACCATGATGTTGGGGGGCATCTACGGGGCCGATGCTGGTAGTTGCGCTCAATAGAGCTCTGGAGATGAGTAGCAGTGCGGTTCAGATGACTCTAGTGGACCGCCAAGAAGATGTAACTCTGCGCAGTATGGAGTTAGCAGATCGTAGCTTAAAGGTCGCGAGCTTCAGTGCCGTCATTGCAGGGGTGTCGGCTGCAGTGGCTGTGGTCGCCGTCAGTTTGCAAGTTTATTCTCAAGTGTGACCGGTAAACTGCTGTAGACGTTCCTCTCTCAGTCGCTGACGAGACTTACTAGAAATTGGTCTGGATCTGAGTTCGGGGTAAATTCGAACAGTGAAAGGGCCATGAATAAAATATGGAGCACGAAGGGCTCTTGCGACCCTGCAAGGAGGCCCGCCCAAGCTATTATGTGGCGCAGGGATTTGTGTTGGCTTTGAGAGAGGTTAAGTGAGGCTGGGCAGAGACCCGGCTTTTTTATGCTCGCTGAAAGGCCCTCGATGGCGTCTGTGGGGTGTTCCGGGATTGGGTGGGTAGGCAACAACCAGAGCAGGCGAAAGGGGTAGGGTGGAGCTACTGGCGGGACGTGTGGCATGGTTGGTCTCGACAGGTGCAATAGGCGCCAGCTCAAACCCGTGTGATAATTGCACGGCCCAAAGGTGTAGCTTTTTTGGATTTGCTCCAAAAACTACTCGTTCTATAGACTTTGCAAAGTTAAGTGATTTTTTATGACCTGGTTTCCCCTGCAAATCTCCCTCGAACAGGCCATTCTCGCCGGTGTTGCCGTGCTGGCGCTGGTGCTGCTGGTGTTCTGGGCGGGCAGGTCCCGCCTGGTCGGTCAGCTGCAGTCACTGCGCGGTGAGCAGCAGGTACTGGCTGCACAACAGGAAGCCGGCCGCGAGCGCGAAACCCAGCAGGGGCTGGAAATCCAGCAGCTCCGTGACGAACTGGCCAGTAAGTCCCAGCAGCTGGCGCGCTATCAGGTGCTGGTGGAGAGAAGCGAGGCGACGTTGGCGGAACAGAAGCAGCAACTGGAACAGACTCGCGCATCCATGACCCAGCAGTTCGAGAACCTCGCCAATCGTATCTTTGAAGAGAAGCAGCAGATGTTCGTTCGACGCAGCGAAGACAGTCTGCGCAAAAGCCTCGACCCGCTGGAGCGCCAGCTGGGAGATTTCCGCAAGCGGGTGGAGCACGTATACGACCGTGAGAACGCCGAGCGCAACAGCCTGCTGGGACAGATCAAGGCCCTGCGCGAGCAGACCCAGCGCATCAGCGACGAGGCCCTGAACCTGACTTCCGCGCTCAAGGGTGACCGCAAGATCCAGGGCAACTGGGGAGAGGTAGTACTGGAGCGCCTGCTGGAGGAGTCCGGCCTGCAGAAGGGGCGGGAGTACGAGACCCAGGTTTCTCTCAAGGACAGTACATCCGACGGCCGTCGTCGCCAGCCGGACGTGATTGTGCGCCTGCCCGAGAACAAGGACCTGATCATCGATTCCAAGGTCTCCCTGGTGGACTACGAGCGCTACGCGTCTGCGGAAACGGACGAGGAGCGGACCCAGGCCCTCAAGCAGCACGTCAATTCCCTGCGTGCGCATATCACCGGACTGAACAAGAAAGCCTACGAACAGCTCGAGGGCGTGCGCACCCTCGATTTTGTCTTCATCTTTGTGCCCATCGAGGCAGCGTACATGCTGGCCATGCAGGCGGATCCGGAAATGTTCCGCTACGCCTATGAGCGACAGATTGTACTGGTGAGCCCGACCAGCCTGATGGCGACCCTGCGTACGGTAGAGAACATCTGGCGCTACGAAAAGCAGAACAAGAACGCGGAAAAAATCGCCGACGAGGCAGGCAAGCTGCACGACCAGTTCGCACTGGTGCTGGAATCCCTGGATAACCTTGGCGGTCGTATCCGACAGGCGGACGAGGCCTTCCAGGAGACCTATAAGCGCCTGGCCACTGGCCGCGGCAATGCGGTTAAACGAATCGACAGCCTGCGTAAGCTCGGTGCCAAGACTCGCAAGCAGATTGCCGCCGACCTGCGGGAAAAGGCGGAAGACAGCCACAAGCTGCCAGCCCCTGAGCAGGAGCCGGCCGAAGAGTCTGCTGTTACCGAAACGGAAGCGGAATAACCCTTGGATACCATCGCCGCTACATTCTCATTTGCGCTGTCGGTCACCGCGCCGATTTTCCTGACCCTGCTGGTGGGGTACGGGCTGGCGCGGGTCAACCTGCTGAGTGAATCCTTTGTCGACGACGCGTCGAAGCTGGTATTTCTGGTGACGCTGCCGGCACTGTTGTTTTTCAACATCTTCGGATCCGATGCCCGCCTGGGGGATGAGTGGCCTCTGTTGCTGGCGGGATTGATCGGCACCGTATTGACAGTACCGCTGGCCTGGCTGGCGGCGCGACCGCTGGAGCACGGCGACCGCAGTGCGTTTATCCAGGGTGCCTTTCGCGGCAACCTCGGCATTATCGGCCTGGCCTGGGCGGCGAATGCCTACGGTCAATCCGGGCTGGCTCAGGCGGCACTGTTGATGGCGGTCATCACTATTTTCTACAACATCGCGGCGGTGGCACTGTTTGCCGTGTACAGCCAGAAAGCGAAGTTCAGCTGGAAAAAACTGGGCAAGGACATCCTGCGCAACCCGTTGATTGTGGCCATTGTGCTGGCGCTGGTGGCGAAAGCTGTGGGTCTCAGGTTGCCGGAGATGATCGTCCAGACCGGCGATTATCTGGCTTCGGTAACCTTGCCGCTGGCGCTGCTATGTATCGGCGCGAGCCTTGACCTCAGTATGCTGCGGCGCAGTTCCTTTGGCGCATTTGCAGCCAGTGCATTCAAGCTGTTGGTTGTCCCGGTCGTGCTGGTCGGGGTGGGGCTGTTGTTCCAGCTGGATGGCCAGGCACTGGCGATCTTGCTACTGCTCGCGGCCGCACCAACGGCATCGGCCTCATTTATCATGGCGCGCGCGCTCGGCGGTAACAGCCAGCTGGCGGCCAATATTATTGCGATCAGTACATTGTTTTCTATTGTTACCGCGAGCCTCGGGCTGGCGTTGTTGAAGGTGTATCTCCCATGACTGAAGTACCTGTATGGATACTGGTAATTGCCGGTTTGATTATTTTTGTGCTTTCCGCAGTAGCGACCTACTACTGCCTGGAGCTGCGCAAAGCGCGCAAGCGTCAGGCAGAGCAGCTCGAAGAGCTGGCGGTGGCCGCGGAAGAGCAGCGTGGCCGGGTGAACACCAGTATCCAGATTATCGCCAAGACGCTGCTGGATGAGGGCGTAGGGCTGACCGAAGCTTCTCTGCGAATCCGCGTACTGCTGGATTCCCTGCAGGTAGAGCCGTCGGTGAAGGAAGAGTTCGTGGCGTTTTACCAGGTGGCGGACAAGACCAGCCATATTCCGATTCTGGAAGACTGGAAAAAACTGTCGCGCAAAGAAAAGTTTGCGTTTGAAAAAGAAATGGCCCGGGTCGAGTCAGAATACCGGGACTTTGCCCTGGATGCGGCCAAGCGGATTCTCGGCCGCAATTTCTGATCGACGGATTTACCGTCTGACCAGCAGCACTGCAGATTCGGTGTGGTCGGTGTAGGGAAACTGATCAAAAATCGCGAAGCGCTCCACCTTGTGGGTTTTGGTCAGTTCCTCGAGGTTTTCCAGCTGGGTCTGCGGATTACAGGAAATGTACAGAATGCGCGGGAAGCGCGCGATCATTGCACAGGTGTCCGCATCCAGCCCCGCGCGAGGCGGATCCACCAGTACGGTTGAGAAATCGTAGCTTTCGAGATCGACGCCTTTCAGGCGACGGAAGGGGCGCACCTTATCAATGGCCTGGGTGAACTCCTCACTCGACAGGCGCACGATATCCAGGTTATCCACGCCATTTGCTGCGATATTTTCCTGCGCGGCGTTCACAGATACCTTGGAAATTTCTGTGGCCAGTACCTTGCGGAACTTTTCTGCCAGCGGAATGGTGAAATTACCGTTGCCGCAATAGAGTTCGAGCAGGTCCCCCTCAGTATCTTCGCAGCAGCTTCTCGCCCACTGGATCATGGAAGTGCAGATGTCGCCGTTGGGCTGGGTGAAGCTGCCTTCCACCTGCTTGTACTGATATGAGCGCCCGTCAATCTCCAGCTTTTCGATCACATAATCCCGGTCCAGCACCAGCTTCTGTTTGCGCGAGCGCCCGAGAATCGGCACCCCCAGATGATCCTGAAGCGCCCGCGCTTCCTGTTCCCAGGCCTCGTCCAGTGGCTTGTGGTAGATCAGGGTGATCAGTGCGTCGCCGCTCAAGGTGGTGAGAAACTCAGTGCAGAACAGGCGCTTGCGTAGAATTTCACTGTCGTTGATTGCCTCCAGCAGTGGCGGCATCAGGGCGTTGATACGCCGGGAGCCGACGGTAAACTCCTGGATTACAAACGGCTTCTTGTACTCGCCCTGCTTGTACATGGCGTAATCCACACGGCCGCCTTCCTGCCACATTTTGAATTCCGCGCGCAGGCGGTAGTGGCTGGGTGGGGAGGGGAATACTTCCGGTGCCAGACTGGTAAAGGGTGAGAAGGCTCCGCGCAGGCGGTCCACCTTCTGGTCCAGTTGCTGCTGGTAGTCGTCAGTATTTACGCGGTGAAGAGCCATGTTGTGCTGAGCCGTATCTGTTGCAGGGGTGAGTGACTGAATTTGGGTGTACGATCGTCGGGGCGCGGATTATAGCGGATGCGGCCTCCAGATAAACGGTTGTGATTTGATGTGAGAGGAACAGCGAAATGGCACTGGGACAGCTTGAAATAGTAGTGAATGGGCAGGGGTTGCACGAGTTTACGGAGGAGGTGAACCACTGGCTGGCCGGTCAGAATCTCTTCGGCAGCGGGCTCTGCACCCTGTTTATCCAGCACACCTCCGCCAGTCTGCTGATTCAGGAAAATGCCGATCCCAGTGCGCGTGTCGATCTGGAGAACTGGCTGAACCGGCTGGTACCGGAGAACGATCCCCTCTACACCCATACCCTGGAGGGCCCCGATGATATGCCCGCGCATATAAAAGCCTCCCTGACCGCCTGTAGCCTCGGTATTCCGATGGAAAATGGCCGCCTGCTGCTGGGAACCTGGCAGGGGATCTACTTGTGGGAGCACCGCCATCACCGGGGAAAGCGGCGCGTGATCATACAGGCCTAGAGCAACCGAAATTCCTGCTCTGGCTAGAAGGTCCGGGCGAGAAAAGTGGTTGTTTTCGCCGTGGACACGCCGCCACTGGCGAAATTGAAGGTAAATTCCCGCTTGGCGGGCCCCGGATCTCGAAGGCAAACGCGGTACGGCAGCCAGCTGGCATTGTTTTCCATCAGGTCAATTTGACGTGCACCGAACAGTTCAGACTGGCCGGCCCCGGAAATTGAGACCTCCACAAAGCGCTGCTCTTCGCTGTAGCCCTCAACTTTGACCCGGTAATGGTTGCACACGGTGTTCCGATCCAGCCGTGTAAACAGCGTGTCGCGATCGCGCCGGATTTCCACCAGCAGGCGGGTGGTGTCGGTGAAGCCATACAGTACGCTGGCCACCGCGCAGAGCGTCACCGCGCCGTATCCGGCTAGCCGCGGACGTATCAACTGGCTCTTTTTTCCACTCAGCTGGGCTTCTGAGGCGAAGCGGATCAGCCCATTGGGGCGCTCCAGTTTGCGCATAACTTTGTCGCACGCATCAATACAGGCACCGCAATCAATGCACGCAGCCTGCAAGCCGTCCCGAATATCGATTCCCGCCGGGCAGACCTGAACGCAGAGCCCACAATCCACACAATCACCGCGTTGCGCGTTCACTTTGCGCAAGTTTGCGCGGGGTTCTCCGCGATGGACGTCGTAGCTCACCGTTCGGGTGTCGCGGTCGAACATGACGCTCTGGAAGCGTGCGTACGGGCAAGCGTGCAGGCAGATCTTTTCGCGTACCAGTCCGGCATTGGCGTACGTCAGCCCGGCCATAGTGAGTATCCAGCCAACGGTCGCCGGCGAGAGCTGGAACTGCATGCTGTCTGCAAAGATTTCGCGGACTGGAATGAAATATCCCGTGAAGGTAACAGCAGTCGCGAGCGCGAGCAGTATCCATAAGGCGTGCTTGACGATCCGTCGCGCCAGACGCGACGTGGTAAACGGCGTGTCGGCTTCGCGTGCCCTCCTGTTCGCCTTGCCCTCCGCTAAATCTTCAATTCGGATGAATATCCAGGTCCAGATACTTTGCGGGCAGGCAAATCCGCACCAGACCCGGCCCCAGGCGACGGCAATAAAAAACAGCAAACTGGCGCTGACGATCAACATACCGGCAAGCAACGGCAGATCTCGCCAGGAGAGGGCACTGCCGAACAGAACAATACGCCGCTGCTCGAATGAAAACAGTAACCATGGCTCACCATCGAACTGCACCCAAACCAGTCCGAAAAAGAGGGCGAGTAATGGCCAGCTGGTGAATCTGCGTAAATTCTGGAAGCGCCCCTCGGTAAGGCGAACGTGAAATTTTCCATCCGGGCTGGGTGAGGGTGTGTAGTCCTGTACGGCAGGAATTCTTTCCATGGTAACTGATCCGCTAGAAGTCTGACCGGCGGCAGAGTACTGGGAAGTGGTGAGTCGGGTCAGGGGTAAAAAAATTAAATATAATGGGTACAGATGGGGGTTGGCCTGTTTGGGGCTGCTTGGAGGAGTAGTAACTTGTCGGACACTTTTCGTTATCAGGAGCTTGAATCCTGGCTGGAACGCGGCATCAGGGAGCTTCGCTGGCGTGAAGGCGAGCGTCTACCGTCGATCCGAATGCTTTGCGGCGAACGGGGCCTGTCCAAGGCAACGGTGCAACATGCTTTGCAGCGCCTTGAGGCACGTGGACTGGTGGAGGCCCGCCCCAAGGCGGGTTACTTTGTCTGTGTTCGCTCATCCGATTTGGGGCAACCCCTTAGTCGGGCGCGCATCGAGGCTCCGCGGCCAGTCTCGGTCAGTGACCTGCTGCTCGATATCATGGGAAGAAGCGCGGCTTTTGACTTGCTACCTGAGCTGCGCTGCGGTGACCTTCCTCCGGGGGTTGTGGCACTGAACCGCTCGATCGGGCGCGCGTTAAGACGCCCGGCGCAGGGCAGCTATCAATATTACGATGAGCCAGCGGGTGATGAGGGGCTGCGTGCGCAACTGGCACTGCACTTGTCCCGGCGCGGCTGGCGGGTCGGACTCGACCGATTGTGTATCACCTCCGGTTGCCAGAACGCACTTTTTCTCGGATTGATGGCCAGTTGCTCGCGGGGTGACGTCGTGGCTGTGGAATCTCCCGGATTCTACGGCGTGATGCAGCTGATTGAGCAATTGGAATTACAAGTGGTTGAAGTTCCCACTGGAAACGACTCGGGGATGGATGTCGACGCGCTCGAGGAGGTGCTCAAGCGCTGGAAGGTGCGTGCCTGCATTGTTTCCCCTGCCTTCGCGACACCCGGCGGTGCCTCGATGCCTGAGTCCGCCAAACGGCGCCTGCTGGCGCTGGCGGATCAATACGATCTGGCGGTCATTGAAGATGATATCTATGCGGATACCGCATTCGGCCCGGTTCCCGACCCGCTCAAGGCGCTGGATGATAACGACAGGGTGATTTTGTGCAGCTCATTCTCCAAAAGTCTTTCCCGGGATTTGAGGCTGGGATGGATCTCCGGCGGACGCTGGCACGAGCGCATTCTCCAGCTCAAACTGGTGACCCAGTTGGCCAGCAGCCGCTCTTTGCAGCAGGGCGTTGCCGAGTTTATGGCCGATGGCGGCTATGCGTCACATTTGCGCCGTCAGCGCACCGGCTTGCGAGAAAGGCGGGATCAACTTATCGCCATGCTGAGTCGCTGGCCCGGGCAAGTCCGCGTCAGTGTTCCCCGGGGCGGCCTGGCCGTCTGGGCGGAGCTATCGGCTAGCGTGGATACCCTCGAGGTTTATCCAAAAGCGTTGGAGCAGGGCGTTGTAATTACACCCGGGCCTCTGTTTTCGTCGTCGGGCCAGTTCAGGAATTGCCTGCGGATCAGCTTTGCACATGACTGGAATGGCGCGCGCAGAGATGCGCTGACCTCATTGCCCGGCCTGCTTGGACTGGAAAACTCAAATAGCGGTTAGCCTGAAACCAATGCTCAAAGACAGTTGGTTGGCTTCGGTAGCCCCGCAATCTTACTGCCGATTTTGGCGGGGCTTGGGGGGAATAATTGCATCAAGAAAATACTACGACCTTTGTCTGGCCCCAAATGCTGGCCAACGTACTTGACCAGCGGGCGCATGGCCGGCGACAGTTCAAATTCTCTGTAAAATTCCTGCAACAAGCGGATGACATCCCAGTGGTCATCGGTGAGTTCGATACCTTCCTGTGCTGCGAGAGCTTTGGCGACCTCGGGGCTCCAGTCTTCCAGGTTGCGCAGGAATCCCTCTTTGTCTAGCGGGATTTCGCGGTCTTCAATAACAAAACTGTTCATGTGCGTGTTACCGGAACCAGCTGACGATCGGGTTGTGTTCAGTGCAAAGGGAGACCCAGCGTGTCTCGTCGATCGCTTCTATTGCCGGATCAATGGAAATTCCGCGCGCGACGGCATCGGGCTCTAGGCAGTACACGGATTTACCCTTCAGCTGGGTGATCGTCTGACCCTTGGCGGCGTAGACGGCGTCTTCAATCAGCAGCAGGGCATCGCCGTCAGCGAAAGCGGAGAGGCAGTCTTTCAAAGCGCTTCCGGAAAAAGGGGACTGGCTAACGATATGCAAAGTCATGTCAAAAGCTCAAAACCTGATCGAAGCCGGCGATATAGGGGCCTGGATTGTCCACTAACGCAAGCGCGGCTCCGGGTACGTCAATGTTATCGAGTGAGATGCCGCGCTCTTCCAGGCTCCGACGGCATACATGCAGCGTTTCCACACCGAACATCGGCAAAGCCTGTAGATTCCTGCGCAGGTTTTTCTCGCCAATGGTTTTCGGGTTCTGTTCCAGCAGCTGCAGGACGCCGTCGTTAATGAACAACACTTCGGGAACCTGATCCATTGCCGCACAGGCGAGAACCGCTTCCAGCCCTTCTCGGGCGATCGTGTGTCCGTATGGAGCGTGGCGGCACATTGCCAGCAGTGTTTTTTCTTGCGCCATAGGATCAGCTTCCAAATGTCACGATGCGATCACTGACCGCCGCAGCTTCGGCCAGCTGTCCAAGACCAGCCAGCTCAAATCCGTCGGCCATGTTACCGGAGGGTTTTTCCAGGCGCGATGCTTCACTGTCGTTCAGCACGCCGCGACGCTGGGCGGCAGCGATACAGAGGGTCAGATCCAGGTTGTGCGCGATTTTTAAATCCTGCCACTGGGACAGCAGGTCCTGCTCATCCTGTGGGGGCGCCACCAACGCACTGCCGTTATGTACGCCATCGCCGTAGAAGAATACCCGGTAGATACCGTGTCCGGAGGCAAGCACGGCGCGTGCGAAGCGCAGTGCCGTGTTAGCACCTTCGGAAGCATGGGGTGCGCCGTAGACGACGAGAGTGAATTGCATGATTGGGTGTTACCGATAAAAAAATGCCCCGCGGAGCGGGGCACTGTGTGAACTTGCTCAGTGGGCTGATCAGTCGTCGGAAGCGAAGCCGAAGATGTGCAGCAGGCTGGTGAACAGGTTCAGGATGTTCAGGTACAGGGAGGTGGTCGCCATGATGTAGTTGGTCTCACCGCCATTCACGATGCGGCTGGTGTCATACAGGATGAAACCGGAGAACAGCAGGGCAATCACGCCGCTCAGGGCAACGCTGGCCAGCGGCAGGTGCACGCCGAAGAAGCTGGCGATCATCAGGCCGAGGGCACATACCAGTACCGCGATCAGGCCCACGAACAGGAAGCCGCCCATGAAGCTGAAGTCCTTGCGGGTAGTCAGCACATAGGCAGACAGTGCGAAGAAGATCAGCGCGGTGGTACCCAGCGCCTGCATAACAATCTGGCCGCCACCCGCCAGGCCGACGTAGTGGTTCAGCATCGGGCCGAGGGAGGCACCCAGCAGGCCGGTGAACGCGAACACAACGCCCACACCGGACGCAGAATTGGCAGTGCGCGGCAGAACAAACCAGACCAGAACAATCGCTGCGATGGAGCAGATCAGGCTCATGCCGCGGCCCATGCCGATAGCCATGGATACACCGGCAGTGACTGCGCTGAACAGAACAGTCATTGCCAGCAGAGCGTAAGTATTGCGCAATACTTTGGCGGACTCCGAGCGGTCCAGCGCTCCAGAGTGTGAATAAACTTCGGGCTGCATTAGCGTCTCCTGCTAGTGAATATAAAATCTCTCGGGATCATATAACCAGCGCATTGGACCTTCAAGTAGGCACTGGGTTCGACGATCTTCAAATAGTTGGGGCAAAATAGCGCACAAACAGGAGTACTGAAAATGAAATTGCTTGAAACGCTGTTCGCACTGTCTTTGGTGGCTGTCGTGACCACTGTACCAATGACAATGGCGGAGACCGACTCCGCACAGGTGCCCTTTGGTGACAATATGGGGGCGGAGGTCATGAATTACAATCGCCTGCGCCCATATCTGGCCACTGGAGGCAGTATAGATCTTGCGCAGGTGGAATCACTGAAGAGTAAGGGCTTCCGGACCATTATCGACCTGCGCACCCCGGAAGAGGGCACTGAGGAGGAGCGCGTGGCGGTCGAGGCCGCGGGCATGACTTACTTCAACCTGCCCATCGACAAAGGCGTTCCCAGCGACGCACAGATTGCCCGCCTCGGAGAGATCCTTGCGGATGGGGGCGCCGCGCCCCTGCTGCTTCATTGCGGCAGTGGCAACCGGGCCGGGGCGGTCTGGGCCATCTACCGGGCCCGCAACGGCATCCCTCTGGAGATTGCGATCGAGGAAGGGCGTACTGCCGGCATGCGCGCTTCCCGGGAAGAGCAGGTTCGCTCCCTGCTCCAGTAACGCTTTGCTCGTGCCTCCCGTTACTGCGCCCGGTGACTGCCGTCGCCCGGTATCGGGACTTTCAGGTCGACGATCAGCGGCAGGTGGTCTGACGCGAGCCTGGTGAGTTCGCTGCGCGGTACCAGAATGCCGTTTACCGCCAGCTCGCTATCGGCAAATACATAGTCGATACGCGCCTTTGGCAAGCGGCTGAAGAAAGTTCCTTTCGGTTTGTGACCCGGTAACTGTAGCTGTGCGTCGGCGAGCACCTGGGTGATACGTTTGATTTCCGCCGAATTCGGCAAGGCATTGAAGTCGCCCACCAGGACTCTTGGCTGGGTACAGTTCGGGTGGCCCATCCAACCCGGACCGAGCAATGCATCGACTTGCCGCAATCGCTCGCCCTTGCTCAGTCCCAGGTGGGTATTGAAGAGCTGAATCAGGGTGCCGTGGAAATCCAGCTCCATCCACAATGCGCCGCGAGGCTCTGCGCGTCCGTGGTGGATTGAGCGCTTTGCCGGTCCAGGCAGGATATCCTTGCGCACCAGTCGCAGGGGGTGGGGGGACATGATCGCGTCTCCGTAGCGCTCGTCTTCCAGATGCATTGCCGGTTGGAAGTGGCAGTCCATGGACAGCAGACGTGAAATCTGATGTGCCTGGTCAATGCTTCCGGTGCGCTTTCTGCGTACATCCACCTCCTGCAGGGCGACCACATCCGGCGAGTAGCGCGCAATCACCCGCGCGATACGCTCGGGTGACAGCTTTCCGTCTACTCCCTTGCAGATATGCACGTTGTAGGTCATCACCCGCAGGTTCTTGTAGGTCTTGAACGTATCGCGTTTGGTAGAGATGTCCGCAGAATGCTCGCGCCTGGGCTCTGCGTATAAATTACCATCCGGAGCGTTGGGGGTTCCCGAATCTGCGGCGACGCTCACTGCCGGCGGTGACTTAAGTTGCTCTGCCGGTTGCGCCTCGAGGAAAGCCAGTGCCGCGTTGCGGATATCTTTGGGGCGCCAGTGTCCGAGTCCGTTTTCCGGGAAGTGAATATCTCCCGGCATCAGCGCGAATGCATGAGTCTCATTCGGGCCGGCGCCGCCATGGCTGCCGCTTTCGATGGCAAAACTGATGCTTTCGTGTCCCGCACACCAACCGCTTACCACGAAATCGCCCGCATCGGGGTGTCGACACAGGTTGGCCAGATCCTCTACGGCTTCGTCGACAAAGGGGTGATCGTTTCCCATCACCTTGTGGCCGTCTTCCGGTAGCGAGAATGCGCCATGTCGCCACCAACCGCGTATCTTGGTAACTGGCTCGCCATCGGGGCCAGGCTCGGTTGCGTCCTTATCTTCGTAGAGCACCATGGGAGCATGGGTTTTCTCGACGATCAGCCTGGCGATTTCAGGTGCCGGGGTGCCTTTACAGTGGATGTTGTAAAGCAGGGCCAACGGTCCCATTGCCGAGAGCGCCATCGGTGCGTCGCCGACGACGTTCTCGTCGGGGTCCTCAATGGGGAACAGCTTTTGCACCCATTGCCCGCCAAATAGCCTTACCCGCTGGAGTTGTACCCCGTGATCACCCGCTGCGAGATAGCCGCGGGGATTCTGCGGCAGGTCCGAGAGAGCCTCGCTGACCGCATCGGCAAAGCTGCGACCGTGCCGGGTTTCGTAGGGAATGCTGTCTTCCTGCCCGTGGTCCGAGTAAATCCAGACATCGTAGTGCCTGCGCGAAGAGCGGTGCGCGGCGCGCCAGATCCGCGCGATCGCATCGTCGATACCCTTGAGGGTCCAGTGTGCGAATTTGGAGCTGGGGCCGCGGCGGTGCGCTTGCTCGTCATATCCGAGCAGATTGATGTAAATCACCGGCAGCCCGCGGGCAATATCGATTTTCACACCGACCGTGGAGAGTTCGCGCATCAGGATGGTGATCGCGATACGGGTGGGGATGAACATCAGTTCACGCAGGAAATCCTCGCCATCCGTCAGGCCGCGGAAGAAATCCACCACCGAAAGCACCAGTTCCAGGAACAGCAACGCCCCGGTACGGATCAGGCTCCAGAGGTTGGCAAGTACCAGGACGATCAGTGCAAGGGGCCCGGCTTCTTTCAGGGAGGGACCCCAGCCGGTAGAGGCGGGGCAGAAGTGAGCCTCGTCATTATCGGCGCCGGCCCGGAATACACTGACATAACAGCTTCCCTGCTTGAGCAGGGGTTCATGGCCCGCATCGCTGAGTTGTTTTTCAATCTTGTTGGCTGCGTTGGATTCGTACATCCGCAGCATTTCCTGGGAATCGGTGGACATGAACCCGAACGCCGGTACGGCAGCTTTCACTCCATAAAAAATCTCTGCCTGTACTGCAGGTGTGGTCGCCGGCACCCCTGAGTACATGTGATCCAGGTGGTAGTGCTCTCGCTCAATAAGCTTTTTCAGGAACGGCATTTTCCCGTCCGCAAGCGCCTTGTCGAGCTGCGGGCGGGCGAGGCCGTCAATCTGGATGAGCACCAGCGCAGGTGCATCTGGATCCCGTTCATTGATCTGTAGCTTGAGCATCCGCGCCAGCCACTCGCTGCGGCTGATCCGGCGTCGCCAACGGCGCAGGGTGCTCTCGATACGGGTCATCATGGGGAACAGTCCAATTCCATTCCGGGGTTGTCGGGATTACTGCAAGTGGCTTTTGCTGGAGTGTTCCGGATCCAGTGCGGCACTGGCCGCGCTGGTCACCCCCTCGATGATTTCCCACTGCGCGCCGATCATATTGCGCAGGCGCATCCATTGGGCATAGAGGGAGTCATCCAGAGGCCAGTGCTGGTGGACCAGCGATTGATAGTGGTTTAACGCGGCAGTCGCACAGTTTTCCATGGAAAAGCGCTCTGCCGTTTCTCGCGCCGCCTGACAGAGTTCCCGGTATTCGCCGGTGGGCAGATCATATACCCACTGCAGGCCGCCGATCATTTCCCGGGTGCTTTGCTTCAGGATCAGGCGGCCGTTTATCCGGTCCTCGACGACTTCGCGACACCCGCTCGCATCCAGCGCTACTACCGGTACGCCCGCGGCCATGGCTTCGGTGAGTACCATGCCCTGGGTTTCGCTGGTGGATGCAAATCCGAACACATCCATCGCATTGTAGGCGTCGCTCTGGGGCTGTCCCTGTAGAGTGCCGGTAAGGTGCAGTCGATGGCCCAGCCGGTGCTCTTCGAACAGGGCGCGTATACGGTCCTGGATTGGACCGGTGCCGACCACCAGAAAGTGCAGGTCGTCATTGCGTACCATCAACTCGATCACGGCTTCAGATAGAAAAATGAGGTTTTTTTCTTCCGCCAGGCGACCCAGATGGCCGACGACAAATGCATTTTCGGGAATGCCGTACTGTTCCCGCGCCTTCTTGCCGTTGCCGTGCTGGTAGTCTTCCAGCTTGACGCCAGTGGGTACGACCTGAATCGGCGTTTTGACACCGCGCTCGTGGAGTAGCTCCGCGACGCTCTCGCTCGGAGCAAAGACCATACTGGCGAGATTTCCGTAGCGAGTCGCCAGCTCAATCACAAAACGTTTCAGCGCTTCCGAGTCTGCCGGAACGTAATGGGTATAGCGCTCGTAAAGGGTGTGATGAGTAAATATAAGTGGCAGTTCGCGGCTGCGGGCAATACGCAGGGCGGTCATTCCCAGCAAAAAAGGGTGGTGGGAATGCACCAGGTCTGGCTCAAAGAAATCCAGTCTCTCGGTAAGTTCGCCTGATAGGGGGAGGGCGACGGAAAAGTCGCTGCCGTTAAAGTTCTGTATTGCCGGAACACGGACCACGTCCTTCTCGTTGGCGATTTTTTCGGAGAACTCCGGGGCGACTACCAGCACCTGGTGCCCACGTTTACGGTATTCGTTACAGAAAGCCTGTACGGATCGCGCCACTCCGCCGACGTGCGGAAGGTAGGTGTTGGTGAGCATCACTATGTTCACTTGGGCTGCAACTCCAACATTTCTATGCCGGCATCAACAACCACCGGCTGGTAACCGAACGCCCGAATTTCAATCGGCGGCGCCTCATCGTGCCATTTGCCGGACCAGGAAATACGCGGCCTTTCTCCTGGAGTGATTTCAATGGAAATGGTTCCGAAATGTGTGGGTGCAGGCCCGAAGCGGATCGGTTTCTGAGCGCTGGTATCGTTTAACCACTCCGGTGGCAGGCCCGAGGCAAGTATCAGCGAGTCGCCTTCCTCGCGAACAAAACAATTGCGCTGCATGGTGACCCATTCCGCAGCGGCCCAAGCGTGCTGACCGTCCCCCATGCATCCTCCGAAAGAGTGCGGATGAATCGCTTCTGGCCATTGCCCGGTGGGCGATGCGAGCTTCGCCACGTTACGCATCAGATCGATACAGCGTGGGTCTCCCGCACGCAGGAGTACTTGTGCGACGTGGATAGTCAGATAAGCATTGATACCGGAGTGAATCATGTCCTGGAAGAAGCCACCCGAGACAAAGCAGTTTTCCATCAGGAATTCCACCAGGTCGAGCAGTCGCGGATCGTCTTCAGGGTATAGCTTGAGCGGGTAGCCGGCCGCAATCGAGCCAATGGCGCCGGCGTCGAGCCTGCGCTTGGGGGATGCAGGCATGGCGGGACGATCAAGACGGGCAGCGCATTTCTCCAGCGCATTGTCCACCGTCAGCATGAAATCATCCGCGTGGTGCTGGAATGTGTCCGCATCCTGGGTGTGTCCCTCCCGGTTGCAGATGGCGACCGCGGAAAGCTGGCCGGCGATGCCCCAAAAATCATCCCAGAAATAGCAGTCGTTGGGGCCGAGGTGCTCGGCGCTAAACCCTGCGGGTAGCAGGCCACCGGTAAGGCTGTCATCTTTGGGTTGGCGCTTGTTGTGAATCCAGTGGGTACCACGCAGTACCGGGTCGAGCCATTCCTGCTTTAGTTTGTTGCCGGTAATCCGGCAGTACTGGTCGATAATCCACAGTGCTTCCCCGTTGGAATCCCACTCGCCATCTTGCGAATGAAAATATCCATTGCGCTTCTGGCGCGATGGAAAGCGCTCCAGAGCGCGCGAAGCGCGGTCCAGCAGGCCGGCATGCAGTAGCGACTGGATCATAAACGCAGCATCGCGGAACCAGAAGCGTTTGTAGGTATAGGGGCCCGGATAGACGTCGTGGGGGGAATGCAGAATCAGCGAGCGTACCGCCGCATCGTAAAGAAACTGCATTTCACTGTCGGGCACGCTCATCGCGCAGTGCTTCTGAAGGTTTTCCTTCCAGCTGGTCCTAGCATTGCGCGTGTTGAGCTTGCAGTGCTGCGGAATCGTCAACAGTGTGTCTACGGTATCACCGGGTTCAATGCGAAATAGCGCTGCGGCTGTCGCCATACCCACTTCACATTCCGCGTGGGTCTCATTGGATTCATCGCGGAGGTAGAGGGAGATATCTCCGCGGTGATAATCGGACGCGTGGTGGCGGTCAACCGGGCGGTCGAACAATACTTTGTTACGCCCGTCTACCAGCCACTGATCCCGGTTGTCACCGAGCACTACTTTGTGGACGAAGGCGACGCCCTCCGGATTGTAGGGGCGCAGGGAGACTACCAACCAGCCACCGCTCTGGTGTTGCGCGCGCAACTGCATATGGCAGTTGTTGCTGTGTTCGCTCAGTTCTGCCCACACGCGGCAGTTCAATTCGGCCGACTCTGTGGACGAGGTGGTATCTATAGAGACCCCGAGCTTTTCGTCCATTACCAGTTGCTGATCTACGTCATCTCTTTGTGATGGATAAAGTACAGAGCCGTCGTCGCCGATCACCCAGCTGTCTATAGACCAGCCATCGTAGTGAGGAATCAGTAATCCGCGTGGATCGACAATCGGCATTTCCTCGCTGTCCGGTACGCCGACTGCAGTCCAGTTACGGTGGCTGAGGTTGCAGTGGGTGATCGAAAACGCGCGTGGGATGAACGAAACATCCGCGGGGTCGAACTGGCGCTCGATCCAATAGGGCCATACCCAGTCCAGGTTGTGCTGGATGACCTTGCTGTTGATCAATGCCCGGGCATGAAATATCGCGCCTGCGCGTAACAGCTCAATGGGTTCACTGACTTCAGAGGGTTCGGCAAATCGCTGCAGTCTCGCCATCAGGGTAAGTGGGTCGAGGAACCCGTGAGAAGTGGCAAATTTGCGCACGAAAAACCGCCAGGGAAGCCATTTCATCCAGGGCATCAGAGCTCTCCTTCGTCGATTTTCTGATTGAGGGCGCGGCGTGCCATACGGGTGAGGCCGATAATCGCGATGATTGCGAGCAAAAACCCGAGGCCGTAGAGCGTCCACTCTGTGGGCGTGCGTGCGCTGCGCTCGGTGCCGATACTCGCTAAATCCGCAGCGATAGATCCCACATAGACATTGTTGACTGTGATAGGGATGACACCGATGAAGTTCCCGATACAGAAGTCCCGAAACTTGAGAGGGGTCAGCCCGAAGAAGTAATTGGATAGTTTGAACGGGAACAGGGGCACCATACGTGTCAGCATGACCATCCGCCAGCCTTCATCGCGCAGGATATCCCCAAGATTGGCCGGCTTGATTTTGGAGAGCAGCCATTCTGAAGCGCGCTTTCCAAGAAGGTAGCGGGAAATCAGGAAGGCAATTGCCGCCCCCAGTACGGTGCCCAGAACCACGTAGATGGTGCCCTTGACCACGCCAAACACAAATCCCGCCCCCATGGTAAATACCACGCCAGGGAACAGGAAAATAATTGCCAGAGCGATGACCAATATAAACCAGATGCCCGCCTGCCATCCGAGGGTATCCATCCACTGCATCAGCTCGATAAGCCGGTCGTCCAGATCAAAATAGTGCAGGATTGAGAGCACCACTGCCACGGTGGCGGTGCTGATGACAATCAACCAGATAGGTGAAAACTTCACGCCATATTGTTCCAGTGGGCCCGCTGACTTGATGGCCGGATTACACAATGCCAATTGGGGTCGATAAGTTTGTACTCCTTAAGACTAGCCAAACCAGTGACGGCTGTGTCGACATAATTGCCTGTATATTTCCAAGGGTAATAGTCGCTTAAAGACGATATGTCTATTTTGGCTAGTGTCGTCTATACCCACAGCCAGAGTACTGCGAGGCCGGCGAAGAACGGAATGGAAAAAAGCGCCAACACCCCGCGCAACAATGAAAGCCCGCCGAGAAACCCCGCGGCTCCCGCCTTGAACGCCAGGTTGGCGAGGCTTGCGATTACCATCGCACGCCATGCTGTATCTACCTTCATCGCGCCCGAGTTAGTGAGATTGGCGGTAGACAGGGTAATCGCATCGACATCGGTAAATCCCGAGATCAGTGCCACCACGTAGATACCACGATTACCGAAATACTCCTTGCCTGCGGCAATCGCCAGCAATACCAGAGCATACAGCGCGCCAAATATCAGTGCGGGTTTCAGTTCGGCGGGGTTGCTCGGTTCCGGCATGGTGTTTTCGCGGTGCTGAATGCGAATGAATGCAAAGCCGCATACACACAGGCTGATCGCGAACAGCAGCGCGAGCGGCGGCACGAAGGCGAGAAACTGACGTGGCGCAACCACGGCGATTTCCACAAACATGCGGATAAACATGCTGGTAGAGGCGATCAGGATCACCAGTGCAGCGAGCGGAGCGGCCTTCTGCTGGGTTCGCGCCAGTCGGGCATAAGTGACGGTAGTGGCCGTCGAAGATATCAGTCCGCCAATCAGCCCGCTTAGAAGGGTGCCGGCTCTGGCACCGACGATCTTGTATACCGCGTACCCGCCCAGGCCGATACCCACGATCAGCACCACCAATAGCCAAATAGCGAAGGGGTTGAGAACGTCATAGGGGCCGAATGTGCGGTTGGGCAATATGGGGAGAATGATCAGCGACAGCACCGCAAACTGCATGATGGACCGCAGATCCTTGTCCGAGAGCTTTTTGGCGAAGGCGTGCATGCCCGGCTTGAAGTGCAGTAATACCGCGATAGTGCCGCCAATCATCACCGCAACCGTCTTGTCACCCAGTACCAGAAAAGCGCCGAGCAAATAGACCAGCAAGGCGCTGACTTCGGTCGTGACTCCTGCGTGGTCGTCTTTGCCCCGCAAACGGTCCAGGTTGCCGAGCAGAATGAGTACGCTCATCGCAATCAGTCCTGTCAGCATCAGCCAGCCCGTGCCCGGGTTCCGGCTCAGGTGCGCAGTCAAAGCCCCAAATAGCGCGATCAGGGGAAATGTGCGGATACCGCCCATGCGGTCACTGGTTCGCTCGCGCTGCAGCCCGATTAACAGGCCGAGGCCAAGTGCGACAGCAAACGAAAGGATGCTATCAGTGTCGACCAGGGGCGGCGCATTGGGAATATCGGTAGGACCGTTCATTGATCCCAAGAGTATCGGCAGAAACTACACAATATTCTCCCGGGGAGGGTGGGAGTGACGTGAAAATTGGTGTGTTGGTATATATGGAGTGCATTTCCTCATCGCACTGGACGCGCTGTATACACTGAGGTTTTATTCTGGGGAATATCCCATGCGCTTGATGATGCAAGTTCTCATTCCTGTCGAAAAGGGCAACAACGCAGTCGCTGATGGAACCATGGCGACCGCGATGAAGAAATTTTCTGACCTGGCGAAACCGGAAGCTGCCTATTTTTTTGTTTCTGAAGGAAAGCGTGCCGCAATTTTTATCTTCGAAGAGCGTGATCAGGCGAAGCTGGTTCAGTACAACGAGCCACTATTTGCCGCATTGAATGCGGATATCCGAATAACCCCAGTCCTGGTTGCCGATGAGTTGGAGGAGAATTTGTAACTGAAGATGCGCAGACCGTGTTAGTCACCTTGATCAAAGCGCTCGAGAAAAAGCGCGTCGCCAGCGCCGGCTTGAAGAGGGAGGATCCAAAGAATCCAGCAGTTATAAAAAAGCCCGGCATAAAGCCGGGCTTTTTTGTATGGCGGTGGGGCAGGGATTCGAACCCTGGGACCTGTTACAGTCAACGGTTTTCAAGACCGCCGCTTTCGACCACTCAGCCACCCCACCAAATTGTGCTGCGCATTATACCGAGCTGTTTTGCGGGTACAAGTGCGTAGGCAATTTTTTTAGGAACTTCAATGGGTTAGCTGCATTTTTGAGCAGCCAACCCATTCTGTTCCAGATACTGCGACTTAACCTGCTTCGGCAGAATCGGAGCTGCTTTCGGCACTTGCGTTCGCGCTGCGTTTGACCCGGGGATCATTGGCTGGGCGCTGGAGTGGGCGAGGGCTGTGCTCGATGTTGGCCGGTTGGGCTGTGTCGAGTGGGCGCATTTCACCAACTTCCGGACGGGCGGTGACGACTTTGAAATCAACCAGAGGTTTCGGGTTGATTCGCGGGTCGTTGCTGGCGCGGCCCGGCACACGGGCTACCGGAGCTGCTTCCGCGCTGGGCGCTTTCTGCTCGGTGGTTTCCACCTGGGCTTCTGGCGCTTCTTCGTTGGAAGCTTCTACGCTAGTGTCTACGACCTTGGCGGTTTCTGCAGGCTGTTCCACATCTGCTTTGTCGCTAACGCTGGCGGCCGTCTCTTCAGGAGACTCTGCCAGCAGGTCGCCTGCTGCGTGAGTCTCGGGCACTTCCGTAGTCTCTTCGCTCTCAGTTTTTGCTTCCGCTGCCTTGGCGACATTGGCTTCAGCAGTGACTTCAGGTTCCGCCGGAGATTGTGCTTTGGCTGGGGCCGCTTCTGGCGCCTTCGCCTCTGCCGGTGCTTCGGCTTTCGCTTCTACTTCGCGCTTCGCAGCCGGTTTGCTGGCCGCTTCCACGTCACTCGCAGGGGTGTCTGCAGTTTTGGCCGGTTTGCTGGCTTCTGCAGTGGCTGCCGGCGTCTCTGCGTCTTGCTTGGCCTTGGCTGTTGCCTCGGTGCGCGGCTGCGTGCCCGCCCACGGCTGCTCGGCTTTCGGTTCGGCTTTTGGCTCGCTTGCAGGTTTCTCGCTGCGCTGTTCCGCTTGCGGCTCAGACTTCGCTACCGGCTTGTCTTCGCGCTTGGTGCGCGGCTTGCGTTGGGGCTCGGCAGGGCGCTCGTCTTTCGCGATTGCTTCGCTCTCATTGCTTGCCTCGGACTTGGCGGTGTCCTGCTGCTCGCTTGCCGCAGCGCTGTCGCCACCGCGGCGGCCGCGACGGCGGGGTTGCGGGCGTCCGCGCACATTGCTCGGGCGGCGTGCAGGGCGCTGCTGGTCGTCGTCGGAACCGGACGCTTCCGCAGTGTTGTCGAGGTTGGTGTTTTCGACTTCTGCGGCGGTGGTTTGCGGCTCGTTGCGGCGGTCACCACCGCGACGTCTGCGACTGCGACGCTGACCTTCGCGCTGCCCATCGCGATTGCCATCACGTGCGTTGTCGCGGCTCGCTTCGCGGGCGTTTTCGGTCTTGTCGCTACGACGGTCTTTACCTTCACTGTCGTCACGGCGTTTGTCGCCGCGCTTGGAGCGGGTGTCGTCCTTGCGCTCATCGCTGCGCTGGTCGTCGCGACGATTGCCGCGATTTCCGCGGCCGCGTCCACGGCCGCCGCGCTGGTTGCGATTGCGCTGCTGGTAGTTCTTGCCGCGTCCGCTGGACTTCTTGTGTTTCTTGTTGGATTTCTCCTCTTCCTCACTGCTAAACAGGGAGGAGATGGCACTGATCAGGCGGCTGAACAGTCCAGGTTTTTCTTCCGGCTGTTCCTTGGCCTTCGCCTTGGGCTTGGCGGCCGGAGTGGGAGCGGGTGCGGAGTGGGCGATCTGCTGCACAGCCGGTTGTGCCGGAGCGCGCAGTGGTTCGTCTTCCTTGTCCTTCTCCGCTACCTCTTCGATGGTGCCGGAGATTTTGTAGGAGGTCTCCAGGGTGGTGGAGTCGTCGTCGCGCAGGCGCTGAACTTCGAAGTGCGGGGTTTCCAGGTCGGCATTTGGAACAACGACCACGCGGGTGCTGTTGCGCGCTTCAATATTGGAAATTGCCTTGCGCTTTTCGTTGAGCAGGTAAGTAGCCACGTTCACCGGCGTGATGGCGCGGATCTCTGCGCTGCGTTCCTTCTTTGCTTCCTCTTCCACGAGGCGGAGGATGGACAGGGCGAGGGACTTGGTGCCACGGATGGTGCCCTGGCCACTACAGCGGGGGCATACGCGGAAAGTTGTTTCACCCAGGGATGGACGCAGGCGCTGGCGGGACATCTCCAGCAGACCAAAGCGGGAGATGCGGCCTACCTGCACGCGGGCGCGATCCATACCCAGGGCTTTCTCCATGCGCTTTTCAACTTCGCGCTGAGAAGATTTGCTCTGCATATCGATAAAGTCGATGACCACCAGGCCGCCCATGTCACGCAGGCGCAGCTGGCGGGCGATCTCGTCTGCGGCTTCCAGGTTGATGGTGCGCGCAGTCTCCTCGATATCGCCGCCTTTGGTGGCGCGGGAGGAGTTGATGTCGATGGATACCAGTGCTTCGGTTACGTCGATCACAATGGAGCCGCCGGAGGGCAGCTTCACTTCGCGTTCGAATGCGGTTTCGATCTGGCTTTCAATCTGGTAGCGATTGAACAGCGGGATATTGTCGTCGTAGAACTTTACCTTGTTGGCGTAGTTCGGCATTACCTGGCGGGCAAACTCGGCGGCCAGCTGGTATGCGCCATTTTCGTCGACAATGACTTCGCCGATATCGTCGCGCATATAGTCGCGAATCGCTCGAATGATGACGTTGCTTTCCTGGAACAGGAAGTGGGGCGCTTTGGAGTCGTCCGCTTCCTTTTTGATGGCGTCCCACAGTTGCAGCAGGTAATTGAGGTCCCACTGTAGCTCTTCGCCGCTGCGGCCAACACCGGCGGTGCGCACAATGATTCCCATGCCGGAAGGCACTTCAACGCTGGAAAGCGCGTCGCGCAGGTCACTGCGCTCATCGCCTTCGATGCGACGGGAGATACCGCCAGCGCGGGGGTTGTTAGGCATCAGCACCAGGTAGCGGCCGGCGAGGCTGATAAAGGTGGTCAGGGCTGCGCCCTTGTTGCCACGCTCTTCTTTATCGACCTGAACGATCACTTCCATGCCTTCTTTAACCACATCCTTGATCTTGATGCGGCCGTCGATGTCTTTCGGTTGTTTCAGGAAGTATTCGCGGGAAATTTCTTTCAGGGGCAGGAAGCCGTGGCGCTCAGCACCGTAATCGACAAAAGCGGCTTCGAGGGAGGGTTCTACGCGGGTGATTTTGCCCTTGTAGATATTGGCTTTTTTTTGTTCGCGAGTGCGATTCTCGATATCCAGGTCGTACAGCCATTGGCCGTCGACCAGTGCAACGCGCAGCTCTTCCGGCTGGGTTGCGTTGATCAGCATTCTCTTCATGCGTTCGTCTTTTCCTTGCGTTGTGCGAAGGTGAAAACGCCGCTGAAGCTCGCAGGCTTTGGTGTACACGGGATGAGAGGAGGGCGCTGCCCAGCAATTATCGCCGTGTTATACGCACTCCCCGCGGGGGCGCCAGTCAGGGGCACCTGCGGTGTGCATACTGTATTAACTCTGAATACCGGTCTCGTTCGGGTATTCGCTTCCTGTCAGGCCGGCTCCGCATATTTCCCGGGCGGGTCCTGACTGCAGTCCGGTTTCGGGCTGCATGGGTCACATCTTCTCTAGGCTCCGGGGCCGGCTCGTGGCTGGGCCCGTTGGTCGTCTCTAGTAGTAACCGGCGGTGCGGGAGTGCCATTTTGCATCACCTGCAGAGGCCGGGGGCCAGTTCGGTCGCTGGCGTCAATCGCGGAGCGAGATGTGACAGATTAGAGTCTGTTCCAAGCGCTGCGGGCGTCAGCCCGTCTTACCTTCGCAAAAATCCCGTTGTAACGGGGTCGGGTCGGCGAGAGCTTCGGGAGGGCCTCTGTGGCTAAAATCCCTGGGCACCATCTTGCGACGCACCCTTGAAGAGTCTCGCCGACGGAGTTTTGTTGATAACGCGTCATTGCGCGCACCGGCCCGATTGACGGTATTTTCTCAAGAGCGGCACCTGGGTTTTTGTATAGCAGAAAAACCGTGCGCCGCCGAAAACCAGCCCAATTCAGACCGGCCGAATATACCACGGTGTAGTTGGGGCATCAATCGCGGTGCTTCAAATGGCTGGGGGTTGCCGCTATGATGCGCCCCATGCGAAGTAACCCCCCAAAACCCAGTAAAACACCCCGTTCGGCCGAATCACGCGGCGATACTGATGAGCGCTCATCCGGCACCGCCGGGAAGGGCGTGCAGTTCCTCACCGTGCCAGAAGAACTGGCTGGTCAGCGGATCGATAATTTCCTGCAAGCGCGCCTCAAGGGTGTGCCCCGCTCTCGTGTCTACCGAATTCTGCGGAAGGGAGAGGTGCGGGTTAATAAGGGGCGGGTGAAGGCCGAATATCGCCTGAAAGCCGGGGATCAGGTCCGTGTGCCCCCGATTCGCGTGTCCGAGGGTACGACGCCTGCAGTGGCTGGTGAGTCCCTGCGGCGCACGCTCGAGGCAGCCATACTGTATGACAATGGTGGGTTGCTCGTGGTCAACAAGCCCGCCGGCCTCGCGGTGCACGGCGGGAGCGGTGTGCGGCTCGGGTTGATTGAGGCGCTGCGCCAGATGTATCCGAAGAGTCCTTTTATGGAGTTGGTGCACAGGCTGGATCGGGACACAAGTGGCGCCATTCTGGTGGCGCGTAAGCGGTCGGTGTTACTGCATGTCCAGTCCGAGCTGCGCGCGGGCAAGCTTGGGAAGTCCTATCTGGCGCTGGCGGCGGGCAAGTGGCCGCGTGGGCAAAAGCTGGTAGAGGCGCCACTCAAGAAGAATACGCTGAAGAGTGGTGAACGAATGGTTGTTGTGGATGGTGACGGCAAGCCGTCGACCACCCGGTTCCAGGTTGAGGAGCGCCTCCCTGGTGCAACCTTGATGGCCGCTGAGCCGGTTACCGGGCGCACCCACCAGATTCGAGTGCATGCACAGTTTGTCGGGTGTCCGCTGGCGGGTGATGCGAAATACGCGTCCGATGAGATCAACAATGCCTTCCGTGAGCACGGGTTAAAGCGGCTGTTTCTGCATTCCGCGGGCGTTCGCTGCACGCTGCCGGATGGTACCAGGGTGGATGTGCGGGCACCTCTGCCGCCGGAGCTCGAATCGGTTTTGGTTAGCCTTCGCCGCAGCTGATCGTGCGGTCAGGCCGGTATTGTTAGTTGCGTTATATGCTGTATATAAGGAAGAGGTAAGGTTGATGCTGGTGATCCTCGACTGGGATGGCACTGTGTGCAACTCTGAGGCGCGCATCGTTTCTTGTATGCAGCGAGCCTCAGATAGGGTAGGGCTGCCGGTGCTCGAACCTGCGGCGATCGGCAACATCATCGGCCTCGGGCTGCCCGAGGCTATTAGCACCCTTTTCCCCGAAGCGCACAGCGAGCAGCGCAATCGCCTGCGCACTTATTATGCGGAGGAGTGGCTCGCAGCGAGGGTAGAGCCGGTGGCATTGTTCGACGGTGTTCTGGCGACCCTCGATCATTTGTTGGGCGCGGGGCACACTCTGGCGGTGGCGACAGGCAAAAGCCGCCGCGGCCTCAATCGGGAGTTTGAAGAGCACGGCATTGGCCATTTGTTTGCGGCCAGTCGCTGTGCGGATGAAACGGCATCCAAGCCGGACCCGCGCATGTTGAGTGAGCTTCTCAGGGAGGTCGGTTGTGACGTGCGCGATGCCGTTATGGTGGGTGATACCGAGTACGATCTGCGTATGGCCTCAGCGATCAATATGGCATCTATCGGTGTTAGTTATGGCGTGCACAGTCGCGAGCGGCTCGATGAGTGTCGTCCGCATCGGATTATCGACCATTTTACCGAGTTGCTTCAGTGGCCTCCGCTGGTGGCATGACCGAAAGAGGGCGAATTTTGTGTTCAGTTGCCTGTCAGCGGGTCTATTCCATATTGCCTGAGGAGCTTGATTAGGCGAATTAATGGGAGGCCAATCAGTGTATTGATGTCATTCCCTTCCATTTTTTCGAACAAGGCGATTCCCAAGCCTTCGACTTTGAATGATCCTGCGCAATCCAGCGGTTTCTCCAGGGTGACGTAGCGCTCGATTTCGCGGCGCTCAAGATTGCGAAAGTAAACCGTGAATGTTTCGCATGTCGTGGTGTGGTTTCCACTGTTGCTGTCGAGAACGCATAGCCCGGTGTGGAATGTGACCGGCTGTCCAGAGCACAGCTGAAGCTGCTCGACCGCATTTTGCGCTGTGCCGGGTTTGCCGAGCTGTCGGCCGTTACATTCGGCTACCTGGTCAGATCCGATGATGACGGCATCCGGGAATTGCTTCCGCAAGGCATTGGCTTTCTCGCGGGCAAGGCGGCTGGCCAGTGCCGGAGCCGTCTCGCCCGGCAATGCTTCTTCATTTATATGGGGGCTGGCGGTGTCGAAAGGCAGTTGCAGCTTTTCCAGAAGAGTGCGGCGATAAGGTGAGCTGGACGCTAGAATCAGTCGGCGCATGGTGACGGGCTTCCTGGCCTGAGAGTGATGCCGGTGGGCTTTGGGGTCGGTGATCATGCGGTGGATGAATTGTTTTGACAAGGCTCTGGTGAGTCCATAGAATTGCGCGCTTATGTCGATACCCCCCCAGAAAACCGCGCTTCCGCGCCGCATTGATGCACGAAAATTGGTGCAGCGTGAGCAGCAATTGGACGGAATTGTGCCGTCAGGCGCTCTTGCACGGCTGGTGTCGTCTACGGAGTCAGTGAATGGTGATGTGGCGGTGACTCTGGCGTTTGCCAGGGATCTGCAGCGAAACCAGGTGGCTACCGGGCATCTCCAGTTGGAGGTTGAGCTGTTGTGTCAGCGCTGCCTGCAACCGGTGAGCGAGCAGATCGAGGCCGACATTGCGTGGGGCTTCGTCTGGTCGGAAGAGCAGGGCAAGTCATTGCCCAAATCGCTCGACCCGGTGATACAGGACGGCGATGAGCTGGACCTGTATCAGGTATTGGAAGATGAGATTTTGCTCAACCTGCCAATGGTTGCTTTCCACGACGAGGAGTGCGTCTCTCAGGATGCGTTTCGCAGTGGTGGAGAGGAGCCGGATGCGGGAGAGCAACATGAAAACCCCTTTAAAGTACTGGAACAGTTGAAGGGTTCGTCAAACAAGTCTTGAGAGTTGTTTGAAGGGTTTGGGCTCGCCGGTAGGCGCCCCGGTTCCGGTGTTAACTGTTAGTTATGTTTAGGAGCACCAAATGGCTGTTCAGCAGAACAAAAAAACCCGTTCCCGTCGCGGCATGCGTCGCTCTCACGATGCGCTGGGTGGACCGACTCTGTCCGTTGACCCGACCACCGGTGAGAAGCACCACCGTCACCACGTGACCAAAGACGGTTTCTACCGTGGTCGCAAAGTGATCGATGTCGGCACCTCTTCCGAAGAAGAGTAAGCTTTGTCCAGCCAATTGCGATTGGCCGTGGATGCGATGGGCGGGGACTTAGGTCCCCGCTCTGTCGTTCCGGCCTGCTCAAGATTTCTTATCCGCTATCCCAAGGCAGAACTGAAACTGTTCGGCCCTCGTTCCCAGCTGCAATCCCTTCTTATAAAAGAACCTCCTTCAGTGCGTGAGCGCCTTGAAGTGGTTGACTGTGCCCAGGTAATTACCCAAGGCTGCAATCCAGTACAGGCGTTGCGACGCAAACGTGAGTCGTCCATGGCGCGCGCGCTGCAGGCTGTTGCCGATGGGGAGTGCTCAGCGATGGTTACCGCTGGCAATACAGGGGCACTGCTCGCGCTCGGGCGCAGTATTCTCGGTACGGTAGAGGGCGTACGTCGCCCGGCACTGGGCAAATCTTTGCCGACCGCGGACGGCTCCTGCTTTCTCCTGGATCTCGGGGCGAATATAGATTGCAGTGCGGAAGACCTCGTACAGTTTGCGCGCATGGGGCTGGAAGCCCAGCGTGTGTTTGCTGGCAAATCAGACCTCACCGTCGCGCTATTGAATATCGGCGCAGAAGAGCACAAGGGCACCGAGGAGATTCGGCGCGCTGGCGCTATGCTGCAGGCGGACCCCTCTATTAATTACGTGGGTTTTGTCGAGGGGCACGATATTTTTACCGGGGTGGTCGACGTTGTGGTTTGCAATGGCCTGATGGGAAATGTGGCCATGAAATCCGCCGAGGGTGTGATCCGACTGATAGGTCAAAAGACCTTCACCATCGATAAAAAGGCGCCGATAAAGCGTTTTTTTGGCCAATTAGCCATAAATCTGTTGCGAAAATGGCGCGCACAGCTAGAACCCGGTCGCTATAATGGCGCCAGCTTTTTGGGGCTAGAAGGCAACGTCATCAAGAGCCATGGCGGCGCCAGCAGTGAGGCGTTTTATCGCGCTATGCTGACGGCCAAAGATTGTGCTGAGTCGGGTCTGGCGCAGCAGATTGGTAGTGCCATGACGCTACAGGCGCAGCGACAGACGGGGTGTGATTAAGCCCTGCGTGATGCTTGCGGTCTGAGACGTCCGGTCGAGCCCCATTATTCAAGGCTTCACTCATTTGGTTAAAGGATGTTCCATGACCAACCCAGTTTTAGCGTTCGTATTTCCCGGCCAGGGCTCCCAGCAGATTGGTATGCTGGCGGAAGCTGCTGAGGCTTTCCCGGAGATCAATGCGACCTTTTCCGAAGCTTCCTCTGTTCTCGGTTACGACCTGTGGGACCTGTGCCAGAATGGCGCTCAGGAAGATATCAATCTCACCGAAAGAACCCAGCCCCTGCTGCTGTCCGCCAGCGTTGCCCTGTACCGTGCCTGGCTGAGCCAGGGCGGGGTGGCACCTGCCCGCATGGCGGGCCACAGTCTGGGAGAATGGTCTGCGCTGGTATGCGCGGGCGTTCTGGCATTTGAAGATGCCGTGCGTCTGGTTCGCGAACGCGGTCGTCTCATGCAGGAGGCCGTGCCGGCGGGCGAGGGCGCCATGGCCGCAGTGATTGGCCTGGATGACGAAGCCGTAGAAGCTGCGTGCAATAGCGCTGCGGAAGGCGGTGTTGTTGCGGCGGTTAATTACAATTCGCCGGGGCAGGTTGTGATTGCCGGTGGTGCCGCCGCTGTCGAGCGCGCCATCGAAGCTTGTAAAGCCGCCGGCGCCAAGCGTGCGCTGCCCTTGCCGGTAAGCGCACCTTTCCACACAGAGCTGATGCGTCCGGCTGCAGAAAAATTGGCTCCGCAAATCGAGTCGACTGTTTTTCGCGCACCCGAAATCCCCGTGATCCACAATGTGCACGCCAAGTCGGAATCTGATCCTGCGGCGATCAAGGCACTGATGGTTGAGCAGATCTATAGCCCGGTTCGCTGGACTTCCTGTGTCCAGGTAATGGCAGCTGCAGGTACCGAGCAATTGGTCGAATGTGGCCCGGGCAAAGTGCTGGCTGGACTGGCCAAGCGCATCGATCGCAGCCTGACCGCGCACAATATTGAAACGCCGGCACAGATGTCGGAAGCCGTTAAATCCACCGCACAATAACTAAGGCGATACCTATAGACTGCCAAGGCAGTCAGGTCTTGCAGGCGACTGCAATGGCCCTCGATACGGGTTCGCAAAAGGGTTTGTAACAAATATGACTATTTCAACTTCTCTCGAAGGCAAGGTGGCGCTGGTCACTGGCGCCAGTCGCGGCATTGGCGCAGCTATCGCTGATCTGCTGGGCGCTCAGGGTGCTATCGTCATTGGTACTGCAACCAGTGCCGGCGGCGCAGAAAAAATTTCTGCACGTTTTGCGGAAAAGGGACTCAAAGGTGCAGGTAAGGAGCTGGACGTAACCAGCCCGGAAAGCATTGCTGCCGTGCTTGAGTCCGTTAAAGCAGAATTCGGTGCGCCGACCATTCTCGTCAATAACGCGGGCATCACCCAGGACAACCTGCTGATGCGCATGAAAGATGAGGAGTGGGATTCGGTTCTGAACACCAACCTCACTGCTGTGTATCGCGTGAGCAAGAGCTGTCTGCGCGATATGACCAAGGCGCGTTGGGGTCGAATCATCAATATCAGTTCTGTGGTTGGCAGCATGGGTAATGCGGGCCAGAGCAACTACGCTGCAACCAAGGCCGGGGTAGGTGGTTTCGCCCGTGCGCTGGCGGCAGAAGTGGGCTCCCGCGGCATCACGGTAAATACTGTGGCGCCAGGCTTTATCGATACTGATATGACCAAGGTTTTGCCGGACGCACAGCGTGAAGCCCTGATGGGCAAGATCCCCCTGGGACGTCTCGGCGCGCCGGAAGAGATTGCCTCCGTTGTCGCATTTTTAGCCAGTGATGCTGGCGGTTATGTGACCGGTGAGACCATTCACGTGAATGGCGGCATGTATATGGGCTGATTTTCTTTCGAGAAAATCACCATAAGTGATTGATTGGTAAAGAAAAATTTATCATTCAATGGTTGTGGGGAGGTGGTGCATTACATCCCGAAAAAATCAGGGTACAATGCCGCCTCGCATTAACCATAAGCTGTGTTAGCCGGTTACTGATACACCACATAAAGTGGCTAATTTTTAAGTAGTGACCAAAACAGATTTTTATCCACTAGGAGTTAAATTGAATCATGAGCAGCATTGAAGAGCGCGTAAAAAAGATCGTTGCTGAACAACTGGGCGTGAAGGAAGAAGATGTAAAACCTGAAGCATCCTTTGTTGAAGATCTGGGCGCTGACTCCCTCGACACAGTTGAGCTGGTAATGGCTTTGGAAGAGGAATTCGAAACCGAAATTCCGGACGAAGAAGCAGAGAAAATCACCACTGTTCAGCTGGCCATCGATTACATCAACCAAAACCTCGGTTGATTCCTGCTGGATAGCTTAGTAAGGGGTAAGTGTTGCCCGTTACTGTAGTATTGCGAGAGCCGTTCTATGTTGCATAGCGCGGCTCTCCGTCTATTTGAACCTTGTGAAAACGACCGGCAACATAAGTATAGTTCCCGGCGTGTATGATTGATTTCGGGGGAGGCGCAAGTGTCGCGTAGAAGAGTCGTTATTACCGGAATGGGCACAGTGAGCCCGCTGGGCAATACTCTGGAAGATACCTGGTCTGCTTTGCTGGCAGGAACCAGTGGCGTTGTGCCAATCGATTCGTTTGATGTTTCTGCTTTCAGTACACGTTTTGCTGCAACCGTAAAGAATTTTAACCCCGAACCCCATGTTGCGCAGAAAGAAGCGCGCAAGATGGATATGTTCCTGCAGTTCGGTCTCAGTGCGGGAGTGCAGGCGGTAGAAGACAGTGGTCTCGAAGTAACCGACTCCAATGCGCCGCGCATCGGTGCCTGCATCGGTTCCGGCATGGGTGGGATTGCCGCGATTGAAAATAACGCGATGCTGATCGCGGAAAAGGGCCCGCGTCGGGTCTCTCCATTTTTTGTTCCGGGTGCCATCATCAACATGGTTTCCGGTAATCTTTCCATCAAGTACGGTATGAAAGGTCCGAACCTTTCGACCACCACTGCCTGTACCACTGGTACCCATGCAATCGGCCTGGGTATGCGCACTATTCAATACGGCGATGCCGATGTGATGGTGTGTGGTGGTGCTGAGATGGTGACCACGCCCGTTGGTTTGGGTGGCTTCTGTGCCGCACGTGCACTGTCGACCCGCAACGATGATCCGCAACACGCCAGTCGTCCCTGGGATAAAGATCGGGACGGTTTTGTTCTGGGTGAGGGCGCGGGTGTTCTGGTGCTTGAGGAATACGAACACGCTAAGGCGCGCGGAGCCAAAATTTACGGCGAGCTGAGCGGTTTTGGTATGAGTGGCGATGCCCACCATATGACTTCGCCGCCGGAAGATGGCGCCGGTGCTGCGCTGTCCATGGCCAATGCGCTGAAAGATGCCGGTCTTGAGCCTTCGGCGATCCAGTACATCAATGCGCATGGCACCTCTACACCGTTGGGTGATAAAGCCGAGATTGCTGCAGTGCGATCCGTATTTGACGGTAGCCTGGACAACATTTCGGTCAGCTCCACCAAGTCCATGACCGGACATTTGCTGGGTGCTGCTGGTGCGATCGAGGCAATTTTCTCAGTCATGTCCCTGCGTGATCAGGTAGCGCCGCCGACTATCAACCTCGACAATGTAGACGAGAGTTGTGCTGGTATTAACCTGGTGCCGCACAAGGCGCAGGAAATGAAAATCGATGCGGTGCTGTCAAACTCGTTCGGCTTCGGCGGAACGAATGGCTCGCTGATTTTCCAGCGCATTTAATGCTTTAGAAGGTGCCGACCTGCCGCGATTGGCATCGGTCGGCGCCGACTTCTAACAGTGACTTTCCCCATCCCATTTTTCTATTCCGATGCCGGGACGCTGCAGAGCGTACCTGCCGACGGAGAATTCTCCGTGGGCGTGCTCGAGACTATGCGCGCCCGGCATGGTGCCATTCCTTTGCTGCCGGGCCATTTAGCCCGGCTTGCGCGCTCGGCGTCGCCTGATCCCGGTGTGCTGCAGCGTATCGAGGCGGCCGCACTCCTGATCGCGAAGCGCACCGCCGACTGGGCTGAGGGCGCACGTATACGGCTGCGCTATGGAGTGCTGTACGGTGAGACCGTATGGGATTTTTCGGTTGTTCCTCTTGAGGGGAATTCCCCCTGGCAACACGGTGTGTCGCTTTCACTCTGCGAGACCCGTGTGACTCCACAAGCGTCACTGTCTCCATTTCCACTTGAGGCCGCGGGTCAATCTATGGAAGCGAGACAGGGGTTGGCGCATAAATTCGCGAGTGGTTGTAAGTTGCTACAGCGGGATGTTTACACCCGCGCTGAAAGAGAGCTCGATGAAAAGGCTGCAGGCCCGCGGCCAGGCCTTTTCCATGAGGGGTTGCTTCTGGATGACCAGGGACGAGTTATTGAGGGGCTGCGCAGCAACCTGTTGGTTTGGCGGGACGGCCGTTGGTCGACCCCCAGCCTGCGCAACTGTGGCGTACGGGGTGTGATGCTCGGCTGGCTGGCAGCAAGGGTCGAAATCAGCGAAGATGATCTTCTTATCTCGGATCTTGAACAGGCGGAAGAACTGGCTGTCTGTAATGCTGTGCGGGGGGTGGTGCCCGTGGTACAGATGACGCTTGGCAGCCTGACTGAAGAGCGGCTGCGAACGTTGTATCCCGGCTCAGCGACCACCGCCATGCGGACATTGGTTGCCAGTGATCTGCACTAAAGCGTGCCGCATTCGAGTCAAATATCCATCGCATTAATAACGGGTTGTGCAAAACGTGGCGAAAAATAACGGTAAGTCCGCCAATAAAAAAACAGCTAAGCGAAAGTCTACCGAGGGTAGTGGTCGCAGCCGCGCGGGCAAATGGCTGCGCGGCTTCCTGTTGCTGTTTGTTCTCGGCCTGGCTGCAGGTGGCTATGCGTTGTGGTCCGCGCAAAATGCGCTGGTAAAGCCCCTTGATGTTCCGGTGGATGGCCTGCGCATGGATGTTGAAAGTGGCAGCAACCTTTCCCGTGTTCTGTTGCGCCTCGAATCCGACGGCGTGCTGCGTTCGGCTCTGTGGGTACGAATCTATGCGCGGCTGAATGACCAGAGTAGCATCCATCCCGGGGAATATATGATTCCCGCAGGCAGTAATGCGATGGACCTGGTCGGCCGGCTGAATCGCGGGGATGTAACCCGTTATCGGGTAACCCTCGTAGAGGGCTGGACGTTCAAGCAGGCCCTTACCCAGATAAGAAATTCCAACAAGGTTCGCCACACCCCGGCAGGGGAATCCGTTCAAGCCGCGGCGCAGGCTCTGGGTATCGAAGGGAATCCGGAGGGGTGGATTTTTCCGGATACCTACGTGTATCGCTCCGGCGCGTCCGACCTGGACCTGTTGCGTCAGTCTTTCGAGCGTATGAATGCAGTGCTTGAAGAAGAGTGGCAGCAGCGCGCGGAAAATTTGCCGTATAGCGATGCCTATGAGGCGCTCATCATGGCCTCCATCGTCGAGAAGGAAACCGGTGTGCCGTGGGAGCGCGATGAAATTGCGGGTGTCTTCGTGCGGCGCCTGGGGCGCGGTATGCGTCTGCAAACAGACCCGACGGTGATTTACGGGCTGGGTGATCAATACGATGGCAACTTGCGGCGAGCGGATTTGCGCAACGCTACCCCATACAACACGTATGTGATTGGCGGTATGCCGCCGACACCGATTGCGCTGCCGGGGCGGGAAGCCATTCATGCGGCGCTGCATCCGAAGGGCGGGAATACGCTGTACTTTGTGGCCAAAGGGGACGGTTCCCATCACTTTTCCTCGACGCTCAACGAACATAATCGCGCGGTCCGCCAGTACCAGCTGCAGCGTCGATCGGATTACCGTTCGAGCCCGGTAAAAAACAAAGAAGACAATTAACAAAAAACCGGTTGGCGTTTCGTCGAACCAGCAGAGAATTCATGTCAGATCTATCTAAAGGCAAGTTCATCACTCTCGAAGGGGGAGAGGGGGTCGGTAAATCAACCAATCTCCGGTTTATTACCCAGTGGCTGGAAAGCAGGGGGATCGATTACGTCCAGACCCGCGAGCCCGGCGGTACTCCTCTCGCCGAGCAGTTGCGAACGCTGTTGCTTGAAAAACGCGACGAGGCTGTGGATCCCACCGCTGAACTTCTGATGGTGTTTGCCGCGCGAGCGCAACATCTCAGCGAGGTGATCAAACCTGCACTGGCCAGTGGAAAGTGGGTGGTCTGTGACCGCTTTACCGATGCCACCTATGCTTACCAGGGTGGTGGCCGAGGGCTTGATCGGGCATTGATTGGCCAGCTAGAACAAACCGTGCAGGGTGCGCTTAGACCTGATCGGGTGCTGCTGTTGGATTTGGATCCGGAAATCGGCTTGCAGCGTGCGGCGACCACTGGGGAAGCTGATCGCTTTGAAAGTGAACAATCCGCCTTTTTCAGCAAGGTGCGGGCTGCGTATCGGGAGCGCGCGGAAGCTGCGCCAGAGCGCTACGCATTGATCGATGCCTCGCAGCCGTTGGAGGAAGTTCAGGCGCATCTGGCGCGGGAACTGGAACTGATCGCGGGAACACAATGAGCAAGGCAACAGAAAAGCCCGCAGTTGTGGAGGCGCAGCCGCCGATTCCCTCGCCGCTTCCCTGGCAGGCGTCACAATGGCAGCGTCTGGGCGCGCAGTGGACTGCAGGCCGTTGTCCGCACGCACTGCTGGTGAGCGGGCAAGCGGGGCTGGGCAAGCGTCGCTTTGCCGACGCGTTTGCCGCGCTTTTACTGTGCGATCAGCCCCGTCACGGCCTCGCCTGTGGCGAATGTCGTGGATGCAATCTGCGCGTGGCGGGAACGCATCCGGACTTTATTCGCGTTGTACCCGAGAAAGAGGGTGGTCCTCTGAAGGTGGAGCAGGTCCGAGAGCTGGGCGAGTTCGTCGGCCGTACCAGCGCCCGGGAGGGTGTACGGGTGGTGTGGCTTGCCCCGGCAGAGGCGATGAACATCAATGCTGCCAACGCGCTTTTGAAGAATCTTGAGGAGCCCTCGGCATCGGTCATCTTTCTGCTGATTACCGACAACCCCTCCGGTTTGTTACCGACCATTCGCAGTCGTTGCCAGACCATTGCATTTCCGGTTCCCCCGCATCAATCGGCACTGCGCTGGTTGAGCGACAGTGGTGTCGAGGGCGATATGGCATCGAGTGCACTGGCGTTGGCTGGCGGTGCGCCGTTGCTGGCGGTGAGCCTGATGGAGCCCGAAGCGAAAGAGATTCGCGATCAGTTTCTTGCGGACCTCACCGCCCTGACGCGCGGCGACGAAAATCCGGTGACTCTGGCGGGACGCTGGGAATCGCCGGGAGAGGGCGCGGATTTGAATATGCTGCTCCAGTTCTGGCAGAGCTGGGTCGGCCAGATGTTGAAGGCGCGTACCACGGATCAGGCGGTAGATACGCCGATCATGGCCTTATTGCAGCGGTTGCCGGGAACTGGTCCGGAAAGTCAGCGCCCGCTGTTTGGGTTCTACGACCAGCTGCTAAAAGCCCGTGGACTGGTCACCGGCAACAGCAATCCGAACAAGCGGTTGTTAATGGAGGAATTGCTGATTCGCTGGTCCGCACTGTTTCGTTGAGTGTAGACAGGGCGAGTAGTGGCGCGGTAAGTTACCGTGTTGATGTGCGCGCGAAAGGAATAGCTGATTAGCGGCTTTAATTGTGTAAATTATCGACAACACAGCGTTAAATCAGAACAATAACCGGTTATTCGGAAACGGGGTTGAGTATGAAAGGTATGGGGGGCGGAGCCCGCAACGGTATCCTGTCGCTGAAGATTCAGGATAAGTCCGTGCTTTATGCGGCGTATATGCCATTCGTCAAGAATGGCGGCCTGTTCATCAATACTGACAAGAGTTACAGCCTCGGCGACGAGGTTTTCCTGCTTCTTAGCCTGATGGACGAACCGGAAAAACTACCGGTTGCCGGAAAGGTAGTATGGATTACTCCGGGCGGTGCCCAGGGCAACCGTACGCCTGGTATCGGCATCCAGTTCAGCGACAAGGAGAATGTTGCGCAGGGCAAGATAGAAACTCTACTCGCTGGCTCCCTCGAGTCCAGCCGTCCGACCCACACCCTGTAATTCTGCATGGCGGGTTCATTCTGGATCCCGCCGGGCCCTGCGCCAAACCGCGCGCATCTGGCCCTCAATCTGTATAATTCCCCGCTTCGTTCTCCTGGTCTCTGTGGTACTTGATCCATTGGGGCCACCAACAGGCTCTGTTCCATGCTGGTAGATTCCCACTGTCATCTCGACAGGCTCAAACTAGATAAATTCGACGGCGACCTGGATGCAGTTCTCGAGCTGGCGCGCAGCCGTGGTATCGGCAAGTTCCTGTGTGTCGGCATCAGCCTCGACAATGCGGAAGATGTGGTCAATATCGCTGCACGCTATGAGGATGTCGTGTGCTCGGTGGGTGTGCATCCCCTGGACGTGGAATCCGGGCTCGCGGATGTCGAAAAATTAAAGTCCATGTCCGCGCAACCCAATGTTGTAGCACTGGGTGAAACCGGGCTGGATTATTACTACAGCACCGAGACCAAGGCGGTACAGCAAAAGAGTTTCATTGCCCACTTGCAGGCCGCCGGAGAGGTTGGGTTGCCGGTGATTGTGCACACTCGGGATGCCCGAGAGGACACGATTGATCTGATTCGCGAACACGGCAGCCGTGAGCACGCCGGGGTTCTGCACTGTTTTACCGAGAGCTGGGAGATGGCGAAGGCCGCCCTGGATCTGAATTACTACATCTCCCTGTCCGGTATTGTGACCTTCAAAAACGCCGAAGAGCTGCGCGATGTCGCCAGGCAGGTACCGCTGGAGCGGTTGCTGGTAGAAACAGATTCGCCTTATCTGGCACCGGTACCGTACCGCGGCAAGCCCAATATCCCGGCTTATGTGCGAGAAGTGGCTGAGTTTATTGCCGAGTTACGGGGTATTTCTTACGAAGAGCTCGCGGCGATCACCACCGAAAATTTTCATAGACTATTTCCTCGCGCCGTTTGAGCGCGAATGCTGAACAATCAGGAATCAAACAATTATGTTGCAACAGCAATTGCAGACCATGCTGGCGCTGCAGGACGGCATCAACACGCTGGTCAACGACCACTGGCGCGAGCAGAACTTCCCCTGGTACCGGGCAATCTGGGTAGAGAGCGCAGAACTGCTGGATCACTACGGTTGGAAGTGGTGGAAAAAACAACAGCCGGAAATGGAACAGGTCAAGCTGGAGCTGGTTGATATCTGGCATTTCGGTCTGAGCCTGGAATTGCAGCAGGGTGGTCCCGATGCAGTCGCCGCCAAGATGGAGCAACAACTTGCTGGAGAGCAGCCGGTTGCCGGGGACTTCCGTGAAAACCTGGAGGCATTCACCCTCAATACGCTGTCTAGCAAACAATTCGACCTGGTCGGATTTGCTCAATTAATGGCCGATTGCGAGATGCCATTCGAGGACCTGTATCGCCGCTACGTGGGCAAGAACGTTCTCAATCGTTTCCGTCAGGATCACGGTTACAAAGACGGTACCTACCAGAAGTTGTGGCAGGGAAGGGAAGACAACGAGCACCTGGCTGAGATTGCGGAATCTTTAGACAGTGCAGCAGAAAATTTCAGCAATCAACTTTATACGGCCTTAAAAGACCGTTATCCGGGCTCCCAAAAGGATTTGGCCTGACAAATTTGGCCGAGTACCGACTAAAGGATAATGAAATTAATTGGCAAGGCCCTATAATGCGGGCGCCTGAAAACAACGGAGATACATCGTGAAAGCACCTGTTCGTGTTGCAGTTACCGGCGCCGCCGGTCAGATCAGCTACTCGCTGCTGTTTCGCATCGCTTCCGGCGAAATGCTGGGTAAGGATCAACCAGTTATTCTTCAGCTGCTGGAAATCACTCCCGCACTGGAAGCGCTGAAAGGCGTTGCCATGGAGCTCGAAGACTGTGCCTTCCCGCTGCTGGCCGGAATCGTACAGAGCGACGATGCGACCGTTGCATTCAAAGACGCAGAGTACGCCCTGCTGGTTGGTGCGCGTCCGCGTGGCCCGGGCATGGAGCGTAAAGACCTGCTGGAAGCCAACGCGGCTATCTTCTCTGCTCAAGGTAAAGCGCTGAATGACGTTGCCGCACGCAACGTGAAAGTGCTGGTCGTCGGCAACCCGGCCAACACCAACGCTCTGATCGCCCAGCGCAATGCGCCGGATCTGGATCCGCGCAACTTCACCGCTATGACTCGCCTGGACCACAACCGCGCGCTGACTCAGCTGGCGAACAAAACCGACTCCACTGTCAACGACATCACCCACATGACCATCTGGGGCAACCACTCTGCTACCCAGTATCCGGACCTGCACCAGGTTAAGGTCAACGGCGAAGACGCCATGGGCAAAGTCGACCAGGAGTGGTACGAGAACGACTTCATCCCGACCGTGCAGCAGCGCGGCGCGGCCATCATCAAGGCCCGTGGTGCTTCCTCTGCAGCCTCTGCAGCAAATGCTGCCATTGATCACATGCGCGACTGGGCGCTGGGTTCCGCCGAGGGTGACTGGACCAGCATGGGCGTATACAGCGACGGTTCTTACGGCATCCAGGAAGGCTTGATCTACTCCTTCCCGGTTGTATGCAAAAACGGCGACTGGGAAATCGTTCAGGGCGTAGACATCAATGATTTCTCTCGCGAAAAGATGACTGCGACCGAGACCGAGCTGGCAGAAGAGCGCGACGCCGTTGCTCACCTGCTGCCGTAAGTCTTTTACCTGCTAGCCAGGTAGAAGCAATAAAAAACCCGCACCATGGTGCGG